>JANQIP010000094.1 GCA_028282095.1 Xanthobacteraceae bacterium | reverse complement strand
CCAGGACTTCGGCTCGTTCAGTATCGCGGATCAGTTAAGTCTCTGATCTTGAATCCTCTTTTTGATGACGTCGGAGATGTGTGAATCAAATAGCCGCTTTGCGGGGAGAGGTCGACGCGCGCAGCGCGGCGGGTGAGGGGCCAGCATAGGCATCGCGGAAAACCAAAGCCCCTCATCCGGCTCGCGGCAAGCGCCGCTCGCCCCCTTCTCCCCGCAAGCGGGGAGAAGGGGAGAAATGCAGCGTGCACGCCTCTTGATTGACCGGCACAAGGACAACGGAAATGCTGGTGGTGGGTTACGCGCCTTCCGGCGCTAATCCACCCTACGCGCTACATCGCGGCAGCGCCGCCAGTGCCGCGACCATACCTCTCCCCGCTTTGCGGGAGAATGGCGCAGGGTTTCGTCGGAACCACAGTGGATGCAGTCACGCCACTTCGAAAATCCCGTCGATCTCGACCGCGGCGTCGTTCGGAAGCGCCGCGACGCCGACCGTGCTCCGGCTATGGCGTCCCTTATCGCCGAACATCGCGACGATGAGATCGGACGCTCCGTTCATCACCTTCGGCGCGTCGGCAAAACCCGGGGCCGAGTTGATAAACCCATTGAGCCGTACCACGCGCACGACCTGATCGAGATCGCCGAGCGCGGCTTTGACCTGTGCCACGAGATTGATGGCGCAGGTGCGGGCGGCGGCCTGTCCTTGCTCGATCGAAACGCTACCGCCGAGCTGTCCGGTGGCGGTCAGCTTGCCATCTTCAAGGCAAAGCTGGCCGGAGACGAACAGCAGCGATCCGGATCGCACGAAACCGACATAGGTCGCGATCGGCGCAGCCGGCGTCGGTAGCGTGATTCCGAGTTCCGAAATTTTCTTCTCTACCGCACCTGCCATATTTCGGCTCCTATGCCGCGTGTTAAAATAAGCCTTCAGTCTTGTCCGATCGCGCCTCGGTGTGCAATGGGGGCAGGGCGCTTCACCGGCGACCCAAGCAATGCGACCGTCGCGGATGGCGTTGCTCGGCCGGCGAGCAAGCGATTGAAGGCAAGCGGTTGAAGAATGGTGATGCTGGGCAAGTCCGGTTGCGAGGGCGCAAGGCCCATTCTATGTTCGGGCGCCGGGCACATCGATTTCCGGGGTTGAATAAGCGCGTGGACAGGGGAGCACGGATGCTCGGCATGGCAGGTCGACTCGCGGGGGCAGCCGCCGCCATTACCCTGCTCGTTGCGACAGTGGGACTAGCGCCCGCACCTTCGGTTGCCGCGAAGGCTGCGACCACGCTCGCCTCGCACCGCGCCGTATACGATCTCAAGCTGTTGCGCACGCGCGGCGCGCGCGGGCTGCAATCGGTCCGCGGGCGAATCCTTTACGACTTTTCGGGCAATTCCTGCGAGGGCTATGTGCTCCAATTCCGCCAGGTGTCGGAGCTCGACAGCGGTGCGGGGAAGGTCGCCCTCAGCGATCTGCGAGCCTCGACCTGGGAGGAGGGCGCGGCCAAGGATTTCCGCTTCAGCTCACAGAACTATATCAACCAGAAGATCGCCGATCGCGTCGACGGCCGGGCGCAGCGACGCAATGGCAAGGTCGCCGTCGGATTGACCAAGCCGAAGCCGGCGACGTTCGATCTCGATTCGGACATCGTGTTCCCGACCGAGCACATGCGGCGCGTGATCAAGGCGGCGCGCGCCGGCAAGACGATGCTCGAGTTTCCCGTTTATGACGGTTCGGAGAATGGCGAGCGGGTCTACGACACGCTGACCGTGATCGGTCGTGAGATCGGCCCGGAAGAAGCGGCCGTGGGCGATGCCACCGAAGGCGAGCGGGCGCTCGCGGGCCTCAAGCGTTGGCCGGTGACGATCAGCTATTTCGATCGCACGGCCAAGGGCGGTGGCGAGCAGACCCCGGTCTACTCCATCAGTTTCCAGATGTATGAGAATGGCGTCTCGCGCGCGCTCACGCTCGATTACGGCGACTTCGCGGTGTCGGGCACGATGTCGCTTCTCGAAATGAAGCCGAGCCGGCCCTGTCCCTGAGATCCGTGCAAGCGGACAATGCCAGCGGCAAGAACCGACATTGCTTGTCGGACGACCAACTTGTGATGCCGCATTCCGTGGAATTGGTTTGCGGAGCCTTGCTGCGTTTGTCGACCCGAGCATCGCGTGCGCAGCGCGAATTTGTTCAGGACTGCCAACCGCTCCGGCCTTGCCGCGGACAGCCATGACGGTCCGGGGCGAACAACGTTCCTGTTCCGTTTTAGGCTTGCGAAATCGTTAAGAAATAGTTTGTGAAGTGTCGCCGTTTGCGTTTCCGTAAGAAGTATCTTCTAACCTGCAGCATTGTGCTGCACCCCGGCGCCGACTCCTCCGATCGCGGACGAGGCGTTGGGAATTGTTGGCGTATGGGGATGCACGGATGGCAAAAACCGTCCTGATCGTGGAAGACAACGAGCTCAACATGAAACTCTTTCACGATCTATTGGAGGCGCACGGCTATCGGACCGTTGGCACCCGCAGCGGCATCGAAGCGCTCGACCTCGCGCGCCAGCACCGTCCGGATTTGATCCTCATGGACATTCAATTGCCCGAAGTGTCGGGTCTCGAAGTCACCAAATGGCTGAAGGACGACCCCGAGCTGAAGGCGATACCTGTCGTCGCGGTCACGGCCTTCGCGATGAAGGGCGACGAGGAGCGCATCCGCGGCGGCGGCTGCGAAGCCTACATATCGAAACCCATTTCGGTGGGTAAGTTCATCGAGACAATTCGCCAGTTTCTCGGACAGCCATAAGGTGGACGCCGTATGACCGCGCGGATCCTCGTCGTTGATGATGTCCTCGCCAATGTGAAGCTGCTCGAGGCGCGGCTTTCGGCGGAGTATTTTGACGTGCTGACCGCGTTGTCGGGCGCGGAGGCGCTGGCGATCTGCGAGCGGGCGCATTGCGACATCGTGCTGCTCGACGTGATGATGCCGGGTACCGACGGCTTCGAAGTGTGTCGGCGGCTCAAGTCGAATCCGGCGACCCATCACATTCCGGTGGTGATGGTGACCGCGCTGGACCAGCCCTCCGACCGCGTGCGCGGGCTCGAAGCCGGCGCCGACGATTTCCTGACCAAGCCGGTCTCCGACGTCGTCCTGGTCGCCCGCGTGCGTTCGCTGCTGCGCCTGAAAATGATGACCGACGAACTGCGCATGCGCGCGCTCACCTCCAAGGAGATCGGAATCGAAAACCCGGCTCTGGAGGCGATTGCCGACACCGGTCGCGACGGCCACATCCTGCTGATCGACGATCGCAAGGCATCCTACGAGCGCATCGCTCAGACGCTTGCGAGCGAGCACACGGTCGATGTCGAACCCGATCCAGGCGAGGCGCTGTTTCATGCGACCGAAGGCCACTACGATCTGATTGCCATTTCGCTCGGCTTGGCCGGTCACGACGGACTTCGAATCTGCAGCCAACTCCGTTCACTCGACCGCACCCGCAATGTGCCGATCCTGGCGCTCGCCGAGCCCGAGGAGAATTCGGTGCGGCTCACGCGAGGCCTCGAAATCGGCGTCAACGACTATGTATTCCGTCCGGTCGACAAGAACGAGCTGCTGGCGCGCGCCCGCACGCAGGTGCGCAAGAAGCGCTACACCGAGCGGCTGCGCGACAATGTTCAGCTCTCGATCGAGATGGCGATCACCGATCCGCTGACCGGATTGCATAACCGGCGTTACATGGAGAGCCACCTGACGACCCTCGTCGATCAGGCGGCCGCCCGCGGCAAACCGCTTGCGATCCTGGTGCTTGATATCGATTACTTCAAGGCGATCAACGACACTTACGGGCACGACGCCGGCGACGATGTGCTGCGCGAGTTCGCCATGCGGCTGCGCAAGTCGATACGCGGTATCGATCTTGCCTGTCGTCATGGCGGCGAGGAGTTCGTGATCGTGATGCCCGACACCGACCTCGCGGTCGCCGCAAAGGTCGCCGAACGCTTGCGGCGGCGCATCGGGAGCGAGCCTTTTCTGATCCATGATGCCGGCCGCTCGGTCGAGGTGACGATCTCGATCGGCATCGCCGGGCTCGCCGCGCTCGACGACACGCCGGCGAAAATCCTTAAACGGGCGGACGAGGCGCTCTACCGCGCCAAACGTGACGGACGCAATCGCGTTGTCGCCGATGCAGCTTGATGACAAGCTTATGACGCGACGGTGAACTGTCACTGCCTTGAACCAGCATCCATTTCTCTTTCTCGTTGAAAAGGCGCAAATCTTCGGCAGTGCCGCAGTTTTTCGCGGTGCGGTTAAGTGTTTTTGCGCAGTTAAGGGTCTTTCTTCCGGTATTCCGCCGTAATGGATTTGGCGTCGGCTCGGTATTTCTTCTGATGATGGTTTTCCAACTCCCGCGAAAAATGCCTTTTTCAACGGAATTTTCGGCTTGCGGCCAGGCGAGCGGATATGTCGTTAACCCTAATTTTTTTGATTGACAGAAAACGACCGCCTCCAGCAGTTTAGAACTGTTGATTTCCGCAGCGCTTGCGGTAAATTTTCTGATAACGGTGTTTTTGAAGGCTAGGCGGATCGCTCGTCGCAATGTCGCCATTGAGTGCACGAGTTACTCGCAACCCTGCGGAATGCTCAGGTCCGCCGCATCTCCTGGGTCCGTAGGGTTCGGCCGGCCCGGGAGCAGTGGGAGTGGCCTCCTCGTAGCACTGCTCCCGGCCGGCCACCCTTTCCACCGCCGCGATAGCTTGTAACGTCAATGATTGCCTCCACCTTTCGTTCCTTCGCCCGATCGATGAGGTGAATGCACAAAGCCGACTCTCAAAGAGGGTGAAGTTAACTGCAAACAACCGAGGGCTATGCGTGTCGTGGCGCTTGTAGATTCGTCCAAATAAAACGCCTGATTAGAGCGCGATTGCTTGAGGTTGAATCGGTCGAGCCCTTTTAGTCTTTATTCTTTCGTATAATCTTCTCTAGAAAAACCTGCCGGGCTTTCGGAATCATGTTCAATCACTGGCTGCGCAGCCGCTCCAGCGCCTTCTCGGCGGCCGGCAGCCAGCGCGCTTGTTCGACGGTGAGCTTTCGCTTGGCGGCGAGCTCACGCATGGTTTCAACGATCAAGCCAAAGCGCTTGGCCGGGTCGTCGCCATTGCTCGCAAGCCGCCATTGAAGGACCAATAAGTCCCATTTCCATTGCGTATTGTCGGGATCGAGCGCGACCAGCCGCTCGCCCATCGCGAGGGCCGCGCGGTAGCTCTCGATCGCTTCGTCGACCGCGCCCTTGGCCGTCAGTGCGTCCCCGATCTTGTTGAGCGAGAGCGCGATATCGCGCTGCATCGCGGCGCTTTCCGGGTCGGGGCCACCGACGCGCCGGCGCGTTGCAAGGCTCTCGCGATAGGCGGCGAGCGCATCGTCGAGCGCGTTTTGACCCATCAGCACATCGCCGATGCGCTCATGCGAGGCCGCGAGGTCCTGCTGCCAGCGCGAATTGCCGGGGTCAGCGGCGGCGAGGCGCTGACGAAGCCCAAGGCTTGTGCGGTAGGCGGCCAGTGCCTCGTCCCACGATGCGTTTCGTTTGAGGACGTCGCCGATCCGCTCATAGGAGACGGATAGGGCGCGCTGTTCTGCTTCGTTCCGCTCGCCGGCGCCAAGCTGAAGGGCAAGTCCGCTGCGGTAGCTGTTCAATGCGTCGTCAAACTCACCTTGCGCAACCAGCACGTCGCCGATCTTGTTGTAGGAAACGGAGGCTTGGCGCTGCCAACCACCCGTGGCCTGAGGATCGACCGCGGCGAGCCGCAGCGCGAGGCTCGTCCGGTAGGCCTTCAAAGCGTCGGTCAGCTCCCCGCGCGCAAGCAGCGCATCGCCGATGCGCTCCTGCGAAACCGAAAGATCGCGTCGCCATTGCCCGTTCTCGGGATTGCGCCCAACGAGCCCTTTGCGCACGGCCTCGGACTCGCGGAACTGCCGCAAGGCTTCATCGTGCATGCCCTTGGCGAGCAAGGCGTCGCCGACGGCGTTCTCGCTGAGCGAGAGGTCGCGTTGGCGCGCGGGGTCGGAAGGATCGGCAGCGGCCCGGCGCTTCGTGACAACAAGGCTCTGACGCAGCAGCTTGAGCGCATCGTCGGTCGCGCCGCGTTCCAGCAGTCCATGGCCGACTGTGAGCTGAGCCATGGCAAGATCGCGTTCGAGCTCTGGACTGCCAAAGTCCTCGGGCGAAATGTCGGCAAGCAGTGTTGCAGCCTGCGAAATGTCGCGGCGTTTTGGTCCGGCATCGCCGAGCGCCTCCTCTTGCCGGGAGAACGCAAGGAGCGTGTCGGCGCGTCGATAACGCAGAAGAGGCGTGTCCGCACCCAGGTCAGCAAGCCCCGCCAAAGCGGACTCGCTCCATTCCGCAATCTCGCGCGAGACCGAGACCGGCGCGCCGACTTGGCGGGAGAATTCGACCGCGCGCACGGCCCAGTTCGTCCCGGTCGCGAGCGTGCCATCGAGCAGCTCGGCATTGCGCGGCAGTTCGTATCGGACCCAGGCAAGGCCGCCGACGATAGCCGCACAAAGGAGCAATGCGGCAACGAGACCGTTACGGACACGTGAGCGCCCCCTGCGCAGGCGATTCTGTGCTTGCAGGAAAACGTCGAAGTCGACCCCCAGCAGAGCGGCGGTGAGCCGTTCGATGGCGCGGTCTTTGCCGTCGCCTTGCGGCCGCGCGTCGATGACGAGCGGTGCGACCGGCTCATCCGGCTCGGTCGGCGGCGTGTCGCCTTGCGGGCGCGCGTCGGTGACAGGCGGGGCGCCCGGCTTCTCCGGCTCAGCCGGCGGCGTGTCGGCTTCCGGGCGCGCGTCAGCGACAGGCGGGGCGCCCGGCTTTTCCGCCTCAGCCGGCGGCGCGTCGGCGTCCGGGCGTGCGTCAGCGACAGGCGGGGCGCCCGGCTTTTCCGGCTCAGCCGGCGACGTATCGCTCTTCGAGAGCTTTGAACGCAGCGCCGGCGGAAAACACTCACCTTCCTCGTGATTGGGTTCCCCGGCGATGATGACCGGGATGATCCGTTCCACTCTGTCCAGCGACTTGAAACGGCGGACAGCTTCGTTCACCGTTTCGCTCTTGGCGGCATCCGGCGAACACAGGACGACCAGGAACAACGACTCGTCGAGCGCGGACATCGCCTGGTCCGAAAGCGCCTTTCCTTCCGCTCCTTCTGGCGCTTCGCCGCCATAGCGAAAGATCGATCTGAGGTCCTTCGGAACCAGTCCGATCGGCGTGTCCTGGCCGATCAGCGCCCATGCGATGTGGGTGCGCTCAAGCCTGCGCTGGAGCTGCGCGGCCCACTGCGCATCGGCTTTGTCGAACACCACGAACGCACGGTGTTTGAATCGGGTCACCACTCCCACCACGACGCCTCCGCAACCCTCGTTTTCCTGTGCAGCTTGGAGCGCAGGAATTTGGCCCCGATTTGTCCGATCTAAGACAAATCGGGCAGGGCGGCGAGGACACCATAATTCAGTGTTTAGGATATGATATCAATGGTTTGCGTGATGATTCATACCAGCCTTTGCTGCGGTTGACGAGGCGCACGACCGACAACATTACCGGCACTTCGATCAAGACGCCGACCACGGTCGCGAGCGCCGCCCCCGAGTTGAAGCCGAACAGGGCGATTGCAGCCGCAACCGCGAGCTCGAAGAAGTTGCTCGCCCCGATCAGGGCCGAAGGCCCGGCGACGCAATGCTGCTCGCCGGCGACGCGGTTCAACAGATAAGCAAGGCCGGCATTGAAGTAGACCTGAATGAGGATCGGCACGGCCAGCAAGGCAATGATGATCGGCTGGCGCAAGATCTGCTCGCCCTGGAACCCGAACAGGAGAACCAGCGTCGCAAGGAGCGCAACCAGCGAGATCGGCTGCAGCACGACGAGAACTCGCGCGAGCGCCGTTTCACCCCCCGCAGCGAGGCACCACCGGCGTATGAGCTGCGCCGCGATCACCGGCAGCACGATATAGAGCACGACCGACAGGACGAGCGTGTCCCACGGCACGATGATGGCCGACAGGCCGAGCAGCAAGCCGACGATCGGCGCGAAGGCGAACACCATGATGGTGTCGTTGAGCGCGACCTGGGTCAGCGTGAAGTGCGGTTCGCCCTTGGTGAGGTTGCTCCACACGAACACCATGGCCGTACACGGCGCGGCGGCAAGGATGATCAGCCCGGCAATGTAGGAGTCGATCTGGTCCGCCGGCAGGTAGGGCCTGAACAGATAACCGATGAAGAACCAGCCGAGCGCCGCCATCGAGAACGGCTTCACCGCCCAGTTCACAAACAATGTGACGCCGATGCCGCGCCAATGCTGCCGTACTTCACCGAGCGCGGCAAAGTCGATCTTCACCAGCATCGGGATGATCATCAGCCAGATCAGCACGGCGACGGGAATGTTGACCTTGGCGATCTCGGCGCCTCCGATCGCCTGGAACACCTCCGGCATCGCGTGGCCAAGCGCAATCCCGGCGACGATGCACAGCGCAACCCAAACGGTGAGATAGCGCTCAAACGTCGACATTTGCCGCTCCTTGCTTGGCGGCGACGCCGGCAGTAGCGCCCTCCGATTGTCCGATCTCTTCGATCCGTTTCTGCAGGGCGAGGCGATCGAGCGCGTGGATCGGCAGCGCGGCGAAAATGCCGATCCGCTGCGCCAGCATGCGGTGAGCCTCGTTGAAGGCGTGGGCGATCTCGCTGTCGGTTCCGACCGCTGCGGCAGGATCGGGAATGCCCCAATGCGCCGTCATCGGCTGGCCCGGCCAGACCGGACAGGTCTCACTTGCGGCGCTATCGCAGACGGTGAACACGAAATCGAGCGGCGGCGCGTCGGGGCGGGCAAACTCGGCCCACGATTTCGAGCGGAAGACATTGATGTCATAACCGAGATTGTGCAGCAGGCGCAGCGTGTGCGGGTTGACCGCGCCCTTTGGCTGGCTGCCCGCACTGAAGGCCTGAAAACGGCCTTTGCCGGTCTTGTTCAGGATCGCTTCGGCGATGATCGAGCGCGCCGAATTGCCAGTGCACAGGAAAAGCACATTGTATGGATGGTTCATGACGTTTCCCCGTGGGTCGGACATGGCGGAGGAGTCGGCCGGGCCGGCCATGTCGAGAAGGTCGGGATTGCGTCCCTGCGGGCCGCCGAACGGGCCGCAGCTTTCCCTGCCGCCGCAGCAATTGTCGGTGAGGTAGCCGACAAGCGCGGCCATCGCGGGGAAATTCGCTGAATAGATCAACGAGCGCCCTTTGCGCCGCACATTCAGAAGTCCGGCATTTCGCAGCCGGTCCAGATGGAATGAGAGCGTGTTGGGGGCGAGAGCGAGTGCGGCGGCGACCTGACCGGCCGGCAGACCCTCCGGGCCGGCTTGCACCAGCAGGCGAAAGGCCTCGAGCCGGTTGTCCTGGGCAAGCGCTGCCAGCGCCGCCACGGCATCTGTCTTTTCCATAATTCAACGAATATAGAAATGCAGGTGACTGTCAACTGTGCACCCGTAATCCGGGAGCCGCGATGTGGCGCCGTCCCCATGGGGAACTGGGACGTGGGACCGCAGCGAGGTATGCCGCGCGTTGCCGCCTAAGCACCCGCGCCAGGAACATTCCAACCGGAGCATTCGCACCGAAGCATGATTGCCGACTGATATTCGTTCTTTATCGATCTCGTTGGCGCGCGCCGAGGGTGCGCACCAACCGCAGATATGCGCGCCGGAGGCGTTGTTTCATCACCTCCCCTAAAAAGGGGAAGTCGGCTTGCGTGGCAAACCGGGAGGAAACCGTAAGCAGTACACGAGACCTTTCCCGGATTGTTTTCAGACCGCCGGGAAGAACATGCCAAGCAAGCGCGCGCTCTAACGAATTGTCCCGACTCTCGATCTCGTGGACAAGGCGCACCAAGAACCGGGTGTTTGCTCACCCGAAATTGCTTCGGATGCCACTTCGATCGATAGGTCGGATAATCTGTTGGGCATCAAACTGTTATTGTTGTTCGTGACAGCCGTCTGACCGGCGGCATCTGCTCTCGCTGACTTCGCCGCAGGTCCCTTCCCGGCTTCCACAAGATCCCACCTTGAACCTTTGGATTGTCCTCAACGACCGACAAGGCGCCATCCCGGCTCGACGCCCGGGTGACAACACAACGAAAGGACAATCATGAAACCCGTCTATTCACTGATGGCTGCCGCCATCCTCGCGGTGGCCATGTCATCACAGGCAACCGCGCCGGCCAACGCTAAAGCCTACTGCGTTTACGCCGCGGAAGACACGTCCGGGCATCGTGTGGCCGCGGCCGGCACGCATCGGAAGAAAATGGGCACCGCTTGCGACCGCGCGCGGCGTCAATGCAACCGCAAACTCAAACGCGAACAAAGGCGGAAGGAGTTCGGCCGCACACACGGCTGTTTGCGCATAGCGGCTGAGCACAGGTGAAGGTAAACGGGGGCCGCCGGCCCCCGAAGCAATTCCGATGTCTCGAACGAATGGACACGGCGCGCCGAGAGTGCGCCGTGAGGGCGCCTTGCCTGCCCGCAATACCGCGGCGAGTGCCGTCGTCATGTTGAGAATGCCTGGCCCGCCGATTCCGAAGCACACGCCAAGACCACCCGAGCGCGCGCGTAACCGTCGGCCATTAAAGCATGATCCCGAAAAGTTGGCAGACTTTTCGGATAAGATCATGCGACCAAACAAAGGAAAAGAGAGCGCGATTGAATCAACCTAAAGCAATCGCGCTCTAGGCCGCCCCGCCCTCGAAGGCGGCGACAATCGTCTTCAGGCGCTCGGTTTCGGTCATCGCCGGCATGAAACTGTCGTTCAGGCCACCGAGGTCGATGAAACAATGGCTCACGCGCTGATCACGAATCGCGGAGAGGTATAGTCGGCTACGCGCATCATATCGTCACCCGCGTGTCAGGCGCCGTGTCTGCCGAACCGTCTGGTCGTTGAACCCGAGGTCGCGTCAACGACGCCGTCGTTGGAACCCCACCATACGATCATCACTTTCAAGTTTGTCGGTCCTTGCCTTACCTGTCGAGAGATCGACGAGGGCGGTTGACGGCAATCGGGCGAAACGGCCAAGCTTAGACCCACTCGGATATCAGGGAAGGAATCGCGGTGGCGGTACATCTTTGGGCGGCTGCCGAAGCGGCCGCGGAGAAGCGGCATATTTCCAGCCATTCCGAGGCCGTGGGTTATGCCGCCGGCATCATGACCTGGGTGATCGCAGGCAGCGTGTTCGCCATCACCAAGATCGGCGTCAGCGAAATGCCGCCTTGGATGTTCTGCAGCGCCCGCGCCCTTCTTGCCGCGCTGATCCTCCTGCCGCTCGTTACCGCCCATTACCATGAGATGATCGATCTGCTCCGCAAGCGCTGGCTGGAGGCGGCGTTCATCGGCGCCATCGGGCTGGGCCTGACGCAGGGGACGATCTTCACCGCGCTCTCCTATACGTCTGCGGTCAATGTCGGCATTGTGTTCGCCACGGTGCCGATGCTGACAATGGTGGCGGCCCATTTCATCCTCGATGATCGGATGAATGCCTGGCAGGCCCTCGGATCCTTGGTGGCCTTTGTCGGGATTATCGTCATCGCCGTGCATGGGAGCGTTGCTCGGTTGCTCGGCCTGCAGATCGAATTCGGCGACCTCATCACACTCGGCGCGGTGGTGATGTTCACCGCCTATTCGATTCTGCTCAAGCGGGCGAAGTTCGAGTTGGCGCCGCTGCCGCTGATCGTCATCCTGCTCGCGGCCGGTGGTCTGGCTGCGCTGCCTTTTGCACTCGTCGAGGTCTGGAACGGCGATCACGCCAATCTCGCGATGAAAGGCTATCTCGCCCTTCTCTATACGATCACCATCGGCGGTGCCGTACTATATCTTTGCTACAACTGGAGCATCGAGGTGCTCGGGGCGGCGCGCGCCGGATTGCTGATCTACACCCAGATGATTTTCGCGACCTTCTTCGCCTGGCTGATCCTCGGCGAGAAGATCGAGTGGTATCACTATGCCGGCGGCGGCCTCATCATCATCGGCATTGTCTTGGTGACACTGCTGCGGCCCAAGCAGGCTCACAGCCCCGCCCAGTGATCGGACCCGGCCTATACCGCTGAAGGAATCACGGTGGCGATACATTTTTGGGCGGTCGCCGAAGCGGCCGCAGAGAAGCGGCACATATCCGCGCATTCTGAGGCCGTGGGTTACGCTGCCGGCATCATGACATGGGTGCTGGCGGGCAGCGTGCTTGCCGTCACCAAGATCGTCATCACGGAACTGCCCCCTTGGATGTACTGCAGCGCCCGCGCCGTTCTATCCGCGCTCATTCTACTGCCGCTCGTTACCGCCCATTATCACGAGATGATCGCCTTTCTCCGCAAGCGATGGCCGGAAGCGGCGTTCATCGGCGCCATCGGACTGGGCCTTGTGCAAGGGACGCTTTTCACCGCGCTATCCTACGCGTCTGCGGCCAGTGTCGGCATTGTGTTCGCAACGGTGCCGATGCTGACAATGGTGGCGGCCCATTTCGTTCTCGATGAGCGGATGAATGCCTGGCAGGCCCTGGGGGCCTTGGTGGCCTTTGCCGGGATCGTGGTCATCGCCGTGCGTGGGAGCATGACGCAATTGCTCGGCTTGCAGATCGAGTTCGGTGACATCATCACGCTCGGCGCAGTAGTCATGTTTACCGGCTATTCGATCCTGCTCAAGCGGGCGAAGTTCGAGTTGGCGCCGCTGCCGCTGATCGTCATTCTTATGATGGCCGGTGGTTTGGCTGCGCTGCCCTTTGCGCTCTTCGAGGTCTCGAACGGCTATCGCGCCGATTTCACGTTGAAAGGCTCTCTGGCCTTTCTCTATACCATCACCATCGGCGGTGCCTTAATGTATATCTGCTACAATTGGTGCATCGAGGTGCTGGGGGCGGCGCGTGCGGGATTGCTGGTTTACACCCAGATGATCTTCGCAACCTTCTTCGGCTGGCTGATCCTCGGCGAACAGGTCGAGTGGTATCACTACGCCGGCGCCGGCCTCATCATCATCGGTATTGTCTTGGTGACGCTGCTGCGACCCAAGCAGGCGCGCAGCCCCGCGGAGTAATCGGATCAATTCAACGAAAGGGATCGCGTTGGCGTTACACTTTTGGGCGATCGCCGAGGCGGCCGCAGAGAAGCGGCACATATCGACCCATTCCGAGGCCGTGGGTTATGCCGCGGGGCTCATGACCTGGGTGATCGCGGGTAGCTTGTTCGCCATCGTCAAGATCGGCGTTTCGGAAATGCCCCCTTGGATGTTCAGCAGCGCCCGCGCCTTTCTTGCCGCGCTCATCCTTCTGCCGCTCGTTGCCACCCATTACCGTGAGATGATCGATTTTCTCCGTAAGCGATGGCTGGAGGCGGCGCTCATCGGCGCCATCGGAATGGGCCTCGTGCAGGGGACACTTTACACTGCGCTATCCTACACATCCGCGGTCAGTGCCGGAATCGTGTACGCAACGTCGCCGATGCTGATAATGGTGGTCGCCCATTTCGTGCTCGATGAGCGGATGAATGGCTGGCAGGCCTTAGGAGCTCTGGTGGCGTTCGCCGGGATCGTGGTCATCTCCGTACATGGGAGCATTTCCCAGTTGCTTGGCTTGAAGATCGAGTTCGGCGATCTTTTCACGCTCGGCGCGGCGGTGTTCCTCACCAGCTATTCGGTTCTTCTCAAGCGAGCCAAATTCGAGTTGGCACCGTTGCCGCTGATTGTCATCCTGATGACCGCCGGCGGCTTAGCTGCGCTGCCCTTTGCACTTTTTGAGGTCTGGAACGGCGATCACGCCAATCTCGCGATGAAAGGCTATCTGGCCTTCCTTTTTGCGATCACCATCGGCGGCCCCTTAATGTATCTCTGCCTTAATTGGAGCATTGAGGTTCTCGGTGCGGCGCGAGCTGGGTTTCTGGTTTATACCCAGATGATCTTCGCGACTTTCTTCGGCTGGCTGATCCTCGGCGAGCAAGTCGAATGGTATCACTACGCCGGAGCCGGCCTTATCATCACCGGCATTTTTCTGGTGACACTGCTGCGGCCCAAGCAGCCCAAGCAGCCCAAGCAGGCTCACAGCTAACGAACGCCCGACCGCCTCCGAAAAAAGGGAGCGCGCCCGGCCTGCCAGCAATCGGGCGCGCTCCAGGGGGGCCCGTGTCATGGTCCGGGCCGACTGTGACCATCTCTCACGTCTCAGACAGATCGATCCGATGACCTTTCGAACTGTTCGGGTTGCTCGTTCTGTCTCCTGTCAGATCACCACCACTTTGGCGCCGACCGGGACGCGCCCGTAGAGATCGACCACGTCCTCGTTGCGCATGCGGATGCAGCCCGAGGACACCTGGGTGCCGATTGTCCAGGGCTCGTTGGAGCCGTGGATGCGGTAGAGCGTCGAGCCGATATAGAGGGCACGTGCGCCGAGCGGATTGTCCGGACCGCCGGGCATGTAACGCGGCAGGTGCGGCGAGCGGCGCAGCATTTCCTTGGGCGGACGCCAGTCCGGCCAGACCCGCTTGGCCGAGACGGTGTGCACGCCGGACCAGGTGAAGCCAGGCCGGCCGACGCCGACGCCATAGCGGATCGCCTTTCCTCCCTCTTGCACGAGATAGAGATGGAACTGGCGGGTGTTGACGACGATCGTGCCCGGCTTCTCCGTTCCGTCATAGGGAACGACCTGGCGGCGGAATCGGGGATCGATCGAGAACCGGCTGTGTCGCGATTGCGGTGGGATGTAGCGCTGGGAGCCGTAGGCGTTCGGCGCATAGCGCGGACCGCCGCCGAAGATCGCCTCGATGAAGCCGCCGCCGAGACGGCTGCGCGCCGCATACCGGACGTGCGCACGCTGTCTTGGCGCCTGCGCCCGTGCGGCGCCGCGGCGATAAGCGTGATGGCCGTAAGCGCGATGGCCGTATCGCACGCGGGCATACGGCGTTCGAGCCCGCGTTCCAGTAGTGCCGTAACCGTTGGTGCCGTGGTCGTAAGCGACATAGCCGTAGCGGGAGGGGGGTGGTTCGGCGAAGGCAATAGAAGTCGCAAGAGCGCTCGTTGCGAGCGCGCAGAGAAGGACGCGATACATGACTTGACTCTGTGCTGGCTGCGATAGGGACGGGGGATTAACCCTTGCGCTCGATGGTTCCGAGTAAGACCGAAAATGGAAACCAAGGGGTAAATTCGATTCGCCCGCGCCGTTCTCTTGATCGCAGATCGGGTTTGTTCACCGTATTATAGTGACCCAAGCGTAAACGGCGCAAAGCCATGGTTAAGCCCGAGTATACATGCCGAAGCATGGTTAACCGAGCGCTATCGGCCTTGCGACGCGTTCGGCAAAGACTCACGCTCCCGGCCGGCGGATGGCGAGAAAGCAGATGAGCGCGACGGCGGCGAACAGCGCGGTGAGCGTCAGGGCGCCGCCATCGGACACGCGCTCGGCGACGAGCGCGAGCACGAGCGGGGCCGCTGCCTGCATCACCATCCACGGTGCCGCCAGGCGTCCGACCAGCCGGCCGAATCCTGCGGCACCGAACAGAGCGAGTGGAACGGTGCCGCGGGCAATGGTGACGAGCCCGTTGCTGGCGCCGAACAGCACGTAGAACAGCGCGGCGAGCGGCGTCGAAATGCCGACGATTCCCAGAATGATGAAATTGCTCACCATCAGCGCAAAGGCAAAGCGCGCAAGATACAATGGATGAGCCTTGGCGCCGAAGGCGAACTCACAGGCCCGCGCCAGCACCTGCGCCGGCCCGAACAGCATGCCGATGATCACCACCGTTGCCGGATCGATGTCCGCCCTTTGGAAGAAGGCGAGGAGATGGGCGGCAAGACCGGAGGGGATGAAGGCATAGGCGGTGAAGCCCGCCATCACCAGGAGAAAGGGTTTTCCGCGCGGGGGAAGGGTAGGGCCCCGTTCCGGCGTCACCGCCTCGGCAGGTGCCGGCGCTACCGGACCGACCCGCTTGCGCGGTAGGGCGAAGGCCTGCAGCGGCGCGGCGATGCCGGCAAGCAGCGCCGCATAGACGAGATAGCAGCTCTGCCATCCGTTCGTATCCAGCAGAAGCTGGGTGACCGGCCAGCTCACGGTGGAGGATAGTCCGGCAACAAAGGTCACGAAGGTGATCGGTCGCCGTGCTGCCGGGCCGAAGATACGACCAAGCGTCGCGAAGGCTCCCTCGTAGAGCGTCGCCGACATCGCAACGCCAAGCAGCATCCACGCGGCGATATAGGCGAGCGGATGACTGGTCGTGGTGAGCATGAGCAGGCCGACCGCCCCGACGAGCGAGCCCAGGCTCATCACCCAGTGCCCGCCATGGCGATCGATCAAGCGGCCGACGGTGGGCGCGACCAGGCTTCCCGCCAGGAGCGCGGCCGAGAATCCGCTCATTGCGAACGACGCCGACCAGCCACGCTCGGCGGCGATCAGCGGCACCGTAAGAACCGGCGGATAATAGAGCGCGCCCCACGCGAGTACTTCCGTCACGCTCAGCACGGTCACGGCACGCCAGGGGCCGACGATGAGTTCGCGCGGGAAGGGCATCGGCCTCGACTGTCGGATGTCGCGGACTAGCGCATGATCCCGAAAAGTCGGCAGACTTTTCGGATTAGGTGATGCGACCAAACAAGAGGGAAGAGCGCAATTGATCCAAGGAGAAGCAATCGCGCTCTATCGCGTCATGGTGCGAGCGCGCGCTGCATCAGCACCGAGTCGAACCAGCGGCCGAACTTGAAGCCGGCGCCGCGCAGCGTGCCGACAAGGCGAAAGCCGAGCTGCCCGTGCAGCGCGATGGAGGCGGCATTGCTTCCGTCGCCGATCACCGCGATCATCTGGCGCCAATCGCCGCCCTCGCAGCGGGCAATGAGTGTCGACAGCAAGGCCCGGCCGATGCCGACACCGCAGAACTCGGGCTCGATATAGACCGAATCCTCGATGGTGAAGCGGTAGGCCGAGCGATCCCGATAGGAGGTCGCATAGCTGTAGCCGACGACGCGTCCCTCGTGCTCGGCGACCAGGAAGGGAAGCCCGCGATCGAGGACGAATGCGCGGCGCTGGGTCATCTCGGCGAGCGACGGCGGCTCTTCCTCGAAGGACGCGGCGCCATACAGCACATGATGGCGGTAGATCGCCTGCACCGCGTGCAAATCCTCCTCGCAAGAATCACGCACGGCACACGCGCTTCGCGTGCGTTCCCGATCGAGCACCTGGTGCATCCGGTTCATCTCATTCATCTAAATACCGGCTCGCCAAAATGCCGCACCCTGTGGCATAATTGAATATTAGAGAAATTATGCAACGCATAAGGCAGACTTTGGCATGCGCGGGCTCAATCTCGACCAACTGCGCACCTTCTCCGAGGTGGTGAAGCTCGGCAGCTTCTCTGCGGCCGGCGAGCGGCTGGGGCTGAGCCAGCCGGCCGTCAGCCTGCAGGTGCGGGGCCTGGAGCGGCGTCTCGGCGTCAAGCTGATCGAGCGCGTCGGGCGGCGCGCGACGGCGACGGCGGCCGGCCAGGAATTTCTTGCGCATGCCCGCAATGTCGAAGCCGCGATCGACGCCGCCGCCGAGGCGATGGTCCCGCACGCGTCGGGCGTCACCGGGCGGGTGCGCATCGGCACCGGCGCTTCCGCCTGCATCTATCTTCTCCCGCCGATCCTGCGCCATCTGCGGCACCGGTTTCCGGCGCTGGAGCTTGTGGTCAGCTCCGGCAATACCTCGGACGTCCTGCGGGCGATCGAGGAGAACCGCACCGACATCGGGCTCGTCACCCTGCCGGCGCCGGGCCGCATGTTCGATGTGCGGCGGGTGCTTGACGATGAGTTCGTCGTTGTCGCGCCCGCGGAGTGGCGACGGCTGCCGAAGGAGGTCTCGGCCGCGGACCTCGCAACGCTCCCGCTTCTCCTCTACGAACCGGGCGCCAATACGAGACGCATCATCGATGAATGGTCGGTGCGGGCCGGCGTCGCGCTCAAGCCGATCATGGAGCTCGGCAGCGTCGAGGCGATGAAGGAGCTGATCGGCGCGGGCCTTGGCTGCGGGGTGCTGCCGCGTATGGCGGTCCGTCCCAAGCAGGTGTCGGGCTCTTATGTGGTGCGTTCGCTCAAGCCGAGGCTGCACCGCGAATTGGGCTTGGTGCTCCGGCGCGACAAGCCGCTGACCAAGGGGCTGCGCGCATTGATCAGCACCGTGACGACGCGGACATGAGGTTTTTTGGACGAGGTCGCGCGACAAGACCAAACAGCAAGAGCGCGCGACCAATGCTGTTTCCGGCGGATTAGTTTGGTATCAAACTATGCCGTCGCTTGAAGCCTTTACTCCCTCCCCCGCTTGCGGGGGAGGGTCGGGGAGGGGGCTACTTCATCCGCGACAGAGGCGGTCCTGTGGACCCCCTCCCGGCGAGCACGCAGGCAAGCCCGCGCAGGCTGCGCACGCTTGCCTGCGCCGCTCGCCGACCTCCCCCTTTCAGGGGGAGGTTAGAAAATTCAAGCTGAAGGAATCGTGCCCTAAACCAGTTGTTTCGTCATCACGGCTGCCGAGGCGGGGCAGCGCGTTTTCACCAGCGGCGTATCGCGGATTACAGCCGGCAGGTCTTCGCGGCGACAGGTCTCGTAGCCTTGCTGGGCGAAAAACCGGTCCTGGTCGACGGTGATCACATAAAGCGTCCGGCAGCCGAGCGCGATCGCCTCGACTTCGAGCACCCCGGTGATCGTGCGCCCCCATCCGCGCCCGCGCAGCGGCGGCAAGGTGACGAGCGAACGCAAGAGCGCGAACTTGCCATGGAGCTCGATCCCGCCGAAACCGACCAAGGCATCATCGCCTTCGAAGCGCCAGACATGCAGCGCGGGCGCATCGATATCCTCAAAGGGAAGGCCGGCCTTTTTCAGCACGGCGCGGAGCGCGTCGCGTTCGCTCACTGCGATCGGAAAGGACAAGATCCGTTGACGATGCGGCGACATCATTGCGCCGCGGACCGGGACTTCTTCGATTTCCCGCAACGAACGAGGACCATGGTGCCGTAGCGACTCGCAACTTCCGGACTGACCCAGGTGAGCACCAGCACGCGACCGTCAAAGGAGACGACCTGACGGTCGCCCGCCGAGCCCGGCGTCGGACCTGGACCGATATAAGTCTTTCCGTCGTAGCCCGCCTTGATCGTCATGTCCTGCACTTGCGGGTTGTCGTAGCCCAGCATGGACACGCCGGTCGCGCTGCGATTGATGACATAGGGCTGCCGGCACTGGCTGCGGGCGGCGGCTTCGGTGCGGGCGCGGTCCTCGGGACGATGATAGGCGCCAAGCCCCCATTTCCCGACAATGTCGTCGGGAGAGATGCTCGGTGGCGGCAGCGGCGCCATCGCCGTCCCGCCCGGCGTGCCCGTCAGAGAAGGCACTCGGCCGCCGGCGCAACCGACAAGAACGAGCGCCAGCGCGAACACCGGCATGGCCAGCGGCATCGCCAACGGAGAACTACGAAACTTACCAGTCATGACATCTCCGACCTAGTGTTTCCTTCTCTGACGTCCGACCCCGGACCGTCAGGTAAGGAACACTAGCTGATCCAACGCCTTGTGATGCGTCACCAACACAATGAGACAAGCTCAAGCGCGTTGGTGCCGCATCACAGAAGCGCGATTGCTTCAGGTTGATTCAATCGCGCTCTCTTTCTCTTTGTTTGGTCGCATGAT
>JANQIP010000028.1 GCA_028282095.1 Xanthobacteraceae bacterium | reverse complement strand
TCGGAACTGGTGACGCGGGGTGGAGCAGCCCGGTAGCTCGTCAGGCTCATAACCTGAAGGTCGCAGGTTCAAATCCTGCCCCCGCAACCAAACAAAGCCGGTCTATTCCGGTCAGATGGTTTACATTTAATTCCTGCAGGTTCAAATCAGCTCGTGCCGGATGCGCCGAGGAGCGAAGTCGTATGTTTTTGTGAAAGGTCATGCGAGAATGCCTTTCGGCAATGCGATTCGAGAGCGGATAAACCATGGTGGGTGTGCGCGCCGAAAATAAGCCTTCGGATGCGGAAAAGCGGGCGATCACGGCGGCCTGCGAGCGCTTCATCGAAGACGTCTTGAAGCCGCGTTTCTTGCCCGAGATCAGGCCGACCGAGTTCAATTATTGCATCGACATCTTTGGCAAGTGGCACGGTGCAAAATACCGGTTCTTACAGCGGTATCGCAACGACCGGCCGGACAGATACACCGAGCGCGAGTTCGTATCGCCCTTCGCGCGGCTCACGTATGTCGGTCGCGACCGCTTCGATCTCTCCTATTTTCGCCACACCGAACAATGGTGGCCGGTCGATCGTGGCGTGACCCTCGACGAGGCACTTGCCCTGCTCGAGATGAAAGGCATCTATCATCCGGTTGTTTGATGGGTCGAGGACGGTTCGGTGAGCGAGTATCAATACTACGAATTTCAGGCGATAGACCGGCCGCTCGGTGAAGCGGACCGAGAGGCACTACGGGAACTGTCAACCAGGGCGCGGATTACGGCGACCAGCTTTACCAACCACTATGAGTGGGGTGATTTCAAGGGCGATCCCGCGCGGCTCATGGAGCAGTGGTTCGACCTACATCTCTACCTGGCCAACTGGGGCACGCGGCGGCTGATAATGCGATTGCCGAGGCGGCTCGTGGAGCGGGCGCGGTTGGACACCTTCTTGCTCGACGTGGATTGGGTGGCGGTCTGGGAGAACGGCGAAAACCTGATCGTCGACATGTGTCGTGACGAGGTTGAACAGGACTATGGCGACTGGGACGATAGCTCGGGCTGGCTTGGCGTTCTGTCGCCACTTCGCGCCGACGTCCTTTCAGGTGATCTAAGACTCTTTTACCTATGCTGGCTGACGACGCTGGAAGACGATGCACTGGAGGCCGATACGTGTGAGCCGCTTGCCGGCATTGGCCCCTTGACGGGCGCGCTTGAGGCGGCGGCCGACTTCTTCGGCATCGACAGGGATCTGTTGCATGCCACCGCGGAGCATACGGACGACCTCGATTCTGCGGTACCGGGCGGTGTCACGTGGGCGGCGGTCACCGAACGCCGGACCGTCGGCGCCCTGATGACCCGCGTGGGGGAAATCCGCCGCCAACGCGCATGCGCCGAGACCGAGCGGCGGGCTGAAGAACGCAGGCACCAGCAAGTGTTGGCGGAACGAATGCGCCGCAAGCGTCTCGAGGACGTGATGCGGCGTGGCGAGGCGGTCTGGGCCGAGGTCGAAACCGAGATCGCGCGACGCAATGCTGCAGGCTATGACCGCGCCGCGGCGCTGTTGACCGATCTCGAGGCGATCGCGATTGAGGACGGTATGGAGGCCGATTTTATCCAGCGCCTCGACGCCATTCGCGACCACCATGCGCGCAAGGAGCGATTCCTCGAACGTTTGAAAGGCTTGGGTAAACGGTGACGGGCCGGATAGTGTGAGCAAATCTCCGCTTTAGCAGCCGCAACGTATGCTCAAAGGGTGTGAACATGGAAATTGATACAGACAAGGTCGATGACGCCGTATTGGCGTTGCTGCAACTGACGCTGCACGACGGACGGCGTGCCTGGAAGACGTTCGACTGGGATGTAATGGACCGGCTATGTCGCAAGGGGATGATCGAAAATCCAGTGAACAAGGAGAAATCAGTGGTCCTGAGCGATGATGGCCTGAAGCGCAGTAACGATCTATTTCATGAGCTGTTCACGAGGGCGGGTTCACGGTGACGGACCGTTTCCTAGTTGGAAGCGGTAACGGCCTGCATAGGCAAGCCTGGATGACTTTGGATCATCATGCCGCAGCTTGGAAAAGTCCCTGCTGCTGACCACGGTTGCGTGCCCCCGCAACCAAACAAAGCCCGGCCTCGCGCCGGGCTTTGTTTGAGTCTGGGCCACACCAAGCCCCGAGCATCAGGACATGAGCCAAAGGCGCAGCGCCCCGGGCGCGCGCCCTCGGTCGGCCGTCTAGCCGCTACTAGGAAAAGAGGTCGGTGTCGGGGGAGGGGATGTAGCTCAATTGGATGTCCGAGATCTGTTCGTCGAGAATGGTGAAGTTCTCGATCGACCCGTCGAAATGATGGAGGGGACGGCCAATCTCGCCGGATTTGCTGGCCCATCCGTTGGCGCCGATCAGCAGGACCTCTTTGTTGCTCTCCCAACTGTGTGAGAAACCCTCTTCGGCATCGACCTCCTCTCCGTCTAGGTAGAGCCGCGCACCCTCCTCGCCGAAAGTCAGCGCAAAGTCGTACGCCTCGCCTTCCTCGATGACGCCCTTGGCCTCAAGGTGCAGGGACCGCTCTTCGTTCTGTAGACGGACCTTGAGGTCGCCGTCCGCCTCGACGAAGGCCGTGGTGTGGCCGCCTGAGCCCAAGCCGCTGGCATCCTTGGAGAAGAGAGCGTCCCGCCCGGTGATGTCATCCGCGACGAAGGAGAAGAGGATGGTTCCCTCCGAAAGCAAGAGACTGTCGCCGTGTCCGACGACGACCTCTCCGCCGCGCTTGCCGTCGAACTCGAATAGGCCAGCTACGCCGAAGACCGGATCGGCCCCGCCGTCGCCGTCGATGGTCGGGAGGTTGTCCGGCACGGGCGGCTCGATGGCTTCGGTGCCGTTGGAGATGGGCTTGAGAGCTTCGTCGAGCTTGTCGATGTCGCGGACGATGCCGTAGGCGGGCTTGTCGGTCTG
>JANQIP010000226.1 GCA_028282095.1 Xanthobacteraceae bacterium | reverse complement strand
GATCTTGTCCGAAAAGTCGCCAATTTTTCGGGATCATGCTCTTCGTTTTGTCGCATGATCTTGTCCGAAAAGTCTGCCAACTTTTCGGGATCATGCTCTAGCCTGCCCGATCAGCGCCGGGCGATTCCCGCCACGCGACGCCCCCGTGGCCGTGGCGGCGGGCGAACCGGATAGGCATGCACGTGCACGATCCGTCCCGGCACGATCTCGGGTCCGGGAATGATGCGGCTCTCGACGATCCTTGTCTTTAACAGCGTGAGCGAGCGGTCGACCTCGGCCGCCATCGGTACCGGCGTCTCGATCACCAGCCGTTCGAGTGCAAAGCCATAGGTCGCCGCCCGGTTGACCAGCGATTGCTGCACCCAACTGATGACCAGCGCGTTCTCGGCGATGCGCGCCTGCGCATTGACGACCTCGCCCGGCGACAGAACCGCGATGTGTTCGAGCGCCGCGGCACGCCGTGCATCCATGTCGAGGACGCGCAGCGCGATCGACACGAAGGGCGGAATGCGCACGACGTCGTTGCGGATCGCCTCGTTGAGCTTGGAATAGCGGGCGGTCGCCGAGCGGAACGGCATCGACTTGATATAGCTGTCGTATTCGGTGATGTTGAAGAACGACCAGTCGCGCAGGAAGACGCGCGACAGTCCGTATTCGTTGAGGTAGCTATACCAACGATTTCGGTCGTAAGCCGGCTCGATAAGCTGAAAGGCGCGATCGCGCAGGAGCCGCTCGTCTTGCGTCAACGGATAGATGGAGACCGGCCCGCCGGCCTGGGCGGCGGCCGAGACCCCGATCCAGTCGTGGACACCATCGCTGACGAGGCCGGGCCTGATGCGGCCGAAATCACCGTTCGCGCAGCCCGCGAGAACGAGCGATGCGGCAAGCGCAAGCGCGCGCCCAGCCCAGCGCGGCGCTGCGACCGCGCAGTTCGTGCATTCGTTGTCCACAAGTTTGCGCCAGTGCCGGACGCTCACGACCGCGACGCGCGCGGGCGCCGCTTGCGGCCGGGCAAGGGCGGATTGCGTGGCAGCCTGTCACCGGGTTCGACGTCATAACGTTCGATCCGGATCACCGGCAGGATGATGATCGTCGCCGGCCTTTCGCGGATCGCGCTGACCCGACCATCGGTGTAGCGCCGCGCTTCCGGGAAACTGATGACGGTTCCCATGTTCCCCTCCCAGCGGATCAGCGACGACCCGCGTTCTCCCGAGGTGATTAGCGCCTTCTTTGGTTAACGTCGCGCTAACGGTGAACGTTTAGTGTTCATGGCAGCCAAGCCGTAATTCGTGATGGGGTTGTCGCGTGCGTTCGACGCTTTTTCCCGGCCTCGACAGTCTCGTCGGGCTCGCCCAGCACGGCGTCGACGTCAAGCCGACGCTGCTGCGCGTGTTGACCGATCTCTATGTGCAAAAGCCGATCCACACATCGGAAGAAGAGCGCCAGTTCGTCGAGCTGACCTTGCGCCTCATCGAAGCGGTCGACCCCATGACGCGCGAAACGGTGGCACGGCGGCTTGCCGCCTATCCCGGAGCGCCGGGCGAAATCGTCCGGCGGCTCGCCGATGAGATCACCAGCGACCGTGAAAGCACCGCGGCAAGCCAGCGTGAAAAAAGCCGGCGGACGGGCGAGCCTGCCGACGCGGGCAAGGCTGCCTCCGTTGATGTCGACGCTTCGGCGATCGGCGAACAATTTCTGGTGGCCAACTCCGCGCGGCGCGCCGCGATCTTGGCGGAACTCGATACGCGCGGTCCGCTGGAGCCGAGCGCATGGCCGAAACCGACCGACGAGACGACCCGGCGGTTGGAAGCGAGCGCGCTCGCCGGCCGACCAAGCGAGTTCATTCGCGAACTCGAACGCGCCCTCGGCGTTGCGCGCACAGTCGCCGAGGCGATCGTCAATGACGGCTCGGGCGAACCGCTCCTCGTCGCCGCCAAGGCGCTCGCAATTCCGATCGACGTGCTCCAGCGCATACTCTTGTTCGTCAACCCATCGATCGGCCGGTCCATCCGCCGTGTCTATGCGCTGAGTGCGCTGTATGGCGAGATCAGCCTTGGCGCGGCGCTGCGGCTGGTCGCCTCCTGGCACGCGGCGGGACGCGTTGCGACGACGGCGCGCCGCGGTCCGTCGCATTCACGCTCCGAAGCGCTCACGCAGCGTGGACGAGCAACCAATGCGCCGCGCCGACAGGAAGCGACGCTCCCGACCGATCAGACCAGTCCGTCTTCATCGAACGATCCGGTCAAGAAAGTGGCGTCCTGAGCGCTCTTCGATTTCGACCACCCAGACATCCGGATCGAAGCGGCTTTCGCGAGCGATGAACGACTCGACCTGAGCCTCGGGCGCGGGCAGCACCGCAAGCACCGGCGTGAAGACGCGATCGAACGGCCTTCCCTCGTCGAAGGCCGCCTGCGGCGCCGGGCCGTAGAGGTCCGCCGTTCCGTCAAGACGATTGACGATGATGTAGATCGCGCCGGCTTCGTCGGCGCCGTGCCGGCGCACCGCCGCGAATACACCCTCGCTGGCGCAGCGGCGGATATAGGCGGACACCCAGATTGCGGATTTCAGACGCATGGCGTGCTGTAAGCTGCGCCCTCGGTCCCGGCAAGCGCTTACTCCAACGGACGTCCGGTCACCTTGGCGATTTCGCGGATCAGGTCGTCGCTGACCTTTCCGGTTATCGGCATATTGCGAGCGGTCTCGAACGCCTCGATCGCAATGCGGGTGGCGGCGTCAGCCGTTCCGGTCGGTTTCACCTGGCCATAGCCGAAATCGCTGAGTGCCTGTTGCACCGCCTTGACGCGTGCCGGCAGCGCTGCGGCCACGGCAGCAGGATCGGTCCGCGCCACGATGTCGCCGATCGGATCGGGACGCATCGGAACCGGGATCGGAACCGGCGCCGGCTCTGGGTCCTTCGGCATGCGCATGATCGCCTCGAGCATCGCCTCGTCCGGTTCGCCGCCCGGCGGCAGTGCGGCGCTGCGCTCGAATTCGCGGATCGCCGCGTCGGTCTTGCTGCCGTAAAGGCCATCGATCACGCCATCGTAGAAGCCGCGGCGCGCAAGCTCACGCTGGATGTCGCGCATAATGTCCCGGTGTGACTGGCTCGATGCAGGCTGCACCTGATCCGGGCGCAGCGATGTGAGCGCGGCCGGACGCGGGCGCGGCAGCGCCACCGTGCCCGTCGACTCTGGTTCCACGGTAGAGCTTGCTTTGCGCTTTTCGGCGAACAGCGGTGCAGGATGCGGATCGGGCTGCAGGAAAAGCGCATTCACGACAATCGTCGCGAGCGCCGTCGAGGCGACGGCAATGGCGAGCGTGTCCTTCGGCCGCCGCAACATTCGGCCCAGCAGGGCGACGAGCCATCGGCGGCGCCCGACGAGATCGTCGTCGGGCTGCACGTCCTCGGTTTTGAAGAGATCGCTACGCACGTTTCTTGACCGGAGTTGCCACAGCATTCGCGACCTCTGCCGATGGCGCGAGGCGAGCGATCGTGGCGGTAGACTTGATTGACGGGAGCGCCGGCCGCGCGTCGGGGCGCACGCTTTCGCAATCGAGCGGGAGACGCACGCTGACCTGGGTACCGGCGCCCATGCGGCTTACGATCGAAATCTCTCCGCCATGCAGGCCGACGAGGCCCTTGACGATCGAAAGGCCGAGCCCGGTGCCGTCATGCCGCCGGTCATAGGAGTCGCCGGACTGGAAGAACGGATCGCCGACATGCGGAAGATCGTCCTCGCGGATGCCGATGCCGTTGTCCTCCACCCAGAGCAGGACATGCGTGCCGTCGCGCTTGGCGCCGACCACCACTTTGCCGCCGCTATCGGTGAATTTGAGGGCATTGGACAAAAGATTGATGAGGATCTGTTTCAGCGCCCGCTTGTCGGCATTGATCTCCGGCAGTTTGGGATCGACATCGAGGCCGAGACGGATTCCTGCGGCCTGCGCCTTGAGCGTGAGCAGGTCGCAGCACGACGCGACCACCGTGCCCAGCACAAACGGCTCCGGCCGGATCTCGAACTCGCCGGTCTCCAGCTTGGACATCGCCAGAATATCGTTGACCACCGCCAGCAGATGGTTGCCCGACTCGTTGATGAGCCTCGCATATTCCTCGCGCCGATCGACGACGAGCGCCAAGGCGCGCTCGTTGATCAGCATGTCGGAAAAGCCGATGATGGCGTTGAGCGGCGTGCGCAATTCGTGGCTCATCACCGCGAGGAAGCGGCCCTTGGCGGAGTTGGCGCGTTCGGCCGCGGCATGCGCCGCCTCGAGTTCGCGCTCCTGCGCTTTGCGCTCGGTGACATCGCGCATCACCGCGACGACCTCGCGCAGGTCCTGGCGGGAGGCGGATGTGGCGATATCGAGTGGACGGCAGCGCATCTCGATCCAGATGAAATGAACCGGCACCGCCGGATCGTCGCTCTCCCGCCGCACGCGAAACTCCACCGAATGGGCTTTGCCCTGGCTCGCGGTATCGGCGAGCGCCCCGATATAGGCGGGCCGGTCGGCCACATGCACGCGGTCGAATAGACCGTGACCGTTCAGGTCCGCCACTTTGGCACCGAACAGCGACTCCGCCGCCGGCGAGGCGAACAGCACGGCGCCGTTGCGGCCATGCCGCGTGATCACGTCGGTCATGTTGTGCGCGAGCAGCCGATAGCGGTCCTCCTCGGAATTGAGCAGCCAGAAATTCTTGCGTGCAAGCGACTCCGCACCAAGCGCGAGCCCGGTGGCATAGAGCGAGGCCGAAATGATCCCAAGCGAGCCGAGAGCACCGAGGCTGCCATCCGGTACCGGCAGCAGGCCGGTAAGGCTGCAGAACATCAGCAACGAGGCGGCACCGAGCGCCAGCGCCGAGGCGATGGCGACGACGCGGCGCGAGGCGGACAGTGCGGCTTCGAGCGGGATGACGACCAGCCAAATGGCCGCAAAGGAGTAAATCCCGCCCGTTTTCATTGCGACGATGGTCACAAGCCCGGTCAAAGCGAGCGAGGAGAGCACATGTGCGCTCTCATAACGCCCGGTCCGCGACAAGTAATATGAGGTGAGTATTGGCGCGATCAGCCAGCAGAATACCAAGATCTCGGTGGCGTTCGGCGTCCCGCGGAGCGCGAGATAGGCCGGGAAGACGACAAGCGCGACCACGCTTCCAAGCAAACGCGGCGCGATAAAAGCGCGATGACGCGCCATCAATAATGGATCGGGCTGCACCGAGGGATGCACGAGGGAGTCGACATAGTCGCCGATTTGACTGAGGATGCCCACGTCCACCAACAGCGCATCCTGCTATCGGACGCGCTCCCCCTGCGCGGACGCGATGGTCGCAAACCCCCATTAAGCGACCACTAAGGACGGCCGCCGCAACCGCCTAGCGCGCGCTTGCTTCCGATTGAACCGGTCGCGCCCGATTTCTCTTTGTTTTCTCGGATGATCTTGTCCGAGACGTTCGCCAGTTTTTCAAAATCATGCTCTGGTGAGCGCCGGTCCCGGCGAAAAGCAGGGCGAAAGCCCGCACCGATCTTGGTCCATGGTGAACGCAGGGTTGCTTGGTGAACGCCAAGTTGATGGTGAACGCTTGGTTGCGCCAACCGCGGCATTGTCCAGATTGCCGTTTCGATCTGCGCCATTCGGGAAAAATGGTTCATGTTTTATGAAAAATACGTCGGATATTTGAATCGCATTTGCCGAAAATCGCGACGCTCGCGCCAACGGCGTATTGAAGCCGCCCTGCTAGGGTCAACGCATAAGGGGAGTCTTTCTGGGGCGACGGGGCCGATTCCCTCACCACGGGACCAAGGTCATGAGGTTCTTGCTGCGAGCCGCTTTCTGGCTCGGCATCGTCTTGTTGCTGCTGCCGACGGACGGCTTGACGACCGGCAGTTCGACGGCCGCTTCTGACGATCGTCAGGCCTCCACCTTCGGCGCGGCCGACGCGGCCGCTGCCGCCTCGGCAATGTTTGTCGACATGGGCGAGTTCTGCACACGCCAGCCCGAAGCCTGCGCCGTCGGCGCGCAGGCCGCCATCGCCGTCGGCCACAAAGCGCAAGCCGGCGCCAAAATGCTCTATGAGTTCTTGAGCGAAGCGCTTGATTCCGCGGAATCGGGCGCTGCCGCGCACAAGCCGACCGCAAAGCGAAGCGAGATTGTCGTACCCGGCAAAGGTCTGGATACGCTCACCCAGATCGATCTTGCGCCGCATTGGCGCGGGCCGGCACCGGGCGATGACACGCGCGGGCGCGCACCCGACGGCGCGTGAGGGAAACGGCGGTCGGCAAGCGCCGCGGTCCTGACGGCACTTCTCCAGAACGTGATTGCTTCAGGTTGAACCGATCGCCCTGGCGTTCGCTCCGTTCGGTCGCATGAACTCGTTCGAGAAGCCCGCCAGCTTCTCGGACAAAATCGTGCTTTGGGCGTGCACCAAACGATCCGAAGGCAGGTTCATCTCGCCATGAACCCGGTACCGTTGCGCCGGCCGATGCACTATGTCAGCGTGGGTGGCGGCCAAAGAAAGGCAGCGCCAGAACGTCTTCTGGCGAAGCGGAAACCGGTCCGCTACAGAAAACGTGACCGGCGAAGGAATCAAAAGAGCGAGTTCCGTGTCGGCCACGCGGAATTCGTACCAAGGCAAGCGCGCATGACGATCGACGAGATCAGCGAGAACTTCGAACTGCTTGATGAGTGGGACGACCGCTACCGATACATCATCGAGCTTGGGCGCACGCTCGCCCCGCTTGCGCAGGCCGCGCACAATGACGCGAACAAGGTCCAGGGCTGCGCGAGCCAGGTATGGCTCACCACGGAGGTCAGGCCGGACGGCGCCGGCGCGCCGATCCTCACTTTCTGCGGGGACAGCGACGCGCATATCGTTCGCGGGCTGATTGCGATCTTGTTCGCGCTGTATTCCGGCAGGAGCGCCGGCGACATCCTTGCGATTGATCCGGCTGCGCTGTTCGAGCAACTCGGCCTGCGCGAGCATCTCAGTCCGCAGCGCTCCAACGGGCTGAAGTCGATGGTCGCCCGCATCCGCGCAGAAGCCGAGGCTGCGCTCGCCACCGCCGCGTAATCCTCCAGTGATGCGGCACCCGCGCAGCGGGGAAGGGGAACCATGCGCAGCATGGTAGAGGGGGCAATCCTTCGATCGGAGCCGAAAGCACGGTTTTCAACCGTAGAAACTGTTGGCCGGAACCCGATTTGCACTGCGATGCTTGGCTCAAAGATCGAGGTTCAAGGATCGAGGTATGGTCGTCATACGGATCGCAGTGGGCGAACGAGATTAGCCGGAAGCAGCACCGCCGGGGTCGACCACGAAACGCTCACCCGGCGCGAGCCAGGTGCGCACCTGTGCTTTCGCGCGCCCGCAGGTCTCGGCCGCCAAGCCGTAATGCCGCACCAGCCGGTCGAGGCCGAGCTGGAGCACCACCTTGGCCGAGCGTGGCGGCCAACCCCGCTCGCGCTCGGCTACTTCGAGGCCCTTCAGCCAGCAGCAGACATCGACGAGAAGCCCGGCGAATTCCGGTCCGGCCGCATCGAGCGCGTGGTGTAGGCGCTGCCGCGCCGCCATCACCGTGTCGGCCATCGCTGCCGGGCCGCCGGCCCCAGTTCCGCCGCCGCCCGCAACCGGAGCGCTCCAGTCGACCGTCATGCGCGGCATCAACTGCGCATAGGTGAAGTCTGTGCGCAGCCGTTCGCCCGCCTGGAACTGCGCCGGCTCGATCATCGGCCGGCCGTCTCGACCCTTGCGGCGGGCGAGCCAGGCGAGTGGGCTTTCGGCTTCATTGGCGAGCGCTTCGGACGGACCGGCCGCCGTTTCGGTCGCCCGTCGGGAAAGGATGAAATGCTGGCCGCGGAACGGGTCGATCTGCCCGCCCGCATCAGCCGCGGCCAGACGCGCAAGCCGCGCGCGGCCGGCATCGGTGACTTCGAAGCCGCCATCGGGACAACGGGTCACAAGGTCGGCGGCGGCGAGCTCTTCCATCACTTCCGGATCAACGCCGCGCGGACGCCGTCGAATGCAACCGTCCGGCGTTGCAACTGCGGAAAGCCGCGCGAGCGCACGGTCGGCAGCCCGCACCGCCGTCTTGCGCGCGACACGGCTCATCGCAGGCGCGCCCGCGGGACGATCACGGTCGCATTTGCTGAACGGCAGGTTCGCTCCAGCCGATCCAGCGTAGCATCGAGGCGCGGATCATCGCGACGTTCCTCGACCACGCGGCACGCATGCGCCGCTGTCGTGCGGTCGCGCGAGAAAGCGCGCCCGATTTCGCTATAGCTCGCCCCAAAACTCACATGGGCGAGATACATCGCAACCTGCCGCGCGAACGCCACCGACGCCGAACGCCGCGACGCAGAGAGGATCTCGGATGGTGATACCGCGAAGCTGGCCGCCACCAAAGCCGCAAGGGCCTCGCGATCGCACGCGCTGTCGCAGCGGCGTGCCCGGTGCGTGGGTTCGGTCGGCGTTGGGATCAATGGAGGACTTTTCATCGACGGACCCTGTTAGGACTTTGTACCTAGGGTAACGTCGATTTTGCCTCCGGGGATAACTTTTTCTACATACTTAGTGACTTGGTAAACATAACTATTTTGAATTAACCCTATACTGGTCAAAAAGCTGAATAGGATTCAAATCAAAGCTATTGGATCAGACGCCATCCGGCTCGCAATGGGCAAAGCAATTACCACCACCCTTATCGGAAGAGCCGATCGTGCTTGGCCAGTATCGGGCACGTTACGACAGCGCGTTTCCTTTGGATTGAATCACTCGCGCGCGATTTCTCTTTGTTTTGCCGCATGATCTTGTCCGAAAAGTCTGCAACTTTTCGGGATCATGCTCTAGCGCGCTCTATTGCTTTCAATTCGGGCAAGCCGTCTACGACAACGCGATTACACCATCACTCAGATGCGCGATGGCGACACGGTTAATCAGACGGGGATCGTGGGAGCTTCGAGCGGAGATGGGCGTCAAAATCGGACAGTGGCGGCATGACCGCCCTCGTCACTACCCCTAGTAGTACCCGCTTTTGCAAGAGAGTGATTCACGGGAATGATCTTGGGGCGACTGGGCATAAGCATGGCGCCGAAGACCACCGTATCAGTGAACTGTGAGACCGGGCACCAGAGCGCGATGGCTTCTCCTTGAATCAAACGCGCTCTTTTTCTCTTTGTTCTGTCGCATGATCTTGTCCGAAAAGTCCGCAACTTTTCCGGATCACGCGCTAAACGACACGCCCGCGGCGACGACCTCTTGCGCAACCCGATTGCGTGCGACCGCGGCCGCGCCGCCGATTTATTTTCGCCGGCGTCGCTGCTGACCCAGGCCCATCTGCTTGGCGAGCTGCGAACGGGCTGCAGCATAGTTCGGTGCCACCATCGGGTAGTCGGGAGCAAGTCCCCATTTCTCCCGATACTGCTCGGGCGTCAGATTGTACTGGGTGCGCAGATGACGCTTCAGCGATTTGAACTTCTTACCGTCCTCAAGGCAGACAATGTATTCCGGTGTAATCGATTTCTTCACCGAAATAGCCGGTTTGAGCGGTTCGGGCGGCGCCTCGGTCTGCCCGCCCGAGACCCGCATCAACGCCGAATGAACCTGATTGATCAGCCCCGGAATATCGCCCGCGGAAACGCTGTTATTGCTGACATAGGCCGATACGATATCGGCCGTCAGCTCGATATAGTTCTGGGGGGCGGCTTCGCCCGTCGCACGTTGATTCCGCATAAAAAAACCCCGATTCAAAGACGGCCGGCCGGCCGATGGCGCCTCGCCCGTCGCGCGGCAAACAAGCATGCCGTCGGCGACTTACGTGAGCGATTCGTAAGAACAATTGGTCTTTACTATGCACTGCTAGGGAATGCAATAAAAGAATGAGTCGGAATAGAAATAGTGGTGAGTTAAGCGCACGCTTTGGCCTCGCTCTTCGGAAGGACCTCCGAGATTTCTCGCCGAGCTTGCGGCAAAAAGCGCCCCGCCGCGCACTGCCCGCGCAACCCCGAGACCGATAATATCACTCGCCGACACAAAGACTTGCCGCAACGCAGCGCGAGCGCTGCTTGAGCGCTGATCGGACGATGTCTATCTAAACAATGATGCGCGGTCGGACCTTGGACTTTGCAGAAGAACAGACGCGGTGCGCATGAACAACGTCCCTCGGGGCGCGCAGCGACCTGCACTTTAGTTCTTCTTTGGCTGCGCGACCGGATTAAGCTGTTGGGGTTATGCGGCCGCATCGACGCGGCGTCGCAAGCCCTTTCAGCCACTCGCAGGTCATGCGGTAACGCCGATCTGCCCCGTGCCGAGAGGATGGCGCGATACCGACGCCTCAAGATGTTTCATTCCGTTATTCTGATGAACCATAAGGAACGGCCATGCTTGAACCGAATTCCTCGCTCCCGGCCCCACCGCGCGCGGTGAAGCGCGCGGTCTCCTCGATGCACCACGGCGTTGAGCGCGTCGACGAATATAGCTGGCTGCGCGATGCGAACTGGCAGGCGGTGATGCGCGATCCGGGCCTGCTCGACCCCGAAATCCGGCGCTATCTCGAGGCGGAGAATGCCTATGCCGAGGCGGCGCTCGCCGACACCACAACGCTGCAGGCCACGCTGTTTGCCGAGATGAAGGCCCGCATCAAGGAGGACGATTCGACCGTGCCCGAGCCCGACGGTCCGTTCGCCTATTACCTGCGGTATCGCGAGGGCGGACAGCACCCCTTAATCTGCCGGGTGCCGCGCGGCGGCGGAGCCGAAGAACTGCTGCTCGACGGCGACGCACGCGCGGCCGGCAGGTCCTTCTTCCAGCTCGGCGCAAGCGCGCATTCTCCCGATCATCGCCGCCTCGTCTGGGCCTGCGACGAGATGGGATCGGAATTCTACACTGCGCGGGTGCGCGATCTCGTCACCGGTCACGACCTTGCCGATGAAGTGGCGGAGACGGCAAGCGCGCTGGTCTGGACGCAGGATTCCACGGCGTTCTACTATGTCAGGCTCGACCAGCAACACCGCCCGACCGAGGTGCACCGCCATGTCGTCGGCACGCCGGCGGGCGACGATGTGCTCGTCTTTCGCACCGACGATCCCGGTTTCTTCATCTCGCTCTCGCGCCTGCAGTCAGGCCGCTTTGCGGAAATCTCCGTGCACGACCACGAGACCGCCGAGGCTTGGCTGATCGACCTTTCCGAGCCTGCCGCAACGCCGGTTCCGGTCGCTCCGCGCGAGCCGTCGCTGCGCTATGATGTCGAGCACCATCCCGCTTTCGACCGCGGGCCGACGCTGATCCTGCGGACCAATGCCGATGGGGCCGAGGATTTCAAGCTCGTCACCGCGCCGCTCGCAACGCCCGGCCGGGCGCATTGGCGCGATCTCATTGCGCATCGGCCCGGCGTCTTCGTCCTCTCCCATCTGGTGCTTGCCGACTGGCTGATCCGGCTTGAACGCGCCGAAGGCTTGCCGCGCATCATCATCCGGCATCTTGCGAGCGGCGAAGAGCATGCAATCGCGTTCGATGAGGAGGCCTATTCGCTCGGGATGGAGCACGGGTACGAGTTCGCGACCGCCGCGCTTCGATTCACCTATTCCTCGATGACGACGCCGCTGGAAACATGGGACTATGACTGCGCCGCCCGCACGCGGACGCTGCGCAAGCGCCAGGAGGTCCCGAGCGGACACGATCCGTCTGCTTATGTGACCCGGCGATTGTTCGCGCCGGCGGGTGATGGCGAGACGGTTCCGATCTCACTCCTGTTCCACAAGGACACGCCGCTCGACGGGACCGCCGCGGGCCTCGTCTATGGTTACGGCGCCTATGGCATGTCGATGCCCGCCGCGTTCAGCACCAACCGGCTGTCGCTGGTCGATCGTGGCTTCATCTATGCGATCGCCCATATACGCGGCGGCACCGAGAAGGGCTGGCGCTGGTATCGCGAAGGCAAGCTGAAGGCGAAGCCCAACACGTTCTCGGATTTCATCGCCGCGACGGACTATTTGATCGCCAACAGATTCGTCGCCCGCACCAAGGTCGTGGCGCAAGGCGGCTCGGCCGGCGGCATGCTGATCGGCGCAATCGCCAATGCGCGGCCCGATCTCTATGCCGGGCTGATCGCCGAAGTGCCGTTCGTCGACGTGCTCGCGACCATGCTCGACGACACGCTCCCCCTCACGCCGCCGGAATGGTTGGAATGGGGCAACCCGATCACCGACGCGGAGGCGTTCCAGACGATCCTGGCCTATTCGCCCTACGACAATGTGCGGGCACAGGCTTATCCCGCGCTGCTCGTGCTCGCGGGCCTGACCGATCCGCGGGTCACCTATTGGGAGCCGGCCAAATGGGTGGCACGGCTGCGCGCGCGCATGCGCTCGGACAATCTCATCGCGTTTCGCACTAATCTCGAGGCCGGCCACCAGGGTGCCGCCGGCCGTTTCGAGCGGTTGAGAGAAATCGCCCTCGCCTATGCCTTTGCACTCAAGGTGACGGGTAAGGCATGACCGAGGTCAGGTCGTGCAGACCGGGCAGCCCCCCAGAGCGCGATGGCTCTAAACTGAATCAATCGCGCTCTCTTTGTCTTGTCGCATGATCTTATCCGAAAAAGTCTGCCGACCTCTCCGGGCCCAAATTCACCCTCCCTTGAAAAGGGAGGGTCGGATCGCGGCACAGCTTGCCTGCGTGCGATCCGGGGAGGGATCGCGGGCCGCATCCGAGCATGATCCCGAAACGTTGCAAACTTTTCGGACAAGATCATGCGAGAGAGCAAAAGACCAAGACGACGCGATCGGCTCAAGCTGAACTGATCGTGGTTCGACCCCCTCCCGACTGGCGCGGCTTCGCTGCGCGGCTGACCATGAGGATGAATGGTTGGGGTACCTAGCGCTGCACGCCTTACCCCACCCTGAGGTGGAGGTAAGACCGGCGCTCAGCGGCGGTCCTGATCCTGCATTTCCAGATGCTGGCGCAGATCCTCGATCGAGGCAAAGCGAATCCGACCTTCGGGAAATTCGGCGTCGATCGAGCCATCGGTGTAGAGCGTGTAGGCCATGCCGTCGATCGTGCCCGACTTGAGGACATCGACACCCGCTTGCGGGTCGCCCTGCGCGTAACGCTGCGCAGGTCGCTCCATCGGCGCGGGCGCTTGCCGGTCCTCCTGCGCGTAGCGTTGCGCGGGCCACTCCATCGGCGCGGGAGAAGCGGGCGCCGCCGGGCGTGCCGGCCTGCGCGGCGTTTGGCGGTCTTCATCCCGGAAGGACGGACGGCTGTCCTCGACATACGCGTTCTCGTCCAGTTCGGGCTCGAACCGTTGCTCGGAATCGGACTCCATTTCCTCGCGCCTTGCCCGGCTGCGGCGCGTCCACCCGAACAAGCGACGCTTCTGCGGCGGCGGCGGCATCTCGGCCATTGCTTCTGCATCGCGCGCGGGTTCGATGTCGGGCAGCTCATCCGGCTCCGGCTCGTCGTAAAAACGCTCGCGGCTTGCGGCTAGCCACGGTGGATCGGCGGATGTTTCGCGCGGGGCCCGCTCGGCACGGGCCTGAGCCGGCGCGCGGGCAGGCTGATCTCGTTCCACCCGTGGCGGCGGTCCCGGTGCCGGGCGGGACCAACCGGCCTCAACCGGCTCGACCTCCGCGGGCTTTGCCTGCGAACGCTCCCGCCTGCTGGCCTCGAGCCGCGGCTCAGCCTCTGCCGATCCCGCAAGCGCCAGGCGAGCTTGGTCAAGCGCGCGCAGGACGGCGGCGAGCGCGAGAATGACAAGACCGGCCGACATCACCGTCGCGCCGGCGATGATCAGCGTGTTGCCGAGACTGAACTTCTCGATGGGTATGCCGAATCCGATTGTCGCCACGCCGACAAGAGTGGCGACGATGCCAAGGGCCAAGACGAGCGGGACCATCGCAACTCCTTCTGCGCGACCTGCGGCCGCTGCGTGCACCGACGGCGCGCTCGCAAGACCCCAAGACCTTCCACGAGCGCCCGAACGGTCGGTACGCACACCAATCGTCCTCACCCCGCGTGACCTGATTATGATAATCGATTCAATGCTCAGGCCACAACCATCTTGGATCAACCGGCTCGGCTTTCCTTAACGGCACCCACTGCCGGCGCGCTTGTGCCGCGCTTGGCCTTTACCCACCGGCGCGCTAAGTTGCTGCTTTGCGACCTCACGGTCACCCTCCCCCGAAGCGCTGCCCAGGAGCAAGGCGATGTCTTTCACACTGCCGGACCTTCCCTATCCCTATGACGCGCTCGCGCCCTATATGTCGCGCGAAACCCTCGAATACCATCACGACAAGCATCACCTCGCCTATGTCAACAACGGCAACAACCTCCTCAAGGGCACCGAGTGGGAAGGCAAGTCGCTCGAGGAGGTGGTGAAGGGATCGTTCGGCAAGAATCCGGGGCTCTTCAACAATGCCGGCCAGCACTACAACCACATCCATTTCTGGAAATGGATGAAGCCGAATGGTGGCGGCGATAAGATTCCAGGTGACCTCGAGAAGAAAATCGTCGCCGATCTCGGCTCGGTGGCGAAAATGAAGGAGGAGTTCATCCAGGCCGGCACCACCCAGTTCGGCTCGGGCTGGTGCTGGCTGGCGGTGAAAGACGGCAAGATCGTCGTGACCAAGACGGCGAACGGCGAGAATCCGCTCGTGCATGGCGGCGTGCCGATCCTCGGATGCGACGTATGGGAGCATTCCTACTATATCGATTATCGCAACCGACGGCCGGATTACCTCAAGGCCTTTGTCGACCACCTGATCAACTGGGATTACGTCGCCGAGATGTACGCGGCGGCCGTAAAGTAATCGCGATTGATGACGGAAGGCGCCGCGCCACCTTCGCCCTAGAGCATGATACCGAGGAGTTGCAGACTTTTCGGACAAGATCGTGCCACCAAGAGAAAGGGAGGGCGCTTGATTCAAGCAGAAGCAATCGCGCTCCTAAGCATGATCCCGAAAAACTGGCAGATCGAAAAGAACTGTAGAGTGGGCATGCGAAGCATGCCCACCAATTCGTGTTCGGCGGCCTTGGCCGCGTGGGGACGGCGCGCTCTTGGCGCGCCTTTGCCCACCCTACGCTGCTTCAGGCGAAGTGGGAACCGGTTCGCCGCAGAAGATGCGACCGCTAATCAGGTCGCATGATTCCGAAAAGCTGGCAGATTTTTCGGACAAGACCTGTAGGGTGGGCATGCGAAGCATGCCCACCAATTCGTGTTCGGCGGCCTTGACCGCGTGGGCACGGCGCGCTCTTGGCGCGCCTTTGCCCACCCTACGCTGCTACGCTGCTAAATGAGGACGCATGATCCCGAAAAACTGGCAGATCGAAAAGACCTGTAGGGTGGGCATGCGAAGCATGCCCACCAATTCGTGTTCGGCGGCCTTGGCCGCGTGGGGA
>JANQIP010000217.1 GCA_028282095.1 Xanthobacteraceae bacterium | reverse complement strand
TGTTTGGTCGCATGATCTTGTCCGAAAAATCTGCCAACTTTTCGGGATCATGCTCTAAGCCGGGCTCAGCCGTCGGCGCGGCCGTGCAGGCAGATCAGCGTTTGCAGGCCCGAAGCGCACAGCGTGCGGTGAAGCGGGCCGTTCTGTTCATTGTCGGCCTTCGCCAGCGCGAACACGTCGAGGCTGCAAACGGTCAGCGTACGGCCGGCTTTGACGACCTGGCCGACGGCACTCAGCCGCGCGCCCTGCGCGGGCGCGATGAGGTTGATCTTGAACTCGACCGTCAGCACCGAACTGTCGGCGGGAAACAGCGTGTAGCCGGCATAGCCACCAGCCGAATCCGCGATCGAACTCGCGACGCCGGCATGGAAATAGCCATGCTGCTGGGTGAGGTCGGCGCTGAAGGGGACTTCGATCTCGACCAGGCCAGGCTCGACCCGGGTCAGGGTCGCGCCGAGCAGCCGCATAAAACCCTGGCGTTCGAAGCTCGCGCGGATGCGCGCGGCAAAGCCGGAATCGGAAGGTTGATAACGTTGGTCCATGCGGGCAGCCCCCTCCTTGAGCGCGATTCCTTGAGGTTGAATCAACCGCGCTTTGTTTCTGTTTTCTCTATGTTTAATCGCATGATCTCATTTGAAAAGTCTGCCAGTTTTTCGGGATCATGCTCCAGAGTCCGTTCATTCCCGCGCAAGCGGGAATCCCGCTGGGGCGGAGCATCTCGTTCCCCGCTTTCGCGGGGACGAACGAATAGGAGTGCGGTTTTTTTTGATATCGAATCGTTCGCGCTCTATTTCTCTTTTTTCTGGTCGCATGATCTTGTCCGCAAAGTCTGCAACTTTTCGGGATCATGCTGCTCTTTGCTTGGTCGCATGATCTTGTCCGAAAAGTCTGCAACTTTTCGGGATCATGCTGCTCTTTGCTTGGTCGCATGATCTTGTCCGCAAAGTCTGCAACTTTTCGGGATCATGCTGCTCTTTGCTTGGTCGCATGATCTTGTCCGCAAAGTCTGCAACTTTTCGGGATCATGCTCTAGCGCAGCGGGCAGCGTTCCGTCGGTCTCGGCTCAAAAATCGTGCAAAGAGCAGCGCGAAATTCGTTGGCATTCGATCGAATCTGCGTGAAATATCACCTTGACATCAAGGTTGTATCGTGTTTCGGTTGTTTGAGTTGGGACGAGGATAGTGAAGGAGATGCCGGTCGCGCGTTTAGTTTGGGGACGCGGCAGAATATAGCGGGTGACGGTCCGGCAATTGATCGAAATGCTCCGGTTCCTCCGTGCGCTCATGGCCGTGAGCTTTGTGCGTGTTGATGCGATAGACGACTTTCCGTTTGTTAGCCTTGCAAGCGCGAGCGCGGGCCCCGTCGGTTCGGTCGGAGCACCGCTCAAGGTTGGTTTGCGGGCGCAACGAAGATTCCTTTCATGGCAGTGAATATCCTGAGCTCCCGTATCCACCACACAGGCTTGTCCGAGAGTTGGGCAGTCACGCTGCGTTGCGCAGTGATTGCCGGCTGGACCCGGCGCGATTCGAGTGCGCGCGACAAACGTGTCGCAGAGCCTGGAGCCATTAGACTGGCGCAGACACCCGGATCGCCCTCATCTGTTGTGCAGAGCGGCCTGCGATCGCGGGATGAAAGGGCCGAATCATGAAAGGTGCGGTTCTTGCCGGTTCAGCGGTGCGGTCTGCGCGAAAGTCTGGCGAATCGGTCTCCAGCAAGTCGTTGCTCGACCGCGCCTACAATGAGATCAAACATCGTATCATCACCTGCCGCTATCGCCCCGCCGAGGTGCTCAGCGAAGCCGAAATCTCTCTCGAACTCGGCATCGGCCGCACACCGATTCATCAGGCGATTCACCGCCTGATGGTGGACGGGCTGGTGTCGATCATGCCGCGCAAGGGCATCATGGTGCGCCCGGTCAGCATCGATGAGGCGATGGACATCACGGCGGTACGGCTGGTGACCGAATCCTACTGCGCGCGGTGTGCCGCCGAACGCGCCGATGAGGCGGAACTGAAGAAGCTTCACGCGATACTCGAACAGTCGGCCAAGATGATCGCCAAGCGCGACGTCGAACAGATGATGCTGCTCGACCGCGATTTCCACCATGTCCTGGCGCACTCGGCCCGCAACGCGGTGCTCGCGGATGTATTGCGAAACCTGCACGAGCGATCTCTGCGGTTCTGGTTCATCTCGCTGCGCGACGGCGATCATCACCGCAACGTTCTTGCAGAGCACCGGGCCATCGTCGAAGCGATCGAGAGCCGACAGCCTGATGCGGCGGAAGCTGCGATGCGCGAGCACATTCTGGCGTTCCAGCGCAATGTGACGCGTCAGTTCTAGAGCATGATCCCGAAAAGTTGGCAGACTTTTCGGACAAGATCATGCGGCAAAACAAAGAGGACGAGAGCGCGACTGATTCAACCTGAAGCCATCGCGCCCTAGAACGTTTTAGCGTCAGGACGACTCGTGCGCCGGCCCTGCAAGCGGTCGCCGGGGCAGCACGCGTTCGACGAAGCGGGCGATCGCCTCAAGCGTCAGCTCGGGTCTCTCCCGATGCGGGATATGTCCGCAATCCGGGATCAGCATTGCTTCAACTGGACAGCGGCATAGCTCTTGGGCGAGCCGCACCTGCTGGTGCGTGCCGTAGCGGTCGTCATCGCCGCGCATGACCAGCATGGGAACCCGCAGCTCGGCAAGCTCCGCTTTGAGATTGAAGCCCGTGAATTCCGGTTCGAGCCAGACGTCGTTCCACCCCCAGAACGCGACATCGACGTCGGCGTGATAGCGGGCGAGACGCTGCCGGAGTTTGCCCTCCAGATAGGCGGCGCGCGCCCTTCTGATTTCTGCAAGGGTTTCGGGCTCGACGACGAAGTGCGGCGCCATCGCGATGAGTCCGCGCACGCGCGGATCGGCCGTGTCGGCGGCATAGGCGGTGGCCATCGAGGCGCCATCGCTGTGCCCCAACAGGATACCTTCACGAAAACCGATTGTCTCGAGCAGTCCGGGCAACACCTCCCGCGCGTGACGCTTCAGATAATCGAGCGGGAACTCGCGATTCATAGCGGGCGAGCCGCCATATCCTGCGCGCGAATAGACGAAAACGGAAGCGCCGGTGCGTTCGAAAAGGCGATGCGGAAAATCCCCCCAGGTGTCGATCGAGCCGAGCCCTTCATGCAACATGACGATGGTGGGTGCCGACGCGGGCGTCGCGCCGAGCATGCTGCATTCGAGCATCATGCCGCCGATCGAGATCTGCCCCTTGTCGAGGACTTGGTTCATGTGCACTCCTTTTGTCTACGACTTCACGTGGCTGCTCGGGCGACGTGGCAGACCGCAAGCACCCATGCGTCTCGGAGGCGAGGAGGTCGGAGAATTCCCGGTTCTCATCGGAGCGTGCAAAGAGGGAGCGCGGCCTTGGCCGGAGGGATAGCGTAACGGATGGGGCCACCGTGGCCTATAGGCCGATGCCAAACAATTGCGATACATCTTCCAGAGTGCAAGAAAGGCTGTCTTGACAACCCTCGGTTCGGCGCTCCGTCCGGCACGACTGGGCGCGTTTGCTGCGGCAGCGCCGGCTAGAGCATGATCCCGAAAAGCTGGCAGACTTTTCGGACAAGATCATGCGACAAAACAAAGAGAAAGAGAGCGCGATCGATTCAATCTGAATGGATCGTGCTCTAGTGATGCGGCGCCAAC
>JANQIP010000201.1 GCA_028282095.1 Xanthobacteraceae bacterium | reverse complement strand
TCGCGTCCATCGATGCGCAGGCCGGTGTCGAGGATGCTCTGGCGTACGATCGAAGCCTCGATCGTCTTGAACGCTCCCTTGATCTGCGTGACCGGCCAGCGTGCTTCGGCCCCCTCGGGCGCCAGCGTCGTCAGTGCCTTGGTGCGTGCCGCGTCGACCTTGTCATGGCGAAGCTGTTTTGCGGGGACGCGATAGGCCTCGCGCAGATCGTCGTCGACGAGGCCGCGCAGCGTCGACTGTAGTTCGCCGGTATCATCAAGCTGCAATTCGCGCGGCTCCTTGGCTGCCTTCTCGGCAAGGCGAATGATGGCTTCGATCACCGGCTGGAAGTGGCGATGACCAAACATCACCGCACCCAGCATGACCTCCTCGGACAGTTCGCGCGCTTCCGATTCGACCATCAGCACCGCATCCTGGGTGCCCGCGACGACGAGATCGAGATGGCTCTCCAGCATCTCGTCGATCTGCGGATTGAGCACGTATTCGTTGTTGATGAAGCCGACCCGCGCGGCGCCGATCGGACCCATGAAGGGGACGCCCGACAAGGTCAGCGCAGCGGAAGCGGCGACCATGGAGACGATGTCGGGGTCGTTTTCGAGATCGTGCGACAGCACGGTGGTGATCACCTGGGTGTCGCAGCGCCAGCCTTCGGCGAAGAGCGGCCGGATCGGACGGTCGATCAGGCGGGAGACGAGCGTCTCGCGTTCGCTCGGACGGCCTTCCCGCTTGAAGAAGCCGCCGGGAATGCGCCCGGCTGCATAAGTTTTTTCCTGGTAGTTGCAGGTCAGCGGCATGAAATCGAGGCCCGGCCGCGGCTCCTTTTCGGCGACGACAGTCGCAAGCACAGTGGTCTCGCCATAGGTGGCGAGCACAGCGCCGTCGGCCTGGCGGGCCATGCGTCCGGCCTCGAGCACGAGCCTGCGCCCGGCCCAGTCGATCCCTACGCGATGAATGTCGAACATGGTGTCTCTCTCATGGTTTCTCGGTTGGGCGTCCGAAGGCCATGAGCAAGACGGCGAGAGGCTGCCGCGCCGCGCGATCTGCGCGGCGTGGTGCAGCATCCAGCGATCCTGCCATGGCGTTCATCGACCTTTAGTTAGCCGGGCGCCACCGGTGCCCGGCGCGTCCTGCCGCCGTCGATCAACGGCGGATGCCGAGCCGCTCGATCAGTTTGCGGTAGCGCCCCTCGTCGGCGCGCTTGAGGTAATCGAGAAGCTGGCGGCGTTGCGACACGAGCTTCAGCAGCCCGCGGCGCGAATGGTTGTCCTTGGTGTGGGTCTTGAAGTGCTCGGTCAGGTTGGAGATCCGCTCCGAGAGGATCGCAACCTGCACCTCCGGCGAGCCCGTATCGTCGGCTTTCGCACCATAGGACTTGATGAGCTCGGCCTTGCGTTCCATCGTAATCGACATCGTCAAACATCCTGTTGTCGGCGGGCTCTGCCATGCAGCCCGGCCAGATTGAATACGCGCTTGGGGACGATTTCGCCGCGCTCCAGTTCCGCAAGGGCGATGAGCTGACCTGCCACGGTGACATAGACAGTGCCGTGGGCGACGGGGGCGTCCCGCCCGCGCATGAGAACGGCATGGCCTCGGTTCAGCCTTGCCGCATCCGCCCTACTCACGGCCAGTGCCGGGATGTCGTCCAGCGCGGTCGTGACGGGCAATAGCGCATCGGCGAGATTCGCCTCGCCGACCGCGGCTCTATCGCACAAAGCTTCAAGTTGTGCCAGCGGAATTATGTCGGTTTCCCCGAATGGTCCGACCGAAATGCGGCGCAGCGAGGCGACATGGCCGTAGCAGCCGAGGGCGCGGCCGAGGTCGCGCGCAAGGGCACGCACATAAGCGCCTTTGCCGCATTCGGCGATGAACTCGGCGTGGTCGGCATCGCCCGAGGCGAGGAGTTCGAGTTCATGAATGTCGATGGGGCGGGCTTTCAGCTCGACCGTTTCGCCGTCGCGCGCGATGTCATAGGCGCGCTCGCCTTCGACCTTGATCGCCGAGAAACGCGGCGGCACCTGCTCGATCGTACCGGTGAAACGTGGCAGCAATGTCCGGATCGCATCGGCCGTCGGGCGTTGCTCGCTCGTCGCCACGACGCGGCCTTCGGCGTCGTCGGTGTCGCGTTCCTCGCCCCAGCGCACGGCAAAGCGGTAATGCTTGCGACCATCCATCACGAACATGACGGTCTTGGTCGCCTCGCCGAGCGCGATCGGCAGGCATCCGGAGGCGAGCGGATCGAGCGTGCCGGCATGTCCGGCGCGCTTGGCCTGGAACAGGCGCTTGGCGACCGCCACTGCGTGGGTCGAGGTCATGCCGATCGGCTTGTCGAGCGCCAGCCAGCCATGCACGTCGCGTTTCGGCCGCCTGGCTTGCCGCTCGGATCCGTCCCGTGAGGGGCGATCGCTGTCCTGTTCCTTTCGTCCTTGGAGAAGCGGATCGTTCTTCCGCTCCCGCTCGCCTTGTGCAGAAGCGCCGGAGAGAGGATGCGGTACGCTGTGACCGGCGTAGATCGGCCGATCGGATCTGGTCCCGCGCCGGCCGACCTGCGGCCGGTCGACATCCTCATCGATCGTAGACGTTGAGCTCTTGCCGGTTTCGGGTTTCATTCGTCTTCTTCTGGTTTGCGCTCGAGGTCGCGCCGCACTTGCGGCGAGCGCAACAGATCCTCGATGCGCTGGGCCTCGTTAAAGCGCTCGTCGATACGAAAGCGGATGTCGGGGGCGAATTTGAGGTTCACGCGGTGAGCGATCTCGCCGCGCAGGAAGCGCTTGTTGCGGTCGAGCGCGGCCAGCACCGCCTTCTCGTCATGGCCGCCGAGCGGCATGACATAGATGGTCGCGAGCCGCAGATCGGGGCTCATGCGCACTTCCGCGACCGTGATCAGATGGGTCTCGATCACCGAATCATGGACTTCGCCGCGGGCAAGAATCTCGGCGAGCGCATGGCGCACCAACTCACCGGCGCGCAAGGCGCGCTGCGAGGGGACACCTGTCCCGGCGCGTTTTCGAACAGGTTGCATATTCTTGCTTCTTCGGTCGTGGGGCTTTCGGACCGGGGTTAGATGCAGGAAAGACAGAATCGCTTATCGGCACCCATTGACCAGCCGGTCCAACACCCGCTGGTTTTCGCCGATCTTGGCACTGATTGACTCAAGCCGCTGGTTTATAGCCGATCTTTCCGCAATCACTTCGTCCAAAGTATCCACGACGCGCCCCAACACTCGGTTTGCGAGATCGAGCGCATCTTCCCACGACTCGACAATCGTCGTCCTGTCCGGCGCCTCCTGCACCAACAGGACAGTTCGCTCATCCAACTCATACTCGATCACCGAACCAACGGGCAGGCGTTCGGTCGCCTCTGTGGGAAGAGTTCCCATAGGACCTCCGTCACAGCGTGCGCTGCACCTGCTCGACGCGGTAGCATTCGATCACGTCGCCCTCGCGCATGTCCTGGTAGTTCTCGAACGACATGCCGCATTCGTGGCCGGCGGTGACCTCGCGCACGTCGTCCTTGACGTGCTTGAGCTGCGAAAGCTTGCCCTCGTGGATCACGACATTGTCGCGGATCAGGCGAACATTGGCGCCACGCTGCACGACGCCGTCGGTAACCCGGCAGCCGGCCACCTTGCCCACTTTGGAGATCGAGAAGATCTGCAGGATCTGGGCATTGCCGAGCGTGGTCTCGCGCATTGTCGGGGCGAGCAGGCCGGACATCGCCTGCTTCACGTCGTCGACGAGATTGTAGATGACGTTGTAGTAGCGGATCTCCACGCCGAGCCGTTCGGCCGCCTCGCGCGCCTCCTTGAAGGCGCGCACATTGAAGCCGATGATCGCGGCGCCCGAGGCCTCGGCGAGCGTGACGTCGGATTCGGTGATGCCGCCGACCCCCGACAGCAGCACGCGCGCGGCGACTTCCTCGGTCGCCAGCTTGTCGAGGGCGCCGACGATCGCCTCGACCGAGCCCTGCACGTCGCCCTTGACGACGAGCGGAAATTCCTTGCGCCCGGCCGCCGTCTTGAGCTGCGACATCATCTGCTCGAGCGAGCCGCGCATGCCGCTTGCCCGCGCCGCTTGCTTGTCGCGCCGCTGCCGCGCCCGATAGGCGGTGACCTCGCGGGCGCGGGCCTCGTTCTCGACCACCGCGAGCCGGTCGCCGGCTTCCGGCGTGCCATTGAAGCCGAGGACCTCGACCGGGGTCGACGGTTCGGCCCGGTCGACGGTGGTGCCGGTATCGGACACGAGCGCGCGCACGCGACCCCATTCCGCGCCGGCAACGACAATGTCGCCGACCTTGAGCGTGCCGCGCTGAACGAGCACGGTCGCCACCGGGCCGCGCCCGCGATCAAGCTCCGCCTCGATCACCGTGCCCTCGGCCACCCGGTTCGGATTGGCTTTTAGATCAAGGATTTCGGCCTGCAGGCTAATGGTCTCTAGCAAGCGGGGCAGGTTGGTCTTCTGCTTGGCGGAGACCTCGACATCAAGCACGTCGCCGCCGAGCGTTTCGACCTGCACCTCATGCTGCAGCAATTCGGAGCGCACGCGTTCCGAGCGCGCATCGGGCTTGTCGATCTTGTTGATGGCAACGACGATCGGCACTTTCGCCGCCTTCGCGTGATGTATCGCTTCGGCCGTCTGCGGCATCACACCGTCATCGGCTGCAACCACGAGAATGACGATATCGGTCACCTTCGCGCCGCGCGCGCGCATCGCCGTGAAGGCGGCATGGCCCGGCGTGTCGATGAAGGTGATCTTGCTCCCGGACGGGGCGGCGATCTGATAGGCGCCGATGTGCTGGGTGATGCCGCCGGCCTCGCCACCGGCGACATTGGTCGCGCGGATGGCGTCGAGCAGCGAGGTCTTGCCGTGATCGACATGGCCCATAATGGTCACGACCGGCGGTCGCGGGCGCAGCTCCTCGGGATCGTCGGCGGTGTCGAACAGTCCTTCCTCGACGTCGGATTCGGCGACGCGGCGTACCGTATGCCCGAGCTCCTCGGCGACGATCTGGGCGGTGTCGGCGTCGATCGTGTCGGTGATCTTCGCCATCTGGCCCTGCTTCATCAGCAGCTTGATCACGTCGACGGCGCGTTCGGCCATGCGGTTGGCGAGTTCCTGGATGGTGATCGCCTCCGGGATCGTCACCTCGCGCACCAGCTTCTCCTTGGGCTCGTTCGCGGCGTGTCCCTTGAGGCGTTGGACCCGCCGGCGGAACGAAGCGACGGAGCGCTCGCGCACCTCGCCGGCATCAAGTGCAGTCACGACGGTAAGGCGGCCCCGGTTTTTTTGTGTCGTGCTGCGTGTGGGCTTGGGTGCGGGGACCGGCCGGGCCGGACCCGCGCCGCTACGACGGACCGGACGCCGTGCTTCCTCCTCCTCCGGTTCGAGCGCCGCAGTGCGGGTGTTGACCGCGGGCGTGGCGGCCGTCGTGGTGGCGGTCGTGGCGGCTGGCGTGGTCGCAGCCTTGCCCTTTGCCGCCTCGTCGTCCCCGAAGCGCTTCTTGGCTTCCTGCTCGGCCTTGCGCTTGGCCTCGTCTTCGTGACGCCGGCGATCTTCCTCCTCACGCTTGCGCGCTTCGGCGGCTTCCCGCTCGATCCGCTCCGCCGACTCGCGCTCGGCCCGCCGGCGCGCCTCTTCTTCAGCGGTCTTGCGCTCTTCCGCCTCGCGCACTTTGGCGTCGGCGAGGGCGTGCGCGCGGGCGCTGCGTTCTTCCTCGGTAAGCGTGCGCAGGACGACGCCGGACGGCTTCGAGCCCGACTGGGACGCCGCGCCATGCCCACCAGCCCCCCCGCCGGCCGACGCGCCACGCCCATGGGTCCGAGACGGCTTTCCGCTCGGCGGCGCGGGCGCCGGGGTCGGCTCGGTCGACTTCGCCTCGGCCTGGCCGGCGGCGCGGCGCTTCACCTTCTCGACCACCACCGCCTTGGTGCGGCCATGGCTGAAGCTCTGACGCACCATTCCTTGCTCGACGCCGCGCTTGAGCGTCAAGGTCTTCGGTTGGGCGACCGACAGGGTCTTCTCGCCGGAATTCTTGGTCTCAGTCATTACGATCCTAGTCCGGGGTCCAAGGGTATCGACTCCTCGCTGCCCCTTTCGCCGCCACCGCCCCTGCGGAACCGGTCAAGAACATGCCAGCGCGTCAGGACCGCCTCGCTTGCATGTCCGGACAATAGCGCAGCATGTATCACATTTGAGCGGGCGAGTGCCAAATCCAATTCCGCCGAGGTGAATGTTCCGATTACGGCGAGCGGCGCGGCGCCGGTGCGCTGCCGCGCCTCGGCGGTGATCTTGCGGATGCCGTCCGCGCCCGCCTCGCGAGCGTGGATGAGCGCGACCACAGGACCGGCTGCCAAGGCGGCTTTGACCCTGGCGTGACCGGCCACCACCTGACCGGCCTTGCGGGCGATGGCGAGCGCGTCCAGCACGGCGCGTTCCAACGCCCGTTCCGTGACCGCTGGGAGATCGGCCGGGACCGTGACCTTGCCGCGCAAAGCGCGCATGAGCGCGCCGCGCCGTGCCGCCAAGGCCACGACGTCCCGCCGGGCAGTCACCCAGGCGCCGCGGCCCGGCAGTTTCCGCTTGAGATCGGCCACGACCTGGCCGTCCGGCGCGGCGACGAAGCGGATCAGCTCGGCAAGCGGGCGCACGGTGCGGGTCGCAACGCACAGCCGTTCCCGCACCGCGGGCGTCCGCGGTCCGGCATCGAGCAGGGCGTCATCGATCCGCGCGAGCATCAGGCGATCTCCTTATCCCTGCTCGGGTTCGGGCGCGACCGCATCCGCGTCCGCGTCGTCATCGCCTTCGGCCACCGGCTCGGGCGGGAGATCGGCCTCGTCGATCCAGCCGGCCTTCACGCGCGCCGCCATGATCATCGCCTCGCATTCCGCGCGGGACAGGCCGAAGCCGTCGAGGATGCCGGCCATGGTGGTGGTCTCGCCGTCCTTGCGTTCGGTCCAACCGGCGAGGTCGTCGGTGGCGCAGCCGGCGAGGTCTTCGACCGACTTGACCTCGTTCTCGCCGAGGGCCACCAGCATCGGCGGCGTCACGCCGGCAATTCCCATCAGGTCGTCGTCGACGCCGAGCTCCTTGCGCTTGTCGTCATATTCCGCATCGATCCGCGCGAGATAATCGTTGGCGCGCGCCTGCAGCTCCTCCGCCGTTTCCTCGTCGAAGCCCTCGATCGCGGCAATCTCCTTGAGATCCACCGCAGCGAGTTCCTCGACCGAGGAGAACCCTTCCGAGGCGAGCAACTGGCCGACCACTTCGTCGACATTGAGCGCATCCATGAAAACGCGGCTGCGCTTCTCGAATTCGGCCTGGCGGCGCTCGGATTCTTCCTGCTCGGTGAGGATATCGATGTCCCAGCCGGTGAGCTGGGAGGCGAGCCGCACATTCTGGCCGCGCCGGCCGATCGCAAGCGAGAGCTGCTGATCGGGCACAACCACGGCGATGCGCTCGCGCTCCTCGTCGAGCACGACCTTGGCGACCTCCGCCGGTGCCAGCGCGTTGACGACAAAGGTGGCGATGTCGGGCGACCACGGAATGATGTCGATCTTCTCGCCCTGCAGCTCGTTCACCACCGCCTGCACGCGCGAGCCGCGCATGCCGACGCAGGCGCCGACCGGATCGACCGAGGCATCGCGCGAGATCACCGCGATCTTGGCGCGCGAGCCGGGATCGCGGGCGACGGCCTTCACCTCGACGATGCCGTCGTAGATCTCCGGCACTTCCTGAGCGAACAGCTTGGCCATGAATTGCGGGTGCGTGCGGGACAGGAAAATCTGCGGCCCGCGCGGTTCACGCCGCACATCATAGATATAGGCGCGGATGCGGTCGCCATTGCGGAACACTTCACGCGGCAGCAGCTCGTCGCGGCGGACGATCGCCTCGCCGCGCCCGAGGTCGACGACGACATTGCCATATTCGACCCGTTTGACGATGCCGTTGACGATTTCGCTGATACGGTCCTTGAACTCCTGGTATTGGCGGTCGCGTTCGGCCTCGCGCACCTTCTGCACGATCACCTGCTTGGCCGATTGGGCGGCGATGCGCCCGTATTCGAGCGGGGGCAGGGTATCGGCGATCGTATCGCCGATCTGAGCCGCCGGATTGTAGTGGCGGGCCGCCTCCAGACTGATCTGGTTGGCGGGGTTCTCGACCTGATCGACCACCAGCATGTGGCGCGCGAGCCGCAATTCGCCCTTCTTGGGATCGATCTCGGCATGAACGTCGGTCTCGCTGCCGTAGCGCGAGCGCGCCGCCTTGGCGATGGCGTCCTCCATTGCCTGGATGACGATGTTGCGGTCGATCGACTTCTCGCGCGCGACCGCGTCGGCGATCTGCAGAAGCTCCAGCTTGTTGGCGCTGACGACGGCCATCGATCACTCTCCATCCTGGCGGGCGAGGTCCGGCTCGGATCCGGGCCTGCGTCCATCATGAGCAGCTTTGCGGGGTCGCGCTCGATCCCGGCGGCGGGCGGCATTCCGAACCTGGCGCGCTTCGCGTTCCTCGGCCTTGCCGCGCCGCAGCGACTGGGCGAGCAGGGCGTCGGTGAGGACGAGTCTTGCTTCAAGCATGTCCGCGAATGGCAGCGACACGTCTTTCGATGCGCCGTCCGCACCCTCGACATGGATATGAGCCATGTCGCTGTCCACGCCCGTCAGGTGGCCGCGGAACCGACGCCGGCCGCCGATGGCGGCTGCCATCTCGATCTTCACCACGTGACCGGCATGTCGCTCGAAATCCGAGCGCCGCACCAGCGGCCGATCGATGCCGGGCGAGGAAATTTCCAGCCGATAACCGCGATCGACCGGGTCGGCGACATCAAGCAGCGGTGAAAGCGCGCGCGAGACGGCCTCGCAGTCTTCGATCGGCATGGTGCCGTCCGGCCGTTCAGCCATGATCTGCACCGTACAGCCGTCGAGCCCCGAAATGCGCACACGCACCAGCCGGTGGCCGAGATCGGCGAGGGCCGGCTCGACGATATGGGCGATACGAGCCGCAAGGCCGCTATCCGCGATCAGCCGCGGCTCGTCCAAGGCGTCTTGATCGATCGTCTCCGTCATGGAAGCGATTGGCGTTCCGATCCTAAGAGCATGATCTCGAAAAGCCGGCAGACTTCTCAGACAAGACCATGCGAGAGAACAAAGACCAACAGGGCACGGTTGATTCAACCGAAACAAATGTGCCCTTGCGCGATTCCCTCAAGGCGAACACAGGTAACAAAAAAGAGCGGGTCCCGGAGGGGCCCACTCTCATGATCCGTTCGGGATACCCGACCGTATGAGAAGTCCTTACGAACACATCCAATATAGCGGGAAATGGCTGATCCGCAAGGGCCGCGATCGTCGGGGCTTGCGCTAGAAAAGTTGCAGATTTTTTTGACAAGATCGCGCGAGAGAACAAATAAAAAGGCGGTGCGATCGGTTCAGACTTAAGCAATCGCGCTCTATATAGGGACAGTGCTTAGAGTTGTTCGATTGTAGCGCTTAGAGTTGTTCGATTGAGGCCCGCTACTGCTGGCGATAAAGCGGCTGTGCACCTATAGTATGGGCCGGCGGTCCGAACGAACGCAGTGGCTCGGTGCCGGACTTGGGGCAAGAGCGCCGTTTGCGCTGAACACGCGCGCGCTCTGAGCGGGTGTTCGCCGGCGCGAGCGGAGTTCGCCGCAACGGATTCTTTGTCTTGGCATTTTCTTCGACGGCCCGGATCCGCCTGGCCAGAAAATGCACTTAGAGGAGCGCGGCCTATGCCGCGGCAGCGATGCGCAACAGTCTCGACCTAAAGGGTAGGCCGCAAGACAACCGCGTGGTCGTTGCCATGTCGGGTGGGGTGGATTCGTCGGTAACCGCCGCGCTGCTTGCGGGGGAGGGCTATGACGTCGTCGGGGTCACGCTGCAGCTTTACGACCACGGCGCAGCGACGCACCGGCCGGGCGCCTGCTGCGCCGGGCAGGACATTCATGACGCCCGCATGGTGGCGGCAAAAATCGGTATTCCGCATTACGTGCTCGATTACGAAAACCGCTTCAAGCAGGAGGTGATCGACCGGTTTGCCGAGAGCTATATCGGCGGCGAGACGCCGGTGCCCTGCGTGGACTGCAATCAGTCGATCAAATTCCGCGACCTGCTGGTCACGGCGCGCGAGCTTGGCGCGCAGGTTCTCGCGACGGGGCATTACGTTGCTTCCCGCCGCTGCCCCGACGGGACGCGCGCGCTCTATCGGGCGCGCGAGGACGAGCGCGACCAGAGTTACTTCCTGTTCGCCACGACGCGCGAGCAGCTCGAATTCCTGCGCTTTCCCTTGGGCGAGCGCACCAAGGCGGAGGTGCGCGATCTTGCCCGCCGCTTCGACCTCCCGGTTGCCGAGAAGGCGGACAGTCAGGACATCTGTTTCGTTCCGAGCGGTCGCTATACCGATGTGATCCAGCGCTTGATGCCGGGGGCGGCCGAACCCGGCGAGATCGTCGATCTCGGCGGTCGCGTGCTCGGCCAGCATAACGGGATCATCCATTTCACGGTGGGGCAGCGCCGTGGGCTTGGCATCGCTGCCGGCGAGCCGCTCTATGTCGTGCGGCTCGATGCCGGACGTCGCCATGTCGTGGTCGGGCCGCGTGCGGCCTTGCGCACGACCCGCCTGCAATTGCGTGAGGCGAACTGGATCGGCGAGGGTACGCTCGCCAAGGCGCTGGCGGCCGATCGGCTCGAGGTGTTCGTCAAGGTGCGCTCGACAAGGCGCCCACAGCCCGCCCTCATGTCCCGCGCCGGGAGCGGGGTCGAGATCGAGCTCCTGGTGGGCGAAGAGGGGGTCGCCCCGGGCCAGGCCTGCGTCATTTATGATGCGCCCGACGGCCAGGCCCGCGTGCTCGGCGGTGGCATCATCAAGGGCGTGGTCTCGGCGGCGGAGCCGCTCGGTCACGACCGCCTGCAGCCGCGCGGCGCGGCCGCGGCAATGCGCGGCTAGAGCATGATCCCGAAAAGTTGGCAGACTTTTCGGACAAGATCATGCGACATAACAAAGAGAAAGAGCGCGCGATCGATTCAACCTGAATG
>JANQIP010000163.1 GCA_028282095.1 Xanthobacteraceae bacterium | reverse complement strand
CACCCGGTTCGCGGTGAGCGGCACATAGGCAAGCCGCACGCCGGCATGGATGGTGAAATAGTCGACGCCCTGCTCGCACTGCTCGATCAGCGTGTCCTTAAAGACCTCCCAGTCGAGCTTGACCGGATCGCCATCGACCTTTTCCAGCGCTTGGTAGATCGGCACGGTGCCGATCGGGCAGGGCGCATTGCGGATGATCCACTCGCGCGTGTTGTGGATGTTGCGGCCGGTGGAGAGGTCCATCACCGTATCGGCACCCCAGCGGAGCGCCCACACCATCTTCTCGATCTCCTCCTCGACCGAGGAGGTCACGGCGGAGTTGCCGATATTGGCGTTGATCTTGGTGAGGAAGTTGCGGCCGATGATCATCGGCTCGAGCTCGCCGTGATTGATATTGGCGGGGATGATGGCGCGCCCGCGCGCCACCTCGCTGCGCACGAATTCCGGCGTGATAAAGGGCGGGATCGCGGCGCCAAAGCTCTCGCCGTCGGCGAGTGCCGTCTCGGCCCGTTCGAGCATCTGCCGGCGGCCGAGATTCTCGCGCTCGGCGATGTAGATCATCTCCTTGGTGATGACGCCCGCGCGCGCCCATTCGAGCTGGGTGAGGGGAGGGGGAGGGGGAGAGCCAGCCGCCGCCGCGTCCGCCGCCTCCGGCGTTGGTCCACCGACGGCACGCAGCGGCCGCGGCGCGTGCGGGAAGGCGCGGGCAAGATGGGCGTTGGAGACATTGCCGTTGTCCGCCGCCTGCACCGGACGGCCTTCATAGTCCTCGACGCCGCCGCGCTCGCGCACCCATTCGACGCGCGGGCGCGGCAGGCCGGCCTCGATGTCGATCACGGCATCCGGGTCAGTGTAGGGACCGGACGGATCGTATACATGCACGGGCGCCTCGGCGGGATCGCTCAGCGCGATCTCGCGCAATGGCACGCGCAGGTCGCCGGCGCTTTCCGGGACCGAATAGACCTTGCGGGAGCCGGCGATCGGCCCGGTCGTCACCTTGGGCGTCGCGAACTTCGGATCGAAAACGTTCATCTTCGTCGCTCCCGTTCAAGCTTTCGCAGGATCAGTCAATGTAACCGAAGAAGCACAGCACGGCGCCGAGCACGAGCGTCGCGCCGCCGCCGACGTAGAAGACGGTCGTGCGTTCCACCATACGCGACGCGAGCGCGATCAACTGGTTCGGCAGCAGGATGCGGATCACGCCACGCACGATGCCGAGCCAGCCGAGCAGCGTGATGATCAGCGGCCAATCCGCCACCCACACATTGTGGGCGAGCACGATGGCAAGGCCTGCGGTCAGGTCGAGCAGGCCGAAGAGAAACAGGAAGATGGGAATACGGACAATGTCCTGGGCCATCTTGCGGAAGCTGCCCGCATTCGCGACGAGCGCAAGGCCTGCCACGAGAAGGATCGGCCCGATGAGCTTAGCAAGATAAACCGAGGTCTGCACTTAAGAGCGTCCTGTCCCTTCGCCGGCATAACCCGGATCAGGTTCAAAGGGTATCCGCGGTGCCTGGTTTCGGTGCTCTCGCGTGTGCGGGCGCGTTGTTCAGGCGGGCGGTGTCTCAGCTCCCTGCCGGAGCTCCCCTCGGAACATCACTGACTAATGTAGATCGAATGGCGCGGCTGTCAACGCGCGTGGGCCTCACATGTGCGCCGGCCCGGTTTGACGAGGATTTTGGTCGGCTGCAGATTGTGCTCAGCGTGGCCCGCGCGCATCTCCTGCGGTTCGCTGTCGCGGGGCCGCGATCGAACCATGTGCGCGGCCTGCGCTCTTGAGCCAGTCGTTGAATCGGGCCTTACCAGCTCTGGCGAAAAACACGGCCCGCGAGTCTTCCAGCCGCCTTGCCCATCGAAGCTGGAAAATCCGTTGCAGGATCGCCGCGCCGAGCGCGCCGCCGAGATGATTCCGGCGCTCGCTCCAATCGAGACGGGCGCGGCAAAGCGGCCGACGTCCTTGGCCCAGGGCGGTCAGCATATTGGCGCGCGCCGGATCGCCGATGAGCGTTGCAATCGCGGTGATGTTCGGGCCTTCCTTCATGGTTCTACCGTAGCCGAAGCATTGCTGTCCGGCAAAACGCTAAGCTTGAAGACTGACTCAACTCTGAAGGAATCGCGCTCTCGGAGCTATGACAGTGCACGAACTTCTGCCGACCCTGATCCTGCCGGCGCTGATCTTTCTCCTGGCCGGCTTTGTCAAAGGCGTCATCGGTCTCGGCCTGCCGACGGTGGCGATCGGGCTTCTGGTGCTGACAATGCCTCCGGCTGAGGCCGCAGCGCTGCTGATCGTGCCCTCGCTGGTCACCAATGTCTGGCAGATGCTGACCGGCGGGAGATTGCGGCTGCTGCTGCGCCGGCTCTGGCCGATGATGCTCGGCATAATCGCCGGCACGGCGGCGGGCGCAGGGTTCATGACCGGCGGCAATGTGAACTTGATCGTGACGGCGCTCGGTCTTTCACTCGTGATCTATGCCGGCCTCGGCCTCGCAGCGGTCCGCTTCAAAGTTCGGGCGGCGACGGAACCATGGCTTGCTCCGCCGGTCGGGATCGCCACCGGCCTCGTCACCGCCGGCACCGGCGTCTTCGTGATTCCGTCGGTGCCTTTTCTCCAGGCGATCGGTTTGCAGCGCGACGAACTGGTGCAGGCGCTCGGCCTTTCCTTCACCGTCTCGACGCTGGCGCTGGCAGCGATCCTGGCACGCGGCGGCATATTCCAAATCGCTGAGGCCGGCGCATCTTTGCTGCAGGTTGCCCCGGCGCTCGCAGGGATGGTCGCAGGCCAATGGCTGCGCAAGCGGGTGACGCCGGCGACGTTTCAGTTCTACTTCTTTCTCGGGCTTCTGCTGCTCGGCGGGCATCTGGCGCTGCGTACACTTTATTGATGCCGCGCGGATCCATCGGTCGGGCCCACATACAAAAAATGAAAAAAGGCTGGCCTGACAAAGTCAGGCCAGCCAAGTTCAGCCTTGGTAGGAGCAGTGGTTTATTGACGCTGCAGGCTTTCGCGGCCTGCGGAACAAATTATCCCCTCCCGCCGCCGTTACTGTCGGCGCGGCGTTGCGATATCGGCAGGACGATCACCTTGGTGCCGATCTTGACGCGATCATACAGGTCGACCACGTCTTCATTGGTCATTCGGATGCAGCCGGAGGACACGCGCTCGCCAATCGTTTGCGGCTGGTTGGTGCCATGGATGCGGTAAATGGTGCCGCCGAGATACATGGCCCGCGCGCCGAGCGGATTGTGCGGGCCGCCGGCGAAGAAGCGCGGCAGATAGGGCTCGCGCTTGAGCATCGGCGGCGGCGGCTTCCAGTCCGGCCATTTCGCCTTGCGCGAGATCGTCTGCACCCCCGACCAGGTAAAGCCCTCGCGGCCGACGCCGATACCGTAACGGACGGCCTTGCCGCGGCCGAGCACGTAGTAAAGATAGGTGTTGGGGGTATCGATGATGACGGTACCCGCCTTCTCCGAGGTTCGGTAGTCGATGATGCCGCGGCGGAACTGCCTCGGCAGCTCGTTCGCGGTTTCCGTGCCCGGCGCGGTGGTCGTGCTCGGGGCCGCCGCGGGCGGACTGTACGGCGAGAACAGTGCGGCGAAGGGGGCAAGGGGAAACAACAGGAACTGGTTCGCGGCGGCCGTCGGGCTGAACAACGCTCCGGCAATCGCAAAGCTGGCGGCCGTCGAACGAAGTACTGTCGTGCTTCTCATAGATTCCCCCTGTTCTGACCATTATGCCGGCACACAAGTTCAAACGGCTCGAACGGTGGGGCTGCAATTTTCCTCACATTTTATGCTGTTTCGCCGGGTTTGCTGCGGCGTGCCGGGTGGATGCCGCCATGACTGGCGAGGTAACGCGAAGGCGCTGCGGCACGGCTCATGCGCAACAGGCTTATGGCGATCTTCGAGCAGCGCTCTTTTTAGTTGAATGACCCACATTCGTGGGTCGCTGCATTCGCCGGGACGGCGCGCAGGGGAGGTCAACGACGATTGCATTCGGCTGTCGTTTTCTCGCTTTGCCCGCTGCGAGCGCCAAGAAACGCTGCAGACACGCCGGCCGATCAATAGGGCCTGGCCGAGATATCCGTGATCTCGCCCGCCGCCAGGCGCTGCTCGAACTGCGCAAAGGCGCGGGCGAGCGCGCCAGCGAGATAGTCCGGAGCCTGTGCGCCGGCGACCGCGAGCACGCTGCCGAAAACAAAGCATGGCACGCCCTCGACGCCGGCATTGCTTGCCGCTGCAGCCTCGGCCGTGACCTCCGCCGCATCGGCCTCGCCGGCAAGGCGCTCGCCCACCGTGCGTTCGTCCATGCCGCAATCGACCGCAGCGCCGATCAGCACGTCACGGTCGGTAAGGTCGGCACCCTCGGAGAAGTAGAGCTCCATCAGTCGTTGTTTCATCCGCCCGGCACGGTCGGCGCCGCCGGTCGCCTCGCCATTGCGGTTCGCGCCCGCCCAGCGGATCAGGCGGTGGCAATCGAGCGTGTTCGGCTGGCGGCCGATCTTGTTAGCTTGATAAACGAGCCCTTCGCCCGCGGCGGCGGCCGCCACGCGCTCGATGATGCCGCCATAAGCTTCGACCGAGCCGAACTTGGCCGTGAGATACTCGGTTCGGCTGATCCCCTCGCGCGGCACCCATGGATTGAGAAAGTACGGCCGCCAGCGAAGAACGACCGGGATGTCGGGTGCGAGCACGAGCGCCTTTTCGAGGCGGCGCTTGCCGACAAAACACCAGGGGCAGACGACATCCGAGACGACATCGACGGGCATGACGGTGTGAATGGCGGATTCGGTCATGGCGCAGCTCCCGCGATGCGCGAGCCTAGCCCATTTCACGGTGCTGCAGATACTCCCGTCTGGTCTTTAGGCGACGGCGGCCGGCTCCGGCTCGGAGACGCGGGCGAGCAGCGATTCGACCGTGTCGGTCGCCTTCAATGCCGCAAGGGTGATGCTCGCTTCGATTTGCGTTGCCGGATCGCCGGCCGGCGCGAGCATCGTATGGCGGAGCACGCTGGCGATACGCCGCGCGACGACGTGAGCGTTGCGCAATGCCGTGGTCGAGAAGGCGACGAGGATCGAGCCGTCGCCGGCGCGGCAGCCGAAATCAACCCTGCGCACCATTCGGCTGACGAGCCGTGCCGCGTCGAGGCTCGCGCGTTGATCGAGCGTCGGCGGGAACGAGAAACGCGCGAGTGACAGTCCCGTGCGGCGCGTTTGGGCCTCTTCCATCGCGCGGGTGAGATCGGCGAGGAACGCGGCGATCGTGAACAGTCCGGTCCGTGGATCGATCAGCCCTTGCGCGTCGAGTGAGGCGAGCTGGCGTTTGAGACGCGCCTCGAAAGCGTGCTGGCGAACGAGCGGAAAGAAGTGCGTAACCGCCGCGGCGGGATCGCCCGCAAGGGACTCGAGATTGGGAAGGCAGGCGGGGTCAAGCGCGATCGGCGGCTCGGGGAGCAGCGCCACCGGCAAGTCGCGGAACCGGACGTCTTCGGACAGCGCAGTCAGAAGTGCCGCAAGCGCCGTCGGGCCGAACCCCTCGCCGATCACGATGCCGTCGACGTCGCGGGCGTTGAGATAGCGCGCCGCGTTCTCGATGCTGAGCGCACCGATCAGACCGACGCGCTCGCCCACGGCGACCGTCAGGCCGGGATAGGAGCGTCCACGTCCGGTAACGAGCACGGTCGCATCATCGAGCGGATCCCCCGCCGGCAGATCGGACGGCGCGTTGTCCTTGCCGTCGGCTTGCGTCGCCGCGAGGGCGCTCGCACGCCGGATCACGGTCGCGTGGAGCGTGCGGACCCGCAATGCCGAAGCAAGCCGGGCGACGACGCGCCTATTGGACCAATCCGCCGCGAATGGCAGCACGCCGGCAACCGCGGCGAGCCCGTCGATGCCGGGGTGGACGAGCACGGGGGTGTAGAGCGGAAACTCGGCAATCGTCTGCACGGTCTCGTCGATCATGCACGGTTCGGCGGCCGGTCCCGTCGGTGAAACGACGACCGCGCTTGGAACGATGCGTCTTACCACCGCCGGCGCCTTGTGCCAGGGGGCGCCGATAACCGGTGACGCGCCCGCCGATTCGAGCGCGCGCACAAGGGCGGTATCGACCTCTCCGGCGACGACAACGATCGGACCTTGCAGCGACATGAGAGCGCCCCAGCCATGCCTTCCCGAATCAACCTTAGGCGGTGCCTGTTAACGCAACGTCAACATTCGTCGTCTTGCCGAGTGCGGGCGCTGCTGCCGACCCGGTCCTCATGCGCAGGTGCGGCGTCGACGGAGGATTGCGGCCATGTCACGTTGCCGCCGCATTTTACGGCTGTTAGAGCCTTGCAAGCGGACGTTTTACGCGCTGGCGCGCCGCCGCGCGGCAATGAAGCAACACCGAAGCAAAGAAGAGGATCTCAATGACTGGTCCGACCTTAATGGGCCCGGCGTGGCCGGTGCGTCGGTCGCTCTTGCCAGCCGCGGCCGCCTTGCTCCTGGTCACCGCGGCTCCGGCCGCTTTCGCGCAAGCGCCGAAGCCGGCGACACCCGCCAAGCCCGCGCAACCCGCGCAGGGGGGGCAGGCCAAGGCGCCGAAGCTCATTTATTCGCCTTGGTCCAAGTTCTGCGGGAAAGGCAAGGACGCCAAAGCCAAGCAGGTCTGCTTCACCGGAAAGGATGCGCGCACCGAGGCGGGCGTCCCGGTGATCGCGGCCGCCTTGATCGAACCGGAAGGCGACGCCAAGAAGCTCTTCCGCATCACGCTGCCGGCGCCATTGCAGCTTCAGTACGGCACCCGTGTCATCATCGATCAGGAACAGCCGATGACCGGGCCGTTCTTCACCTGCTTCTCCAACGGTTGCATGGCCGATTACGAGGCGACGAAAGAGATGGTCAACAAGCTCAAGAAGGGCAAGACGCTGACCATCCAGGCGATCAATCTGGCGGGCGCGGCGATCAGCTTCCCGCTGCCGCTGAGCGATTTCGCCAAGGCCTATGACGGGCCGCCGACCGATCCGAAAGTGTTCCAGGCGCAGCAGAAGAAGCTGCAGGAGGAGCTGCAGAAGCGGGCCGAAGAAGCGCGCAAGAAGCTCGAAGCCCAGCGCGGCCAGGCTCCGGCGACGCGCTGAAGCACCGCTCGCTCGATCGTTCTGAGGGAAGAATAGAAAAACGCGCCGTTGGGCGCGTTTTTCATTCGAGTAAAGACGCCGGCTCATCCTCCAAGCACGGCACGGGGCGACGCGAGTGTTCCTTACCTGACGGTCCGATCCCGGACCATCAGGTAAGGAACACTAGCCAGTTCATTACTTTGTGATTCGGCACCAACACAATGAGACGAGCCCAAGCGTTGGTGCCGCATCACTAGATCAGGCGGCCGCGCTGGGACGCGCGGATATTTCGGCGTGCCAGCGCTGCAGATGGACGAGCTCGTCGGGAATAGACAGCCGCGCCGGCTTCATCCAATCGACGGCGACAAGCGCGGTAATATCCGCCACCGAAAACGTATCGCCGGCAATGAAGGGCCGTGAAGCGAGCTCCCGGTCGACCAGCGCCAGCGCCTTGAGGCCGCGCGCCTTGTTGGCTTCGCCCCAGGCCGGGACCTGCGGGACCTCCATACTCTTCATCGCCGGATGAAGATGCCGAAAGGCCTGGGCGATCGGGGCAAACAGATAGTGCTCCATTCGCCGCTCCCACATCTCGATCCGCGCCGTCTCGAGGGTGTCGCGCCCGAACAGGATCGGCTCGGGCTGCAGCCCCTCGATATAACGGCAGATGGCGATCGATTCACAGATGATGGTGCCGTCGTCGAGCACGAGCGCCGGGACGCGCTGAAACGGATTGATGGCGGAAAAGGTCTCTGTTTTTTGTGCCAGCGCGCCGAGATCCACCTCCTCGGTCGGGACACTCATGCCCTTCTCGGCAAGAAAAATGCGGACCCGGCGCGGATTGGGCGCCCGTCGATTATCATAGAGCTTCATGGAGTTTCCGTCCCCTGCGGCCGGCCATTAACCGGACCGGAGCATGATCGCGCTAAGCTCGCAGACTTTGTCGAACGAGATCATACGAACAAACAAAGAGATTGAGAGCGCAATCGACTCAACCTGAAGTGATTACACCCTTGTCTTGGAGTTTAACCGTTTTCCTAAGAGTCATCTAAGCCTGATTTAAGGAATTTGAGACAGGCTCTCGGCGCGGATCCAGGCGATAGACGCGGATGACACGTGCCTCGGCGGAGCTCAAGAAGTCTGTAGCCCCTGCGGACAGGTCGCAGGCCGATCGCCGTCGCCTTGCGGCGCAGCGGGTTCGCGAGGCACGCGACCGCCTCACCTCCACGACCGGCACGCGCCCGGCTTTCGATGCCGAACTGCTACGGCAGTACGCGCAGAACCGTCTGTCCGGCTCGCTGGTCATCCTGATGTTGGTGGCGTCGATCGGCTCGCTATCGAGCCTGTGGAGCGGACTGATCGAGGCCGGAATCTGGGTGGGCGCCGTGCTTGTGGTGCACACCGTGATTGTCATTGCCTGCCGCAAGTTTCTCGCCGAGCCGCCGCACAGCGTCGATCTGCAAAAGTGGCGGCTGCGATTCGTCTTTCTCGACCTGTTGTTCGGCCTCGCCTGGATTTTCCAGCTCGTGCAGCCGGTCGATTCCTATGAGGGAGCGGCGACTTTCAACCTGTTCGTCATGCTCCTCGTGGTCGCGGTCGCGAGCATGGTGGCCTCCAGCCTGCCGATGGCCGTGCTCGCCGCGACCACGCCGGTTACGATCGCCGTTGCTTTGAAGCTCGTGCTGGCCGGGGGCGTCCAGCACTGGATTCTTGCGGGCATGGCGATCGCCACGCAATGCTATTTCGTGCTGCTGTCCTATCGCATGTACACGTCCAACCTTGCCACCCTCGAGGCGCGTGCGGAAAAGGATGCGCTGTTCGGCGAGCTTGAGCAGGCCAAGGCGAAGTCCGACGAGGCGCGCCGCCGCGCGGAGGCGGCGAACATCGCAAAATCCCGTTTTCTTGCGCAGATGAGCCACGAACTGCGGACCCCGCTCAATGCCATTCTCGGTTTCTCCGAGGTGATGAAGAACGAGATCTTCGGGCCCCACAGCGTCCCGACCTACAAGGACTACTCCAACGACATCCATAATTCCGGAGTTCACCTGCTCGGGCTGATCAATGAGATCCTCGATCTGTCGCGCATCGAGGCTGGTCGCTACGAGCTCAACGAAGAGGTGGTCGGGCTCGCGCAGACCGCGGAGGAATGCCACCATCTCCTGAAGCTGCGGGCGAGCAACCGCGGGATCACCATTCACGAGTGCTTCGAGCCCGACATGCCGAAGCTCTGGGCGGATGAGCGCGCAGTACGCCAAGTCTGCTTGAACCTGCTCTCCAACGCCATCAAGTTCACGCCGCAGGGCGGCGAGATCTGGTTGAAGGTCGGCTGGACCAGTTCCGGCGGCCAGTACCTCAGCGTGCGCGATACCGGGCCTGGGATCCCCGACGAGGAGATTCCGGTCGTGCTCGATTCCTTCGGCCAGGGCACGAATGCGATCAAGTCGGCCGAGCAAGGGGCGGGCCTCGGCCTGCCGATCGTGAAAAGCATCATCGACCTGCATGGCGGCAGCTTCACGCTCAAGTCCAAGCTGCGCGAGGGCACGGAAGTGATCGTGACCTTCCCACCGGAACGGGTGATGTCGGCGCTCGAGCCGATCCCCGAGACGATTCCAACGCAAGCGGAGGAGACGCCGCCATCGGTCTCCTATCCCGAGCCAACCGAGCCCTCGCTGCGCGAGCGGTTGCGCCGGCTCAAGAAGCGCGCTTAGAGCATGGTTGTTTCGGACTGAATCGATTACGCTCTCTATCGACGGGATTCGGCATGCTCGCATTCCATCATGTCGCCATCAGTTGCTCTGACCGGCAAAGAACCATAGCTTTCTATCAAGCGTTAGGGTTTCAGATGGCATTCGACTGGACGTCGCCCGACGGCGATCTGAGTATCGTGCACCTGAAGCTCGGCGACGCAATCCTGGAAATCTTCAACTATGCGAACTCGAATGCGCCGCCGGATGCCATGCGCTCGCTGGAAACCGACTTGCCGACGATCGGTACCAAGCATTTCGGCTTGAAAGTGCCGGACATAGAACAGGCGCGCAAGCGGATGATTGCGCAAGGATTCGTACAAAACCCGGAGGTCAAAAGGGGCCGAACGGGTATTTTGTATTTCTTCATCAATGACCCGGACGGGAATTGGGTTGAAGTCGTTCAGGACGACAGGGCGTTGTGATGCTGCAACGTGAGTGTTTGCGGGAGAATGAAATGCGCTTCTTTTTTCTGTCAGACAAAATCATGCGGCAACAAAGAGAAGAGGAGTGCGGTTGATTCAAGGAGAAGTCGTCGCGCTCCAGCCCGGTATATCTTTGGCCGACAGCAGGTTGGCGAAGATGCTAGTGCTCATCCGGGTGCTCACATTGTTGACGAGAGCCCGGGGGCCGACGGATCGTTGGCGATCCGCCGGATCAACCGCAGCGGATGGTTCTTCGGAACCCGCACTTCAATATCCACATAAGAAAGCTCGCCCGTCCGCTCATCCGAACCGCGCATCGATCCCCCTCCGCCCATCTCTCAGACGAACAGGAATCACATTCACTCCAACATGTCAGCCGTACACGCCGGATTTCATCAACAACTGCTAGGCCAAATGCGGCTCCTCGCCAAGGTGTGGCGCCGCTATGCTGGTCAAGAGGTCCGACTTGCTCGATGTCTCCAGCAGCGAAGATAGATGAGCCTTTACTCTCGTCTCGAACAGCGCTTCGTCAAATTGCACGGCATGATCTCGAATTCGATCCGGGGAGAACCGGCTTTCTTCCATCTCGAAGCGCTCGATGGCCGCTGCGAGCGATTGCGTGTCCGGCTGGGTGAAAAAGACACCCGTCACGCCGTCAATGACAGTCTCCATGAGCCCGCCCGAGCCAAAGCCAATGACCGGTCTGCCGCAGGCCATTGCCTCCAGCGGCACGATGCCGAAATCCTCTTCCCCCGGGAAGACGAGCGCGCGGCTGTTTTGCAGCAGGGCCGGCAGCTCGTCGGGTCTGATGTGCCCGCGGAACTCAATATTCGGGCTGTCCTTGGCCATAGCCTGCAGCCGCGGCAGCTCTTCGCCTGTTCCCCCCACGATCAGGGGTTTTCCGTTGCGGCGAAAGGCTTCGACCGCGATGTCGAAGCGCTTATACCCGACCAGTTGGCCCAAACAGATATAATAGTCTTTTGGGCCGTCGTGCACGGAGAAACGATTGACGCTGACGGGCGGGTGGATCACAGTTGCTTCACGCCGGAAGTACTTCCAAATCCGTTTGGCGACGAATTGCGAATTCGCAATGAAGTGATCCACCCGGGAAGCGCTGACGACATCCCATTGACGCAGCGACGGCGACAATAGCGTCATCATGCTCCGTGTCAGCGGGCTTGCCTTTTGCGCATACGATTGCTGCTGATCCCAAAGATAGCGCATAGGGGTGTGACAATAACAAACATGAAGCGAATCCGGCCTGGTGATGACCCCTTTGGCTGGGCCGGATTCGAAAGAGATGACGAGATCGTAATCGCTTAGGTCCAACCGTTCGAGCGCCATCGGCATCAACGGAAGGTAGTACTTGTATAATCGCCTCGCCGCCGGAAGGCGCTGAATAAAGGTGGTTTCGACGGTGTGGGCTCTTATGCGTTCGGATACCGCATTGGGGTCGAAGACATGGGTGTAAATGTCGGCTTCCGGGAAAATCCGGCAAAATGACTCTAGAACCTTCTCTCCGCCTCGCATGGAAACGAGCCAGTAGTGCACAAGCGCGATCTTTCGGCGTTGGCAACTAGGCACGGTACACTCCACTACTACACACGACCGTTCGTTCGTTACTCGCCCGGGCACCTATCCGATTGGCGGAACCCGGCTTAGTCGCAAATAAAACGCGAGGCTATCGCTCCCAAGAGTCGGCGAGCCGTTGGAAAGAACCACAAGCGTCGGAATGTTCAATCGCGGTCCATCCGCGTCAAACCCTTTCCCGCAGCTTCGTTATGGGCGGAATTGCTTCCAGCTTAGACGCGCCATTTGTCACATTAGCGCGCCCCGCTCGATGGTCCCCAACACGAATCTATCCCGTCACTGTTTTCGCCTAAGTCCCATTCCAAAGTCGAAGGCTGGGTTTCGTCCGGCTTTCTCGTCCGGCTTCTAACTATCGTACTTGAGCTGATCGTCAGCGTGCCTATCAAAACTGTGTGAGCGCAGCGCAGCAAATTATTTGGTCGGCAGTCACACGACCTCCGCCGTGTCGTTATCGTCTGCGCATCGCTACGCCTTATCAGCGCAGCTTCGAATACTGCATGCGAAGCAACGCGACGAGCGCTCGATCGCGGGCAGGATGGTACACGCTCATAACCCGGTCAATGGCAAAAACACATGCACTGCCGGCAAGGCATGGGAATAAGGAATTTGGTAAACTCCGGTCGGGGGCGAGAAATAGGTTCGCTTCGGCGCGTAAACGACAATAAGACCGCGCCGAGAAAACGAACGGGCGGTGCATCAAGCAGGGGGAGTGGCAGGCGCGCCGGGTAAAAGGAGATCACCAGCGAATCCGCAAAGGAACGCCGGTAGCCAGAGCTTTGGCGTGACGCGTCGATTGATATTCGCCTTTCACATAGACCCTCCCATGTCCCATATGGTTGTCGTGATCGTCCGCGGACAATGCGAGAGGCCGGGTCGTCAGCCCGATGGAAAAACCCGCAGCGCCGACGACGTGCATTTCCCGTGAACCGGCCGCGTCCGCCCCACCATAGGGATAGGCGAAAGCGGCGGGACGCCGGCCGACGTAACGCTGCACCGCGTCCGCGGAGCCGACGACTTCATTGTAAAGACGGTCGTCGTCAACCCGCCGCAAGTTGACATGGGTGACGCTATGGGCCCCGAAACAAACGAGTGGATCGTCGGCGAGGCGGGCGACGTCGTCGCTGTCCATCGCCAGGCGGTCGACGATGGCGAAAGGATCGATGCCGTTGGCGCGGGCAAGGTCTTCGATCCGGGCCACCGCTTCGTCCTCCGCAGTGCGATGCGTGTAATCGGCGAGCCTGGCAAAGGCGATCTGTTTTCGCGTCGTGCTGTCGGTGGCGACGGCCTCGGGGCCGTCGCCGAAATCGAACGCGATCCGGGAACACCTGGCGACGACCTCCTGCGCAGTCTCCCACCACATTGATCGGGTACGCTCGACAAAACCCGCGGTGATGAAGATCGTGTAAGGCACTGCGAACATACGAAATACCGGTGCCGCGAGCTCGGCATTGTCACGGTAGCCGTCGTCGAAAGAGAAGCAGACGAACTTCCGGCGGTCGGTAGGGTCGGCTAGCAGTTTGGGCAGATCCTCAAGCGGAACCGGCGTTAAGCCGGCATCGATCGCGGCGGTGATCGTATCAACGAGAAAACGCGGCGTAACCGCGAGATCGGCCGTTAAATTGGACGCAGACCCGCCTTGGCAAACACGGTGAAAGCAGAAAACCAAGCCGCGACCGGTGGCCGCGGGCCAGAGTTTGCCCATGCGCGTTAATGCCACGGTTTCCAATTCGGCTCGGTAGAAGACGTAACGCAGAGCCCGCTTCGTAGCGAAGCGGGCGTTCATCGAAAAATCGGCAAACCACTTAGCCATAGCGGATTCACCCGTCCGGTTGGCGGCGCGATTTCGTTAACCTTTAAACGTTGATAACGCCGTGGCCTCTTCGGTGTTCCATTACTTATTGGCCACAATAGGACGGCAGGACAATAAGAACTCCGGCCCGTCGCACCCATAGTCGACGAATTAACCTTAATGGCCGCTTTTTAATAAAACACAACCGGGTTTTTTCGGCCGAAGCATTGCTATAGGGTCGGTTCCACGATAATGGCGGGCAAAGCCAACTCGTCTCGACAGGGCTCGCAGTGCGGACGTTTTCTATCGCGGGCGTGCTATTCGAGCCTCGTTGAGGGGTCTTGCACGGTGTTGCTTACCAGCCTCCAACGCAGAGTTGACAGGTGACAGTCGAATCCGCGCCGACGCCGATGGTTCCTGCATTCACGCTTCGTGCGATGAAGCGCGCGATTGCCGGGAACCTGTGGATCATTGCCGCGTGCATGACAATCCCACTGGTGCTGGCGATCGCATTTTTGGTTGTTAAGCCGCCGCGGTACGAGGCGGTTATCGAAATCCTGGTCGATCCGCGGGGGCTTCATGTTGTTCAAAATGATGTAACGCCTCGGGCCGAGAGCAACGAATCTGCCGTGTCGTTGGTCGAGAGCCAGCTGAGAATTGTGCGGTCCGAAGGCGTGCTCCGCTCGGTGATCGACCGGCTCCACCTTGATGAGGATCCGGAGTTCCTCGGTCAGTCGCGTTGGCTCAGTCGGGCGCTCGCGGCAATCTCCTTCGGTCCAAAGGAAAGCCCCGATATCACCGCCTTACGATCCCTTCAGCAGGCGGTTGACACGCAACGGGCGAGCCGCAGTTACGTCATTCTGGTCAAGGCGCGCAGCGAAGATCCGGCAAAAGCGGCGCGCATCGCCGATGCGGTCGGCGCGGCCTATATTGAACATGAGGTCAAGGCGCGCGCCGAAACAGCGCGCCGGGTCGGATCGACGCTCGCCTCTCGGCTGAAGGAGCTAGCGGGCAGCGTGGTTCAATCCGAGGAAGCGGTCGAGAAATTCAAGAGGCAGAACAACCTCATCGGTTCGGGCACGCGCCTGATCAGCGATCAACAGCTTGAGGAGATGAACGCCCGCCTGGTCGCGGCGCGCGCGCAGACCGCGGCTCAACGCGCCCGCCTTGACCAGATCGAAGCGGTGTTGCGCAGCGGTGCGGATCCGGGCGCAATGGTCGAAGCCGTGCAATCGACGACGATCGCGAATCTGCGAACCCAATATGCGGCGATCATGCGTCAGCATGGAACGGCCCTGGCGTTGTTGGGACCTCGCCATCCCGACGCCAAGGCGATCGAAGTGCAGAAGAACCGGCAATTGGCGGCGATCACGGATGAGCTCAAGCGGATCGCCCATGCGGCGCGCAATGACTACGTGCGGGCGAAGGCCAATGAAGACGCGCTCGCCGCGGAGTTGGACGCGCTCAAGCGCAAAGCGGCGACCTCGAATGAAGCGATGGTCCGCCTGCGTGAGCTCGAGCGGGCGGCCGAGTCGAATGGTGCGATCTACAAAGCGTTCCTTGTTCGCGCCAAGGAGCTCGGCGAGCAGGGCGGCGTCGATACTTTGAATACGCGCCTGATCGCTGCCGCACTTGCGCCCAATCGTCCGATCACCCCGCGGCGGAACGTCTTGCTGCTCGCGCTGATCGTCGGCGTCGTCCTCTCCGCCGGCGCAGTTTGGGTCATTCGCTCGGTTTAGTGGAAGGCGGCAGGCGATGACGCTTACGGCACCCCTTCACGCGCCGTCGATGTCCGAAATCGGCCGGGCGGCGACGCGCATGGTCGACCGTAGGATTGTTGTCAACGGCCGCTTCGTCAACCGACCGGTCACCGGCGTCGATCGATATGCCGGCGAAATCGTGCGAGCGCTCGATGCTTTGATCTCGGAGCGGCACCCATTAACGCTCGGGCTCGGTATCGTGTTGGCGATGCCTGCGCGTTCCTCTTGCGACCTGCCGCTGAAATCCATTCCGGTCGTTGGGGTAGGGCGGTGGTCCGGCTATGCGTGGGAGCAGATCGAGCTGCCGCGTTTCGCCGGCCGCAGCTTGATCCTCAACCTGTGCAATCTTGCGCCGGTCCTTATGGGCCGGAGCATGACTTGCGTGCACGATGCGCACGCCTGGCTGATGCCGCAAAACCACTCAGCGGCGTTCCGTTTCGCCTACCGCCTGTTGCAGCCGCTGGCGCTGCGGCGCAGCCTGCGCTGGATCACGGTGTCGCGCTATTCCGGGGAGCGGCTGCAATCGTTCGGCGTTGCCAAAAACAGACCGGACGCAGTCGTGCCGAACGGGGCCGACCATGTCCTGCGCTGGTCGGCGGCGGACACTGCGATCGACCGCGATCGTTTGCCGGACCGTTTCGTGTTCGCGCTCGGCAGCCGCTCGCCCAACAAGAACTTCGCGCTCGTGCGCCGTCTCGCCGGGCCGCTCGCCGAGCGCGGGATCGCCGTCGTCATCGCCGGCGGCGACAATGCCAAAGTGTTCAAGGCCGATGAGTCCGGTGCACGCGCGCATACGATCGAGCTGGGGCGCGTGTCCGACAACGACCTCGCATTTCTTTACGCTCGCGCCGGCGCCCTTCTCTTTCCTTCGCTGCACGAAGGCTTCGGCCTGCCGCCGGTTGAGGCGATGCGGCTTGGCTGTCCTGTCGTGGCATCGAACGTCTCGGCCATGCCCGAGGTGCTTGGCGACGCCGCCGTGCTGTGCGATCCCGCGGATGACGTCGAATGGATGAACGCGGTCGAGCGCATTTGCGGTGACGATGCGTTTCGTTCGTCTCTCATCGCGCGCGGCCGCGAGTGCGCGTCACTCTATACGTGGCGGTCGAGCGCGCTCGCAATCCTCCAATTGGCGGCCGAGATTCCGGCCGAGGCATCGCGATGAGAGCCCGTGTTGCGGTGTTCGCCCTGCTGTTCTCGGCCATGCTGGCGGGCGCTTCGTCAGGGGCGAGCGAAGGCGACACATCGCGCAAGGCCGCGTCAGTCCCGGCCTGGGCGAGCGCGCTTGCGCGCGACGTCGGGCGGCTGGAGACCCTCGGCGTGCGCGACGAGGTTCGCGCGGAGCGCCGGCCGGAACTGCGCACGCAGGCCCTCGGCGTTCCCGCGGACGGCCGCACCGATGCGACCGCTGCATTGCAGGCGGCGCTGGATTCGCTGCCGACCGGCGGCACGCTCGTCATCGAGCCCGGTGTCTATCTGCAAACCGACTGTCTGGTCGTCAGGCGAGACGGTGTGTCGGTGGTCGGCCGTTCTGCTCGGCTTCACGCTATAGCCGAGCGCATGTGCCTTCTCGTCGACGGCAATGATGTCGAGATTCGTGGCCTTGAGTTCACGGCAGTGACCTTGCCGCGCGGCGACGATCCGGAGAATTCGCGAATCGTCCTGCGCGGGCGCGGTGGGCGAATCGTGGAGAACCGGATTATCGGCGCAGCAACTGTCGGGATCTTCGTTCAGGGCGCGCGCGATTTCGCGATCATCGACAATCATGTCAGCGCAACGCGCGCCGACGGGATCCACATCACCGGCGGGGCATCGGCGGGCCTTGTCGCCCGCAACTCGACCGAACGAACGGGTGATGACGGGATCGCCGTGGTCTCCTATTCGGATTCGCCGCGCTGTGCGCGCATCTTGATCGAGAGCAACCGCGTCTTCGATGTCAAATCCGCGCGCGGGCTCGCGGTGATCGGTGGCAATGACATTATCATACGCGGCAATGTCGTCGACGGCACCGGCCGGGCGGCGGGAATTCTCATTGCGCGGGAGCAATTCTGGAACACCCATGGCGTCGACCGGGTCATCGTCGCCGATAATGCGGTCTCCCGCGTGGCGCGCCGTTTCGGCCTGCCGGCCGCGGCGCAGACATGGCAAGCCTCGATCGACCTCAATGGCGATTCGGCGCGGCCGGAGCTGCGCGTGAGCCAGGTGCTGGTGTCCGGCAATACGCTTCGCGACGGTGCGACGGACGGGATCCGGCTGCTTGGCGCCGTATGCGAAGCCGGCGTCGTGAACAACCGGATCGGCGAAATGGGTGGGCAAGCCATCGCGGTGGTCGATCCGCTTTGCGGCGTGCCGTTCGCGTCATGCTCCGGCAATGAGGTGGACGATCCGGAAACCCTTCCGCCGGCCTGCCGGCCCAATGCGAGAAGAACGATCACCCAATGACCCTGGACGATATCCGCACCGAGCCTTGGTCGCCCGCCGCTGCGGCCCCCGGTCCGTTCCTGATCGTCAGCGGCCATGATTTCCGCACGCCGCGCAAGGTGAATCTGCATCGATTTGCCGAAGAGCTCCGATTACGAGACAAGACGCGCTTCTTCTCGGTCGGGTTCAGTCTATTGTCCCGCTTGAAGGGCGACGCGCGGCTCCGGCTCTGGACGAGAAGCAATCGTATCGAGACTGTCGACGGAGTAGATTGTCTTCTTTGGCGAACCGCGTTGCATCCGTTCAATCTCCGCCACCCTTTGCTCGACCGAGCCGCGGAACCGCTGTTCAAGCTTTATGCGCGGGCTCTTCCGGAAGCGTTCTTCGACTGGGTTCGAACGAGTCGCTTCATACTGTTTGAATCGGGCTTGCCGGTCTTCTTGTTCGAATCGGCGAAGCGCGCCAACCCGGCCGCCCGGTTCGGGTATTTCGCATCGGACGACCTCGCCGCGATCGGCTGCGGTCGGTTCTTGACACGCGAGTTGCATCGTACGATCGCGTCTTACGACGTGGTCTTCTCGCCTTCGCGACGCCTGGCCGCCACGTTTCGCGCTCACGCGCCGGCCTATTATGTGCCTTACGGAACGGACCAATCCTCGGCAACGGTCGAGGAACCCTCGCCGTTCGCAACAGGGCTTCACGCCGTCACCGCCGGATCGAGCCGATTTGATCCGGAGTTCTTCGAGATTGCAGCCGAGGAATTCCCGGAGATTGTCTTTCACGTCATTTCAGGGGGGCCGCGGGCCGCAAGGCTCAATGCGCCCAATATCCGGCTTCATGGCGAAATGCCTGTCGGCGACGTGCTGAAATTCTTCCGACACGCCGCATTCGGCATAGCGCCTTACGACGCCAGCACGGCCGATCTCTATCTGGTGGAGTCCGCACAAAAGCTGGCACAACTCGGGCATCTGGGAACACCCGCGGTTTGCCCTCACATAGCCGCCGGAACTGTTCCGGGACGGTTTGGCTATCGTCCAGGTGATCGGGCGTCAATCGTCGCGGCGATACGCGCGGCATTGGCGGCTGGGCCGCTTGCGCCGCAGCCGGCACCGAGCTGGTCGGAGGTTGTGGATCGGCTCCTTGCTCCTGAGCGCTTCGTGGATGCCAGGGTGTAGACGCGTGGCCATTTCGGCGCTCCTGAGCAAGCGGTTCATCCGGTCACCGGCCGAGCTTGGGACCGTGGTTCTTCGGGTTGCGGCAGGCGTTGCCGGCGCGCTCCCTCCCATCATCGCGCTCGCTATTCTCGATCGCGCCGCCTACGGCCATGCGATGGCGAATCTCGCTCTCGCGCTCTTGCTGCTCGGTCCCATCGATCAATTCCTGATTCATGGCTATTTGCGCAGCCTTCTCGCCCGGGGATCCGGGACCGGCGGTCCGCGGCCGGACGGCGCCGACTGCGTGCCGATCTATGTCCTGATATGGCTGGCGCTGCTGCCGCTCCTGGGGCCGCTTGTCGGGCTGCGGTCCGCCGATCTTGCCCAGATCGCGGCGCTGATAGTGATCCTGCCGATTTGCCGCGCCCAAGAACGCTGGTTCATTTCGATCGGACAGCCGTTGAAAGCGATTACGCTGTTCTATCTGGCGCCGCCGCTGACCCTGAGCCTGCTCATTCTCGCCGCCCAGTTTTGGTTGCGAGTCGACGACTTTGTGCTGATCGCACTTTCGACGGTGTTGTCCTATGGCGGCTGCGCGCTTTTCTTTTCCTTCTTCCAGGGCCGCGACGGACTGCGGTTGCTGGCGCCACGCATTCCGCTTTCCGTCGAACGCTGGCGCCGAGAAATCTCGGCGGCAGGGCAGTTCATTCTGAGCGGCGCTCTCTTGGCCGCGATCGAACAGCTCCCGATCGTGCTGCTGCGGCTGTTTGGATTTTCCGCCACCATTCCGGGATTCGAGGTCGCGCGGAAAATCGCTTCCGTGCCGGGCGTCATCGTTCAGGCCCTCAATATCCAATTGGGGACCGAACTGATCCGCCAGGCGCATGAGGACGATTTGCACCGATTTCGTCACAATCTGACGCGATTCCGTCGGCTCACGATCGCGCTTGGCTTGTTCTATTTCCCCGTGGCGTCCGGCTGTTTGTTCATCGCCACCTCTTTTTTTCCGGGATTGGCGGAACGGATTGACTTGCCCGTCGCGCTGATCGTGTTGGGCGCCGCAACGGTCTCGACGCTGACCGCGACGGCAGGCACCGTTCTCATCGCGTTGCGCGGCGACGCATGGTGGACCGCGGCGGCCTCCGTCAGTCTCCTCGTTCTGATCGCGATCGCAATCGGCGCCGTTGCGGCCGTCGGGCCGCTTGCGGTTCCGATCGCAGTGCTGGGCGAGACCTTGGCGTTCAACGCCGTCATGATCTACGGAGCGCTGCTGATGTATCGGTCCAAGACTTGGCCAACGTCCGGCGAAGCCCGGGCGAGCACGTTTTCCGCGACCGCGCCCACCGCGTTGAAATATGACAAGTGATGATGGAAGCCGGTTCAGGATTGACTGTCGTGTAGCCTGATCCGCTGTGCGGTCCGATCGACTGAGTGAACCCGATGACCGAGTTTTCAGCGCCGGTGCCAGCCTCCTCCCCAAGTCCGCCGTGGTGGACTTATCCGGACCGCTTCATCGCGTTCATTGTCCTGCCGCTTGCGGTCTCGATCGTTGTGATTGCTCCGAAAGTGATCACGACAAATCAGGCGGGTTATGACGCCCCGCTCTTTTTCTCGCAGTCCTATGTTGTGCTGCTCCTGACCGGTGTGGTGTTGCTTGGCGTCGGCGCGTTTGTCGGCCGACGCACCGGACCGCTTCTTCCGGAAGTGCGGTTTCGTGATGGCTGCCTGGACATGCTGTTCTGGACCTGCATGGCGGCCTATGTCCTATGGTTTGGCCCGCTGGCGATCTCGTCGCCCGGCCTTCTGCTCAGCGCCCTGAAAGCGGAGCCCGGCGCCGTCTATGAGATCAGGGAGCGTGCCGAACTATTTTCCGGCGTGACCACCGCCACGCAGTTCGGCGTCGCCTATTGCTGTATCTACACCGCGAAGCTCTTTGTCTTCGCCGAACGGCCGCCGCGACGATACTTGTTCTTCTTTGCCGTGATCATCCTCGTCGCCGGCCTTCGGGCCGTGGTCTATTCCGAGCGGATCGCGCTCATCGAAGTCCTGTTCCCGAGCCTGGTCATGCTTTGCCGAGGCAGCCTGTTGAACGGGCAGTTACCGCTGCGGTTGTTCCGGCAGACACTGCCGATCCTGATGATCATCGGCGCCCCGGTCTTCTTCACTCTGTTCGAATACAACCGGTCGTGGATTTCTCACTATCAATATTTGTACGACGATCTGATGCAGTTCGGCCTGGAGCGTCTGGGCATATATTACGCGACGGCGATCAATAATATTCTCGGATTCTACAACTACATCGGCGAGCCGCTCTATTCAGGGGAGGTGGCTTTTCGCTGGCTGTATCGGTTTCCTGTGATCGGCGATCTGCTTTCCGGCGTTGTCGGCATCCGATTTGATGTTGAATATCGGGCCTTTCTTGACGGTCTTGGTATCGCGGAGTTCAACAATGCGTCCGGAATCATCCTGCCGTATGTCGACTGGGGCGTGATCGGCGGCTCGCTGTTCCTGTTTGGTTACGGACTGTTCGTGGGGCGAACCTTCAACGCGTTCGATCAATCCCGCGGCTTCCTTCAGTACTTCCACCCGGTGGTGATTTACTCGCTGTTCGAGGTCTTGCGCATCGGCTATCTGTACGAGGGCCGTGCCTTTGCGGTTCTGATCGGCCTTGCGATCGCCTATATCGGGTGGGGGCAGACCACGAAACGATCGCCCGTTCCGCTGCCGGCGCGTTCGTGACGACCGAACGCACTGGCGCCGGCGCTGCAAAGAGTTACCTCACCCTGAGGAGGGCCGAAAGGCCCGTCTCGAAGGGTGGTCAGCCCTTTTTAAGCGGCCTGCTAGAAAGAGTTGGAATCTGCTCTTGCAGTTCTTGGTCGCCCTCTATTGGGCGAACCGACTCCACGCGGCCGGCAATACTGTCCGGCCCCTTTCTTCGGTGCCATGAAGCCACGATTGATAAATGCTCTTATTGCGATTGGCGACCTTCTTCAAATGCTTCACCACTTGGAACATTGAGGGAGTTCGTTCCCTGAGTTCGCGCTTTGCCCATGCACCGACGCGTCGCGGCAAAGGCGGCTGACCGATCGTTCCCAAAAGACGGATATGCGTCGCATAAATCATCTTATAGTCTTCGCCACCGATCGAGAAATCGAATTGACGGTGACCAAGTCGATAGCTTTCCTTAAACATCTCGTGCAAAAGGTGATGGCCGCATGAATAATTGGCGAGCTTAGGATCAAAGGCAAATACCCAACAGACCCATATGCCGTCATGAACAAAGCCAAGCGAAGCCGAGACAAGACGTCCGGCGGCGCGCAGGGTGGTCGACAGGAGCCGGCCCCTGCGGCGCAGCAAATCAAGATACTCCATCGTCTTGGGGTCGGCGTAGTAGTCGATTTCTCCTGAATTGCGCAGTTGACGCTTCTTCCATAGCCTTACCAGGTCGAGAACATCATCTTGGTCGTCGTCCATCTTGAATGAGAGTTCACCGAAGGCGTCGACGAGCTTGCGCTTACGGTTCGCATGCGTGCGGGCGAAACGTTTATTTCGACCGTGCAGGTAGGTCGCATAATCGTCATAGCTGGGGAACATCGACCAGTCGATAAAAGGCGCGGCCTCAAATCCTTTGAATCGGTATTGATCCCACTGATCCGGCGCAATGATATCGCGGGCCACGAAATCAGCGTAGTTCGTTTCACGCGTGATCGTGCCGATTTCCGAGGTATCGAGCGGCTCGTGGTAATCGAGGAACTGGGCACTGGTGACGACATGCTTGCCGTCGACAACGAGAAGGCGAAACACGTCGCTGCCGATCCGGACATCCTCTATGGAGGCGTGCCGTCCTTTGAAGTAAACTTCGGCGATCACATCGAGATAATCGCGGGTCGCATAGAAGTTCATCGGCGAGCACTCCAAGTGGTGCGTTGGTGGCCTTTGGTAAACAAACGTATAATTCCGGCAAGGTTATGGTGCGAGTCCGTGTTTGCGCGATGGTTAATCTGGTTCGGCGATTTGAATCGCCAAGCATTCGGGTCATTGATTAAGCGATGCCGTGCGCGCTCCATGGCGGCGGAAACAATGGATATGAGTGTAGCCCACAGTGATCGGCGGAGGCGCGTCGAATCGAAGCGGTATGGAAACGCAAAGAAAGTCCGACGGGCGCGGTCATGCGCTTGAGCATGATCCTGAGAACCTGGCAGGCTTTTCGGGAAAGATCATGGGAGAAGGCATACAGGAATAGAGCGCGGTCGATTCGATCTGGATGAATCGCGCTCACTAGGCTCGCCCCGCGGGAAAGCCGTTAACGTTAATTGTTAAATCATGCTGAAATGGCGGATCATCAACGTTATTGCAATCTTACGACTTCGTGCCGTCGCCGACCCAGGATGCCGCGGTCGGAACGTGATCGGGAGGCTCGACACAAGGACCATACGCCCTTCAGCGCGGCGGCCTGGTGTGATCACTTGATCGCTTGAGGTACCAAGTCCGACGCGTCTTTGAAGCCCAGTAGCACAAGCTGTTCACTTCGCAGCTCAATCCGGATGAAGCCATGTCGCTCGGCGAGCCTCCACCTGTCGGTGAATCGCCCTCGACCTCGAACGGGTTCGAGATGGGCGAGGCACGCAAGCCAGATTCCGGGGCGGCGCCAATCGCAGCCGCGCCTGTCGAAAGGGCGATTTCGCCGGCCATATTGACAGGCCTGGTTCGGTTAGTCGAACTGGTCCTCATTTTCATGGCTGGCTTGGCAGTTCATACCATTCTTGTCTTTCCGGTCGATGGCGCAAACGGATCTTATGTTGCGGCGGCAATCTTGATTTCCTGCGCCGCGGTTACAGCATTTCAGTCCTTTGGCTTGTACGAGCTTTCGATCTTTCATACCGGCTCAGGCCAACTCATACGTCTGAGCCTTGCTTGGACCCTTCTCTTCGCAATCGTGCTTGCGATATCGTTTCTTACGAGCAATCAGCAAAATGGAAACGGGGCTTTCGACTCATGGGTTGTGAGCTGGTTTGCGGTTGGCTTCACGGCGTTATGCGGCTGGCGGTTGGCGCTCAGGGCGTTGGTCCTGCGTTGGACCGATGCCGGATGGCTGTGCTGGCGCTTGGCCATCCTCGGGGGCGGGGAGCGGGGTGAGGCGCTCGTACACGCGATCGGCACGGAGTCGCACAGCGATCTGTCCATTTGTGGCGTGTTCGACGATCGCAACGACGAGCGATCGCCGCCGCTGAGCAGTGGCGTGCCAAAGCTCGGCACTGTCGACGATCTCGTCGAATACTCCCGCTGCGGTCGGGTCGACTTCATACTCGTTTCGCTGCCACTCAGGGCCGAGGCGCGTATCGTGCAGATCTTGTGCAAGCTGCAAGGGTTGCCGGCGGGCATCAGGCTTGCAGCCCACATGAACCCGCTGCGTCTTCATCCGCGGACCTATTCACGCATCGGCGACGCTCTCTTTCTCGACATCGTGGACAAACCGGTTGCGGACTGGCGGCCGATGATGAAATCGCTCTTGGATTTTGCAGTGGCGGGCCTCGCTTTGGTCATCCTGACCCCGATCATGGCGATCGTCGCGCTCGCCGTTCGCCTCGCATCGATTTACGATCGCGTCATGGCCCCGATAATCGGGGTCATCAAACTGACGCTCGGGCGATGGTACCGCACCCTAATCGCAGCGATCTGCAGAAATCCGAATTAGAGCATGATCCCGAAGAGCTGCAGACGTGTCGGACCAGATCATGCAATAAATGAAACAGAGGGCGATTGATTCAAGCTGAATGGATCGCGGTTTGGAACCCTATTACCTCCCCCTGGAAGGAGTAGGTCGGCGAGCGGCGCGGGCAAGCTTGCGCGGCCTTTGCAGGCTTGGCTGCGCGCTAGTGTTTCCTTCTCTGACGGTCCGACCCCGGACCGTCAGGTAAGGAACACTAGCTAATCCGATGCTTTGTGATGCGGCACCAACACAATGAGACGAG
>JANQIP010000191.1 GCA_028282095.1 Xanthobacteraceae bacterium | reverse complement strand
CTCTGACGGTCCGATCCCGGACCGTCAGCCCGGAACACTAGCTAATCCGTTACTTTGTGATGCGGCACCAACACAATGAGGCGACCCCAAGCGTTGGTGCCGCATCACTAGCGTCAGGGGTCCTGTTCAACCGGCCTGCGCATTCCGTTCATTCCCGCGAAAGCGGGAAATCAGCCTTGGCAGTACATCCTGGGTCCCTGCTTGCGCGGGGACGAACGGATCAAGAGCTGCTCGACAGTCGCCTCAATTCGACAACAACCCCTCCCGGCGAGCATGCCGCCAAGCCTGCGCGGCTCGCTGACCTTCCCCTTTCAGCTATCGTACTCACACATCTCGCAAGACCGCTGCTGCAAGAGACAAAAAGGCGAGTCGTTTCAATCTCGGCAGCCCGGCCCAAGACCTCGGCGCGTTCAATGTCGCGGATCGGTTAAGTATCTGATCTTGAATCTCTTTTTGTTTAGGTCCAAGACGTGTGAATTAAATAGCCGCTTGCGGGGAGAGGTGATACCAAAATCCACCGATCGGCATCTTTAGTTTTTGGCGATGCGAACTGACTCCATTCCATAGGATGGATCGATCGGCGTATTGCGCCATTTTTTTTACCTCTCCCCGCAAGCGGTGAGAGGTCGACGCGCGAAGCGCGGCGGGTGAGGGGCGAGCAGCCCGCGTGAAGAGGAAAAGGCCCCTCATCCGGCTCGCGGCAAGTGCCGCTCGCCACCTTCTCCCCGCGAGCGGGGAGAAGGCAACGCGCACGCTTGAAGCCGGATATGTGTGAATCCAATAGCCCTTTTCAGGGGGAGGTTAAAGGATCCCAATCTAGCCCGAAGCACTCGGAAAACGTATCACTCCTGCTCCGTCAGCTTCTTCAGTATCGCTAGCCCCTCCGGCCAATCGCCGAGTTGCGAGTCCGCGTTGATGTGGCCCTTGGCGCCGATATCGATGAACGCGGCGCCCCATTCCGCGGCGAAGAACCGGGCGCGCTCGAGCTTGACATAAGGGTCGTTCTCGCTGGCGACGACGATGGTGCGGAACGCAAAGCGCTCAAGCGGCATCGGCGCGAAATCGCGCAACGGGTCCTCGATCGGCGCGACCCAGTCGACATCGCTGGGCGAGACCAGCAACGCCGCCCGCACCTTGATGTGCGGGTATTCTTTGACCGCATTGGCGAGCAGCGCACAGCCGAGACTGTGGGCGACGACGATGCTGTCGGGATTGCGGTCGACCGCCGCCAGCAGGGCGGCGACCCAAGGCGCGCGCCTGGGATGCTCCCAGTCGGCCTGCATGACGCGTTCGCAATTGGGCAGGCAGGCCTCCCACCGCGTCTGCCAATGATCGGGGCCGGAGCCGTTCAGTCCCGGCACGATCAGGATTTTGCTCATTGCGCGCGCCTCTTTGCTATCGACCAGTCGAGAGATCACTACCCAGGCACAGCCGGTGGTGGTGACTTTGGAACCAGCCCACGATCAAGTCCGTTGATAGATTCGATCGCATACTCAAGACGAAATCGAAAATCGGAGTTCACGCGATGAGAGCGTTCGGATTAACCGCACTCGCCACGGCCGCGGCCATGACCGTCGTCCTTCCAGTCAAGGCGCAGACCACGATCGATGTCGCAGAGATCACCTGCGATCAGTGGTTGGCATACAAAGTAGCCGATCCCAACTCCATCGCGCTTTGGCTGAGCGGTTACTACAACGCCAAACGCGACAACACCGTTGTCAAGGTCGAAGCGTTCAAGGAGGATATCGAGAAGCTGAAGGATTATTGCATCCGTAATCCGGACACGCTTGTCATGAATGCGGTCGAAACGGGAATCGTCCAGGGCGAGAAATAGCCTGCGGCGTCGGAGCCCGATTCCGAAAGCTGCAGGCTCTTTTCGGACGAGATCATACAACAATATATTAGGCCGAGAGTCTCCGATCCACGGCAAGATGTGGAAGCATCTCTGAGAGCGGCAAACATGATTGGTCGGCGTATTTTCTCGATGGTTCTTGCGGCAACGCTCGCGGGCATGGCCGGCGTGTCGACCGGCGACGCGCGGGCGGAACCATTCATGTCTCGGGGCGCCGTTACCCCAGACACGGGATACCGGATTGCCACCGTCGTCGGTGGATTGGAGCATCCCTGGGGGCTGGCATGGCTGCCCGACGGTTCCGCCCTGATCACCGAACGCCCGGGCCGGCTGCGCCGGTTCCGCAACGGCGCGCTCGAGGCGGCTCCGATCAAGGGTGTGCCGAAGGTCTTTGCCGCCGGCCAGGGCGGCTTGCTCGATGTGGCCGTTCATCCGCGTTTCAGCGAGAACGGCCTTGTCTACCTCACCTATGCTGCTGGCAACCGCGGCGCCAACCGGACCACCGTGGCTCGTGCCGTTCTGGACGGCGACACGCTCCGCGATCCTGAGGTGATTTTCGAGGTGTCCGATCCCAAGACCGGCACTGCGCATTTCGGCTCCCGATTGTTATGGCTGCCCGACGGCACGCTGCTGGTCAGCATTGGTGATGGCGGTAATCCACCCATCGCTTTCGATGGACGCCCCATTCGTCTGCAGTCGCAGAACCTCGGCACGCATTTTGGCAAAGTCATCCGGCTTAACGACGACGGCTCGATCCCCGATGACAATCCCTTTGTTGGCCGCGAAGGCGCCAAGCCTGAGATTTGGAGTTATGGCCAACGAAACGTGCAGGGAATGGCTATCGATCCGCAGACGGGTTGGGTCTGGGCCAACGAACATGGGGCGCTGGGCGGCGACGAGTTGAACCATGTTCAGTCGGGCAAGAACTATGGCTGGCCGGCAGCCACCTACAGCCGCAATTACGGCTCCGGCTCACTGATCTCGCCGTACACAAGCTTGCCCGGCATGGTCGATCCGGTTTTGGTCTGGATGGACACGACGGCACCATCCGGTCTGGCCGTCTACCGCGGCGACGTCTTCAGCGACTGGGACGGCGATCTCCTGAGCGGAGGCTTGGTGAGCCGCGACATACGCCGGCTCGAACTCAATGAGGACGGAACCATCGCCGCCGAAAAATCGATCGATATCGGTGCGCGCGTCCGCGACGTCAGCGTCGGCCCGGACGGACACATCTATGTCCTGACCGACCAGTCCAATGGACGGTTGCTCCGGCTCGAACCGGAATAGCGTGGTATTCCTTAGTGTCGGGACTCGATCAGACCGAAAAAGCGACTGTGACTGTCAGGCGGCGGCTGACATGAAGTTGGCGGAGAAGCGATCGTATCGCGTTGAGATCCCGCTGATCACGCGCCTGTCGCCGGGTCGGGATCAGCGGAAGGCGAGGTTGGCGCGCGAGAGCTCGGCCACGCTGCGGCAGCCCATCAGCTTCATGTCGCGCTCGATCTCGGTGCGCAGGAGGCCAAGCGCCCGCTCGACGCCGGCCTGACCGGCGGCCGCGAGTGGATAGAGATAGAGCCGCCCGACGCCGACGGCCTTGGCCCCGAGTGCCAGTGCCTTCAATACATGCGTGCCGCGCTGGATGCCGCCATCCATCATCACGTCGATCCGGTCGCCCACGGCGTCGACGACCTCCTCGAGCTGATCGAAGGCCGTGCGCGAGCCGTCGAGCTGCCGGCCGCCATGGTTCGAGAGGATGATGCCGTTGCAGCCGATTGCGGCGGACTTGCGCGCATCCTCGGTGGACATGACGCCCTTGAGGCAGAACTGGCCATCCCAGAGCTCGATCAGTTTCGCCACGTCGTCCCAGTCCATCGCGGGGTCGAGCATATCGGTGAAATACTTGCCGATCGACATGGTGCCGGCTTCCATATCGACGTGCTCGTCGAGCTGGGGCAGCTTGAAGGGCTCGTGGGTGACGTAGTTGATGCCCCAGAGCGGTTTGATCGCGAACGCCGCCATGCCGCCGAGGGTAAGCTTGAAGGGGATGGTGAAGCCCGTGCGCAGGTCGCGTTCACGGTTGCCTCCGGTGATGGCGTCGACCGTCAGCATCAACACGTCGATGCCCGCGCTCTTGGCGCGCTCCAACATCGCTTTGTTCAGCCCGCGGTCCTTGTGGAAGTAGAACTGGTAAGCCTGCGGCGTGTCGTGCTTCTGGCGCAGCTCCTCGAGGCTCACCGTGCCGAGCGACGATGCGCCGAACAACGTGCCGTATTTCGCCGCCGCCGCCGCCACTGACCGTTCCCCGGTGTGGTGGAACAGCCGTTGCAACGCCGTCGGTGAGCAGTAGAACGGCACGTCCAGCTTCTGCCCCATCATGGTGACCGACATGTCGATCTCGGCCACGCCGCGCAGCACGTTGGGCACCAGATCGCAGCGCTCGAAGCTCGCCGTGTTCTGACGCTTTGTTACCTCGTCGTCCGCCGCGCCGTCGATATAGTCGAAGATCGGCGCGGGCAGCCGGCGCCGCGCGAGCTCGCGAAAATCATGAAAGTTGTGGCATGCGGACAGCCCCATCCGGTCCTCACTCCCTTGGCGCGTTGTTCACTCAGGTCGAATCAACCACGCTCATTTCTCTTTGTTGGTCGTTTGATCTTGTCCGAAAAGCCTGCCCGCTTTTCGGGATCATGTGCTGGCGTGGAAACACCGCCGCCCGCAGGTCGGCCGCCCCGCGCCCCAAAACTGGCCCGAGAAAGGTGACAGTATATCCGATGCCTGGCAATGGCAGTTGGGTAGGGGAGGGCGGCCGTGCGATCGCGCTGGCCGCCCCCGGCCCATAACCAGTCCGCGACCCATTCAGATCGCCGCCTGTCCGGTCATTCGGTGGCGGTTTTCTGCTTCGATGTCCGGCCGATGCCGGGGTTGAAGCTGTTGGTCGGATCGAGCTCGCGATAGAAGTTCGCCAGCGCCGGTTTTGCCTCATACAAATGGCCGACATTGTGCTCGGCCGGATACTCGGCGCCGCGTTGGTCGAGAAGAGCGAGCATGGCCTGCTTGACCCGCTTCGGATCCGCGCCTTTGCGCACCGCGTAGTCCTGATGGAACACGTGGCACAGGAAATGGCCGTAGTAGAATTTTGCGACGAGGTCTTTCTCGATCGCCTCGGGCAGGGTCTCAAACCAGTCCGGGTCGTTGCGCCGGAGCGCGATGTCGAGTGGCAGGACATCCTCAACCGTGTCGGGGTTGCACACGCCGTATCGCGCCGCCGCCCCGGCGGCGACGAAACGATGCAGGCCGGCGAGCTTCGCCTCCTTCTCGTCGCAGGCGAACCAAGCCTTGCTGCCGACGATCTCGTCCAGCAGCGCTTCGGTGCGCTCGGCCGCGGGGGCGCCGACCTTCAGAATAAGATGGTGCTCAAACCGGTCGCGCCATTCCAGCATGCGCCGCGGCAATGCCTCGGGAAAGAGCCGCGACAGCCCCTGCATGATGCGATCCACGAGGTTTTTTGGTAGCACCGAAAGGCCGTTGAAGGTTCCGTCCAGCCTTCCCTTCATCTTGAAGATCGACGGGAGCCACTCGGTGCCCAGCCAGTGGATCAAGAGCAGCGAATCCTTGCCGTAGATGCGGGCGACGTCGAAGGTGTCGCGGTGCAGATACTCGGCGCTGACCGGCAGCGGATCGAACTCGGCGAGCAAGGCCCGGCGTAACGCGGTGAGCTCCGCCGTGTCGTTGGTGCCGATATAATAGACGCGCTCGCCCGTTTCGGTGGGAAAAGTATCGAGCCGGACCGCGAACACCGCGAGCTTGCCGGCGCAGCCGGAGGTCTCGTGGAGTGTCCGCGCATCGGCGTTGAAGCGTGCCGGCGTATCGGCGTCGATCTCGCGCACGCGGCTCGCATATTCGTCATCGGACGCCCGGGCGTTCGTCTCGATAATGTCATCGTCGGAGATCTCCCCGCGATCGAGGCGGGTGAGGATCTCTTCTGGACTATCGCCCAGCTTCATCCCGAGATGGTTGACGAGGTGGAGCGATCCGTCGGCGCGCCGTTGGGCGTAGAGCGCGAGCTCCGTATAGGCCGGGCCGCGCCGCACCAAGGCGCCACCCGAGTTGTTGCAGACGCCGCCCACGATCGAGGCGCCGATGCACGATGATCCGATGACCGAATGAGGCTGGCGACCGAACGGTTTCAGGAGATTTTCGAGCTCGAACAGAGTCCCGCCCGCATGGCTGACGATCTGCGTGCCACCCTTGAGCAGATGGAGTTTCGAGAGCCGTAACGTATTGATCACGACGACGGGGCGGTCGTAGTTGCCGTTCGGCGTTGAGCCCTCGGTGAGGCCGGTATTGGCGGCCTGCATGATGACGATGCGGTCGGCATTCACGCAGGCCTTCAGGACGCGCCACAACTCAAGAAGGCTGCCCGGCTCGACCGCCGCCTCCGCTTCCCCTTCTCCCGAGCGCCAGCCCTTTCGAAACCGCTCGAGCGACGCTGCGGTCACGTGCACGTAGCGCTTGCCACAGATCGACACGAGTTCGTCGATGAAATCTCGCTGATTGAGCATGTCGCCGGCTCTTGCCTTAGATGTCGGACCCGTGGCGGACAGCTTAGAGCATGATCCCGAAAAGTCGGCAGGCTTTGTCGGAAAAAATCATGCGATCGAACAAAGAGATCAGCATGATCCCGAAAAACTGGCAGACTTTTCGCACAAGATCATGCAACCGAACAAAGTGAAAGAGAGAGCGATCGGTTCAACCTAAAGCAATCGCGCTCTAGGCGGATAGGGGTCCGCTTCCTGGAAGGCTTACGCTTGACTTCCCCTCGGCTTGCCGCCGCTCCGTCGATCTTGCACCGTCGCACCCGGAATGCAGCGCCATGATCGTACTGCTTCTCGCCGGACACAGCCGCACATCGATCCGGCCGTCGTCGGGACTGGCGGGGGGCGCTCTGATCTCCAACAATCCGATCCAGAGCCCTCCGGCACGAGGCCAAGTCTGGCGCGCCCAAGGGGACTCGAACCCCTGTTTTCGCCGTGAAAGGGCGACGTCCTAGACCGCTAGACGATGGGCGCGCAGCTTCGCCCGCGCGGGCGGCGCAGGCGATCTTGAGTTGGCGACATATAGAGGCCTTTAAAGGCAGCGGCAAGCAGCACCGCGCGCCGGATCCGAAAACGCTTCGCTCGGGATGCTGATCGCGCCTGGTCGGGCCGAAGGCCTCCGCGCTGCGGCCGTGCGCGGACATGCTTTGAGCGAGAAAACCGAGGCGGGGCGGCCATCCGCCGGCCTACGAGCTTTTTTTCGCGCTGCTCCTCACCAGTGGCCCGTATTCGGCATCGACGCCCATGGCTCCCGCGACGGCAACGCCTCGCCTTTCTGCAGGAGCTCGATCGATTGGTTGTCGGGCGAGCGAATGAACGCCATCATGCCGTCGCGCGGCGGCCGGTTGATGGTGACGCCCGCTTTCATCAGGCGGTCGCAGGTCGCATAGATGTCATCGACCTCGAAGGCGAGATGGCCGAAATGACGCGCTTCGCCGTAATGTTCAGGGTCCCAATTGTAGGTCAGCTCGACTGTTGGCGCCGGCCGTTCGCCGCTTGCAGCGACCGCCGATTTGTCATCGGGCGCAGCGAGAAAGATCAGCGTGAAGCGGCCCTTCTCGCTATCGACCCGGCGTACCTCTTCGAGGCCGAGCTTGTTGCAATAGAAGTCGAGGGCGGCGTCGAGGTTGCGCACGCGCAGCATAGTATGCAGATATCTCATGAGAGCCTCGTGACGACTGAAATAGGAAAGACGGGCGGTGCCGACGGCGCACCGCGCGGAAGGCATATATGATCGCACCTGACGTACAGACAGGCCGGGATCTGCTCGCGCGACTGATCGAATCCGCGGACATGGTGCTGCCCTTCACCGGTGCCGGGATTTCGACCGAATGCGGCATTCCTGATTTCCGCTCGCCCGGCGGCCTGTGGGAGAAGTTCAGTCCGATCCCGTTCGACGCCTTCCTTGAGCAGCAGGAGATGCGCGACGAATCCTGGCGGCGGCGATTCGCGATGGAAGAAAAGTTTGCGCTGGCGCGGCCGGGTCGCGGCCACCGGGCGCTCGCAAGTCTCTACCGCGCCGGGAAGGCGCCGGGGGTGGTAACCCAGAACATCGACAATCTCCATCAAGCGTCGGGGATCGACGCCGACGACGTAGTCGAACTGCACGGCAACACCACCTATGCCGCCTGTCTCGACTGTAGCCAACGCTATACGATCGAATGGGTGCGGGCGCGCTTTTCCGAGCAGGGCGGCCGCGCGCCCGATTGCCGCTGTGGCGGCTACGTCAAGACGGCGACGATCTCCTTTGGTCAGGCGATGCCGGAGGCCGCGCTCCGCCGCGCCGAATCACTTACCCGACAGTGCGATCTGTTCCTCGCCATCGGGTCATCGCTGGTGGTCTGGCCGGCCGCCGCGATGCCGCTTCTTGCCAAGCAGACCGGCGCGCGACTCGCGATTCTCAATCGCGAACCGACTGAGTTCGATGCCCTCGCCGATCTCGTGATCCGAGACGATATTGGCCTCGTTCTTGAGCCATTCATTGCACATTGATTTGATTCGATTTCTGACCGAATACCAGACGTCTTGCACAGGTTCAGCAAAGCGCCGCTTGCGCGATGTGCATTTTCCTGTTTTCCATCGCCGATCGCGTCGATATGTTTGAGCTAGAAGATTCGTTCAAGCGCCCTCAAAGAGGCGCCAGGAAGCGGCGGCGTACGTCCTCATGGCGACGGACGAGTTCGGATCTGACGATATCGGGTCCAAGGGACCTGGTTTGGCCTATGGCGAGGAATCGGTGGGGGGACTCGCCGAGGAAGCGGCGACCGCCGTCGTCGAAGTGGCCGGCGTGATCAAATGGTTCGATGTGGCCAAGGGCTATGGCTTCATCGTGCCCGACAATGGCATGCCCGACGTTCTGCTGCATGTCACCTGCCTGCGGCGCGACGGCTTCCAGACCGCCTACGAAGGGGCTCGCGTCATCTGTGAAGCCCTGGCGCGCCCGAAAGGGCTGCAGGCCTTCCGTATCGTCTCGATGGACGAATCGACGGCGGTGCATCCCGCGCAGATGCCGCCGCCCCGCACGCATGTCACGGTCACGCCCACAAGCGGCCTTGAACGCGCCGTCGTGAAGTGGTTCAACCGTCTGCGTGGATTCGGGTTCCTGACCCGCGGCGAAGGTACGCCGGACATTTTCGTGCATATGGAAACGCTGCGGCGTTACGGCATCACGGAACTCCGTCCGGGTCAGACCGTTCTCGTGCGCTTTGGACCCGGGCCGAAAGGACTGATGGCAGCCGAGGTGCGGCCGGACGGGGGGCCGCACGCGCTCGTGTCGCATTGATCGGCGCGTTTACGTGATCATGCGGGGTGTGTTCTTGCATCGCCCAAGAGGCCGATTGTTCCGCTTTTTCTCGGCCGGCTTGCGGAACAGCCGCAGCCTGGCGATCGCGCTTGCGCTTCTTGCTGCGCTCGCGACCGTGCTGGCGGGCGGCGACCTCGCGGTCGGGCGTGGCTCGCAGATCGTTGAAATCACGACGCGCGACGGGGTTCGCGTGTTTTCTGTCGAACTCGCATCGACCGACGAAGAGCGGGCGCGCGGCCTGATGTTTCGCCGGAGCCTGCCGGAAGGTCACGGCATGCTGTTCGACTTCAAGCGCGAAGCCAACGTATCGATGTGGATGCGCAATACCTACATTTCCCTCGATATGATCTTCATTCGTTCCGACGGCCGCATTCGGCGGATCGCCGAACGCACCGAACCTTTGTCCGAGCGGATCATCTCGTCCGGCGGGCCGGTGCGGGCGGTGTTGGAGGTTGCTGCGGGAACCGCCGCAAAGCTGGGCCTGGCGCCCGGCGACCGGATCGGCCACCCGATCTTCTCCGGCAAGCAAGCGGCGCCGTAGCAAACTCCTTCGGTCGGACTGAAGGTCATTCCTGCCTGTCCTCGGTTGTCGCATTCGTTGCGGTCGGAGCATTTTCCGCCGAAGCCCGCCCTCGGACTCGATCCGGGCGTGGAAAACGGTTCGCCGCGGACAATGCGACCAAACAGAGCATATGATCCGGAAAGTCGGCAGACTTCTCGGACAAGATCATGCGACAAAACAAAGAAAAAGAGAGCGCGGTTGAATCAAGCTGAGACGATGGCGCTCCAATGGTTCTGCAGCCCTGTCGCTGCGCGGCGTGTGGTTGCTGGCCGCGCACGAAGTGTGTATTCGGAGGCCGGATGGGTCTTGCGCCTGTCCTGCGGGGCATAGCGCAGCCTGGTAGCGCGGGAGTTTTGGGTACTCCAGGTCGCAGGTTCAAATCCTGCTGCCCCGACCAGCCGATCCATTGAACCAACAGGATGCCGGTCCGGTGGCGTCCTTGGTGCCTGTTATGAGTCGTGAGGCCGTCATGCTCGCTCGCATCTTCAAGCCCGCCAGAACCGCCATGCAGTCGGGCGGTGCGCGCGCCCGGCACTGGATGCTCGAATATGCGCCGGCCGAACCGCAGCAGGTCGAGCCGTTGATGGGCTGGACCAGTTCGAGCGACATGCGCCAGCAGATCCAACTGCGCTTCGACACCAAGGAAGAGGCGATCGCCTACTGCGAAAGCAGAGGCATCCCCTACGAGGTGCAGGAACCGAAAGAGCCGGTCGTCCGCCCGGTCACTTACGCCGAGAATTTCGCCTACACGCGGCGCAGCCCGTGGACGCATTAGGTCGGATCCGGGGCGGAGCGGCGCGGGTCCGCGCACCGCGCGAGGAGATCTAAGGCGCAAGGGAATGGCGCGGCAAAGTGAGCGACGATCTCATAGAACTCGCCAGCCGGACGCAGGACGTCTACGAACGGAATGCTGCCCGCTTCGACGCGGAGCGGCCCAAGGGACTGCACGAGCGGGCATGGCTTGACCGTTTCACCGAAGGATTACGGCCTGGCGCCGCGATCCTCGATCTCGGCTGCGGCGCGGGCCAGCCTATTGCGGCCTATTTCATGTCCAAGGGATATCGGGTTGCCGGCCTCGACGCGTCGCACGCAATGATCCGGCTCGCGCGCTCCCGATGGCCTGACGGCGACTGGCGCATCGCCGACATGCGCGCGCTCGATCTGGTCGATCGGTTCGATGGGATCATCGGCTGGAACAGCTTCTTCCATCTCACCCGCGCGGAACAGCGGTCGGTCTTGCCGCGCTTGGCCGGTCTGCTCGAGCCTGACGGCGCACTCATGCTGACGGTCGGTCCGTGCGACGGGGAAACGGGAGGACAGGTCGGAGACGACGCCGTCTACCATGCGAGCCTTGCGCCGGAGGAGTACACCAGCATCCTGGCGGCGGCAGGGGTTTCGATGAGAGAGTTCGTGGTCGAGGATCCGGCATGCGATTATCAAACCATCCTACTCGCCCGGAAACGGGGAGATGGATGGCCGAAACCGGATCAGACCTGAGGGCGCGACCGATTTATCCCGAAGCAATCGCGCCTTGGATCGCCATAGAGCATTAACAGCGCTAGCCCTCGGCGAGGGCGGCGGCGAGCTTGGCGGCCTGGTCGGCCAGCACGGCCGGCTCCTCGTGGAATGTTGCGGCCGGCTTGAGCGGCTCGCCTTGGTGACGCGGCAGTACATGCACATGCAGGTGGAACACGACCTGCCCGCCTGACGCCTCGTTGAACTGATGGATCGTGACGCCGTCGGCGTTGAAAGCCTTCACCGTGGCCTTGGCGATCTTCTGAGCGACCTTGTGGATATGCGCGAGGTCGTCGGGCGCGACATCGAAAATCGTGCGCACCTGCTTTTTCGGGATCACCAGCGTATGGCCGGGCGCGCGCGGCATGATGTCGAGAAAGGCGAAAGCGAGGTCGTCCTCGTAGACCTTATGGCAGGGCAGTTCGCCGCGCAGGATTTTTGCAAACACATTGTTGGGGTCGTAGCTCGCCATGGCCGCCTCTCGCTCGGTATTCCGGAGGACAGCATCTCTCGCAGGCCGCATGGCGGCCCGTCAAGGCGAGAAGCGCGGTTGAATCAGGTTGAATCAACGGCGCTTCCTTTCCCTTTGCGTATCGCTCATGCGGGTGTGGGGGCTTTTTGATCGTTACCTCTCCCCGCTTGCGGGGAGAGGTCGACGCGCGAAGCGCGGCGGGTGAGGGGCGAGCAGCCCTCGCGAAGGGGAAGAGGCCCCTCATCCGGCTCGCGGCAAGGGCCGGCTCGCCACCTTCTCCCCGCAAGCGGGGAGAAGGAAACGCCATGAAGCGCGGTCGCTTCGCCTCGAATCAACAGCGCTCGCTTTATCTTTGTCTTGACCGCTCATGTTGATCTTAACCTCTCCCCGCTTGCGGGGAGAGGTTATTGGGCCCTGGAGCGCGATCCATTCAGGTTAAATCAGTCGCGCTCCATATCTCTTTCTTCTGTCGCATGATCTTGTCCCAAAAGTCTGCAACTTTTCGAGACATGCTCTAATCGACTTCGAGGGCGAGGTCCTTGCGGAACGGGCTGGCTTCGGCGAGTTCGCGGCCCGCCGCTTCGACATAGGCGCGCTCATGGCTGAGATAGTCGGCGACCGCCCGGCGCAACGCCGGATCGGCAATGTAATGCGCCGAATAGGTCGTGGTGGGCAGATAGCCGCGAGCGAGCTTGTGCTCGCCTTGGGCGCCGGCCTCCACCCGCGCCAGCCGGTGCGCAATCGCAAACTCGATCGCCTGATAATAGCAGAGCTCGAAATGCAGGCAGGGATGATGCTCCATCGCCCCCCAATGCCGTCCATAAAGCGTATCCGAGCCGATGAAATTGAGTGCGCCGGCGATTGTGCGGCCCGCCCGTTTCGCCATGACCAGCAATATATTGTTGGCCATGCTTTGTCCGATTTGCGAGAAGAATTCGCGGGTGAGGTAAGGCCGCCCCCATTTGCGCGAGCCAGTGTCGATGTAGAAGGCGAAGAACGCGTCCCAAACGCTCTCGGTGAGGTCGGAACCGGTAAGCCAGGCAATGTCGATGCCGGGCTCGCTCGCTTCGCGCCGCTCGCGCCGGATCACTTTGCGCTTGCGCGCCGACAGCGCCGCAAGAAAATCATCAAAGCTGGTAAAGCCTTTGTTTTCCCAATGGAACTGCTGATCCATGCGCTGCAGGAATCCGTGCTCGGCGGCAAGCCTCCATTCCGGCTCCGTCGGGAAGGTGATGTGAACGGAGGAGGCCGTGTGTCGCCGTGCGAGTTCGATGAGCCCTTGCGCGAGCCCCGCCTGCGCGCGTGCCGCCTCCGGTCCGGGTCGCACCATCAACCGCGCGCCGGCGACCGGCGTGAAGGGGACTGCGACCTGGAGCTTCGGATAATATTGTCCGCCCGCCCGCTCATAGGCCTCCGCCCATCCGTAATCGAAGACGTATTCGCCACGCGAATGGGATTTGAGATAGCACGGCGCGACGGCGGCCACGGTGCCGTCCGCGCCCTCGAGCGCGAGGTGGCAGGGCTGCCAGCCGGTCCGTGCCGTGGCCGAGCGCGACTGCTCCAGCGCAGCCAGAAAGGCGTGAGCAACGAACGGATTGAATGGCCTCACGGGCGAAGCAAGCCGATCGGCGTATCCGGGATTGGCGCAAGCGTCCCACGCCGGCGCTGCGATCTCGTTGATCGCCGGGACGACGCGAATACGGATGCCGTCTGAGTCCATTCAGCCATCACGTTCGTTCCGGCACCGCCGGTCTGAACCCCTCGAAGATTATCTGGTCGGCATGGCGCATCGCCTGCCGGCGTTCGCCTTCGGAACGCACGGTCCAAGTAAGGGTCGGCCGACCAAACAAAGAACGGGCGACCCGTGGCGGGACCGTCGCGATATCCTGCAGGCGACAGGCGATAAAATGGGGGCGGGCAAGAGCCGTGTGGAGCAGGAACGCGACACTGCGTTGAAGCGCCGCGGTCGACCGGGCGGAACCGTCGGAACGCGCAGCGCCCGGGCGCTGGACCACGATCCCGCGGGCAAGGTGTGGCGCGTGCCTGCGCAGCGCCGAAACAAGGGCGGGATCGAAAGACATCACTGCGACCCGCCCGGTACAGCCGGCGAGAACCTCGGCGGTGCGTAGCGCGAGGTGGGTCTTACCTTCAAATCGGCTTTTTAGTTCGAGCACGAGCATGGTGCGACCACCGACGAGGTCGACGAGATCGCCGAGCGTCATCATGCGGTCGGTGGTGCCTTTGAAAGCGATCCGCTTGAGGGCAGCCGCGGTGAAATTCTCGACCGCGCCGCTTGCTTCGGTCAGGCGGTCGAGCGTGTAATCGTGGTGGACCATCGCCTCGCCGTCGGCGCTCGGCTGCAGATCGACCTCGATGCCGTAGCCGGCATCAAGCGCCGCCGCGACGGCCGACGGCGTATTCTCGATTACGCCGGCTGCGGCGTCATGCAGGCCGCGATGCGCAATCGGCCGCGCCGTCAGCCAGTCCAATCCCGCCACACAGCATGATCCCGAAAAGTTGCCAGATTTTTTCGGATTAGATCATGCGATCAAGCAAAGACAAAGCATGATCCCGAAAAGGTGGCAGATCGAAAAGACTTGTAGGGTGGGCATGCGAAGCATGCCCACCAATTAGTGTTCGGCGGCCTTGACCGCGTGGGCACGGCGCGCTCTTGGCGCGCCTTTGCCCACCCTACGCCGCTGTGCTGCTCAATGAGGACGCATGATCCCGAAAAGTTGGCAGACTTTTCGGACAAGATCATGCGACAAGACAAAGCATGATCCCGAAAAACTGGCAGATTTCTCGGATTAGATCATGCATTGGCTCACCGGCCCGCGGAGTTCACCTCTCCCCGCTTTGCGGCTATCGTATTCACACATCTCGCAGGACCGACGCTGCAGGAAACAAAAAGGCGAGTCATTTCAATCGCGGCCGCCCGGCCCAGGACTTCGGCTCGT
>JANQIP010000186.1 GCA_028282095.1 Xanthobacteraceae bacterium | reverse complement strand
GCGCCAACGCTTGAGCCCGTCTCATTGTGTTGGTGCCGCATCGCAAAGCATCGAATTAGCTAGTGTTCCTTACCTGACGGTCCGGGGTCGGACCGTCAGAGTCGGAACAGTAGCTTGCGGGGGACGGTTGGGGAGTAGGTTATCTCAGCAGCGCCGAGCGCGTTCTCCGATCCGCCTTCCGCAGCGTCATCCGGAGCAAGCCCCGCTCAGGCGGAGGCGACCTTTTTGTTCTGCCGGTTGGTGACGAGATCGTCGACCACGGTCGGATCGGCGAGCGTCGAGGTGTCGCCGAGATTGCTGGACTCATCCTCGGCGATCTTGCGCAGGATACGGCGCATGATCTTACCCGACCGCGTCTTCGGCAGGCCGGGTGCGAACTGGATCACATCGGGCGACGCGATCGGGCCGATCTCCTTGCGCACCCAGGCGACGAGCTCGGTGTGGAGCGCGTCGTTCGGCTCCTCGCCCGCCATCAGGGTAACATAGGCATAGATGCCCTGTCCCTTGATGTCATGCGGGAAGCCGACAACGGCCGCTTCCGACACCTTCGGATGAGCGACCAGCGCCGACTCGACCTCGGCGGTGCCGAGGCGGTGACCGGCGACATTGATGACGTCGTCGACACGCCCGGTGATCCAGTAGAAGCCGTCCTCGTCGCGGCGGCAACCGTCGCCGGTGAAATAGCGGCCGAGATAGGTGGAGAAATAGGTCTGCACGAAACGCTCGTGGTCGCCATAGACGGTGCGCATAATGCCGGGCCAGGCATCGGCGATGCATAGATTGCCGGCACACGCGCCTTCCAGCGGTTCTCCGATGGCATCGACGATCTGCGGGATGACGCCGAAGAACGGCCGCGTCGCCGAACCAGGCTTGAGCCTGGTCGCGCCCGGCAGCGGGGTGATGAGAATGCCCCCGGTCTCGGTCTGCCACCAGGTATCGACGATCGGGCAGCGATCGTCACCGACCACGTGGTAATACCATTCCCAGGCCTCGGGATTGATCGGCTCACCGACAGTACCGAGCAGGCGCAGGCTCGCACGCGAGGTCTTCTTCACCGGTCCATCACCGGCCTGCATCAGCGCGCGGATGGCGGTGGGTGCGGTGTAGACGATGTTCACCTTGTGCTTGTCGACGACCTCCCAGAAGCGCGACATGCTCGGATAGTTGGGCACGCCCTCGAACATCATGGTGACGGCGCCGTTGGCGAGCGGCCCGTAGACGATGTAGCTGTGCCCGGTCACCCAGCCGACATCGGCGGTGCACCAATAGATGTCGCCGTCGTGATAGTCGAACACGTACTGGTGCGTCATCGATGCAAAGACGATATAGCCGCCGGTCGTGTGCAGCACGCCCTTCGGCTTGCCGGTCGATCCCGAGGTGTAGAGGATGAACAGCGGATCCTCGGCGTTCATCTCCTCGCAGGGGCAGTCGGCCGGCACGGTCGGCGCGATCTCATCGTAAAAGACGTCGCGCCCGGCCTGCATGTTCACCGCCGCGCCAGTGCGGCGCACGACGATGATCGTATCGATGCCGCCCGCCCGCTCGGCGGCAAGATCGGCGTTCGCCTTCAGCGGGATCTTGCGGCCGCCGCGGATGCCTTCGTCGGCGGTGATGATCACGTTGGAACGGGCGTCCTCGATGCGGCCGGCAAGAGAATCCGGGGAGAAGCCGCCGAACACGACCGAATGGATCGCACCGATGCGGGCGCAGGCGAGCATCGCCACCGCCACCTCGGGGATCATCGGCATATAGATCGTGACCCGGTCGCCCTTCTTGACGCCGCGCGCTTTGAGCACATTGGCAAAGCGGCAGACTTGGGCGTGCAACTCGCGATAGGTGAGGGTCCGGTCGTCGTTGGGATCGTCGCCCTCCCAGATGATCGCGACCTGGTCGCCGCGCGCCGCAAGGTGGCGGTCGACGCAATTATGCGCGACATTGGTGGTGCCGTCCTCGAACCATTTGATCGAGACATTGTGCGGATCGAACGAGGTGTTCTTCACCTTGGTGAAGGGCTTGAACCAGTCGATGCGCGTGGCATGCTCCGCCCAAAAACCCTCCGGATCGTCGATCGAGCGCTGGTACATCTCGTTATATTTGGCGTCATCGATGAACGCGCGTTTCGACCACTCGGCCGGCACTTCATACACTTTATCCATCATGCTCAAGCTCCCTCCACGCGGCGGACACTTTGGCAGGGCGGGCGGCCCCGCACGCGGTGTTGGTTTCCTCGTTCGTTATTATGCCCACGAGGCACCGTGCGACAAGCCACGCCGCTTGACACTTTGGTCGAGCGCTGCCTCCGCTGACCGGTCCGGTGCGCGCCGGCCCGTCGCCTGTCGTCTCGCCGGCGCGGTTCGTGCGCCGGGTTGGAGACCGGTATCGAACCGTGCGATAATAGTGCACTGCACGCGGTCTTCCCGGCGCCGGGCACGACACGTGTTCCGACTCTGACGGTCCGACCGCGGACCGGCGACCCGGAACACGCGTCAATCCGTTTTCTTGTGGAGCGGCACCAAAACGTTGGGACGAGCTCAAGCGTTGGTGCCGCACCACAAGTATCCGTAGGTCTTGTCAGAAATCCGAAAGCCAGAGATCATCGGGCGCGTCAAGATCGAGATTTGCGGGCGGTCGGCAGCACGGGCGATGTCCGCACGCGTCTTTTCCCGGACGGCCCTCCCGTCCACAGCCCGATCATCCCGCTCGAGCCTCTTACCTGATGGGTGTCTTCACGATGAGCGACAGCGTCAAATACCTCTTGCCTGAGGATCGCATTCCGCGCGCCTGGTACAATATCGCGGCGGACCTGCCTGAGCCGCCGCCGGCGGTGCTGCATCCGGGAACCGGGCAACCGATCGGCCCGGCCGATCTCTCCGCGATCTTCCCCATGCCGCTCATCCTGCAGGAGGTGGCGCAGGACCGCGAGATCGAGATCCCCGATCCGGTGCGCGACGTCTACAAGCTCTGGCGCCCGTCGCCGCTCTACCGCGCTTTGCGGCTCGAACGCGCGCTCGATACGCCGGCGCGCATCTTCTACAAATATGAGGGCGTGAGCCCGGCGGGCAGCCACAAGCCCAACACTGCGGTGGCGCAAGCCTACTTCAACCGCGAGAGCGGCTTCACCAAGCTGTCGACCGAGACCGGCGCCGGCCAATGGGGCTCCTCGCTCGCTTTTGCCGGCTCGGTGTTCGGGCTCGAAGTCAAGGTCTACATGGTCAAGGTGAGCTTCCAGCAGAAGCCCTATCGGCGGGCCCTGATGGAGACCTATGGCGCAACCTGCATTCCGAGCCCGAGCGAGGAGACGGACTGCGGGCGCGCCATTCTGGCGGCGACGCCGGACTCGCCCGGCAGCTTGGGCATCGCCATCTCCGAGGCGGTCGAGGTCGCGGCCAAGAACCCCGACACCAATTACTCGCTCGGCAGCGTGCTCAACCACGTCTTGCTGCACCAGACGGTGATCGGGCTCGAAGCGATCGAGCAGATGGAGATGGCGGGCTACTGGCCGGACGTGGTGATCGGCTGCGCCGGCGGGGGCTCGAACTTTGCCGGCCTCGCCTTCCCCTTCATCGGCCGCAAGCTGCGCGAGGGGACCGATATGCGCATCATCGCGGTCGAGCCATCCGCCTGCCCGACGCTGACGCGCGGCACTTACGCCTACGACTTCGGCGATACCGCGCACCTGACCCCGCTCGTCAAGATGTACACGCTCGGCTCGCAATTCGTGCCGCCGGGATTCCATGCCGGGGGGCTGCGCTATCACGGCATGGCGCCGATGGTAAGCCACGTGAAGGAACTCGGCCTGATCGAGGCGCGCGCGGTGCACCAGACGCCGTGCTTCGAGGCGGGCGTTGTCTTCGCACGCGCGGAAGGCATCGTGCCGGCCCCCGAGACGACGCACGCGATACGTGTCGCCATCGATGAGGCGCTCACCTGCAAAGCCGACGGACGTGCCCGGACGATCCTGTTCAATCTGTCCGGTCATGGCCATTTCGACATGCAGGCTTACACCGACTATTTCGCCGGCAAGCTGGAGGACCGCGATTATGACGAGGCGTCGCTGCGCGATGCGCTCGCCGCGCTGCCCCAGGTCGCCGCGTGAGAGCGATCGGGGGATCGCACGGGTGCAAGGAGAACCAATCGCGCCCTAATGACCGTGAGCATGTAGGGTGGGCAAAGGCGCGCTCAAAGCGCGCCGTGCCCACGCAATCGGGGCAGGGCAACAGATTTGGTGGGCATGCTTTGCATGCCCACCCTACGATCTCTTGAGAGCATGTAGGGTGGGCAAAGGCGCGCTCAACGCGCGCCGTGCCCACGCAATCTGGGAAGGGCAACAGATTTGGTGGGCATGCTTTGCATGCCCACCCTACGATCTCTTGAGAGCATGTAGGGTGGGCAAAGGCGCGCTCAAAGCGCGCCGTGCCCACGCAATCTGGGAAGGGCAACAGACTTGGTGGGCATGCTTTGCATGCCCACCCTACGATCACTTAAGAGAATCCTCCTCCCGAGAAGGCCGCGGAACGGCCGTCTCGACCATGAGGGCGCCGCGACTGGGGAAGCAAGGTGGCTCGCATCCTGATTGCCGAAGACGAAGACGCGCTGCGAAGCCTGGTCGCGCGCGCGCTCGCCCAGGACGGGCATGACGTCTCGCAGGCGGCCGACGGGGCGGAAGCGCTCGATCTGCTCAATCGCGAGGAAGGCCGCTTCGATCTGCTGCTCACAGACATCCGCATGCCGCTGATGGACGGGATCGCGCTGGCGCTTTCGGCGGCGCGCGATTATCCCGAGCTCGTGATCCTGTTGATGACCGCCTATGCCGACCAGCGCGAGCGCGCCTATGGGCTTGAGACGCTGATCCATGACGTGATCAACAAGCCGTTCACGCTGTCCGAGATCAAGGTCGCGGTCACTGAAGCCCTTGCGGCGCGCGGCAGCGCCTGAGGACACCGTCCGCTGATCCGGTTCGTCCAGATTCGCAACGCACGAACACGCGTCTTTTTCAAAACAGCGTTGTTCGACCGGTGAAGACGCAAGCGTGGGCGGATCGGCGCCGGCGTTCAAGATGATCGTCTGCCCAGCCCGAAATCGATCTTGCGATCCATCAGCCAGTAGACGATGCCGAGCGCCAGCACGACCGCAGCCGTCGCCAGAATGTACATGGGTGCGATCTTCTCGAAATCGAAAATGATCACCTTTCGCGCGATCGCCATCAGCGCCGTCGCTACCACCAATCGGACATGGACGACGTCGTCACGCAGATAGAGCGTGATATTGATGAAGATCTCGATCGCGATCAGCACGGCCAGGAAGGCGCCGAACGCGACAATGATGTCGCGCGCCCGCAGCTCCTCGAATGACGGGCGGAAGACCTGGCCATAGAGCACCATGACCACGTCGACCACGCCCCACAGGATGGTGACGACCATCAGGACGGCGAGTACCCGGACGGCGCCGCGGATGATCCGATGCAGCCAGTTGATCATCCGGTCTTCTTCATCGACACCCAACTCGCTTTGGCCGATCGCCCTTAAACGGTCCTTGCGGAAGTGGTTCATCAGGCTCTGAACGACCGCGTTGTGCTGCGTGAGATAATCGGGATTGAAATCGCTTTCGCCGAAGTCGCGCAGACCCTCGATGTTCTGCAATTCCTTGGTCGAGAGCCGCTTAAAGCCCATGCTCCAATCGGAATACTGCCGCTTTTGAATCGTCTTGCGGTGAAGCAACCGCAAATCGGTATGGCGTGGGTCTTTCCGGATCTTATCGAGGAGGTTTTCGACCACCTTCTCCTCGCCTTCGAGAACCTGGAGAAAGGTCCCGTTGCCGTAAAGCAGCATTCCGGTGATACCGTTCTCGGCGTTGTTCTCGCGCGACTGCCGCAGCAACTCGAGCAGCTCTTGCGTCGACATCGGATCTGTCGCGGAACTGATATAAGAAATCTGGATCATGAAAGTCTCCGTCGGAACGGGGATACGACAAGGACGGGAGAAATATGGTGCTCAAAACCATGTTGGACCAGGATGGATATCGTTCTTGATTTTTGGCGGTCGACCGGATCGCCCTCCGCTGAGGCTCTCGTCTTGCCCGATGGTTGCCGTGACGTTATCGGCTGCTTGCCGGACTCGGGGGCTCCGAATTGGCGCCTCTCGCCGCTTTATGATTCGGCGGTGTCGGTTCAACTGAAGGCCGGCGAAGTGCTCCTGGGGTTTCGCCTGCTACCCGGCGCCGTCATCGACGAGCGCGCGCTGTTTCAGCGCCTTGCCAATCTGCCACCGGACGAAGACCACATCTGCGAGGCTATCTCGGAAAATGCTCGCACTGATCCATTTGTGGCCGATGCGCTTGAGGGCTTGAGCGAGATCGGCGCGAGCGTTGCGGGCGTAGCGAAGAGAATGGGCGTATCGAGGAGGATGGTGGAACGTAGACTATGCAGCGCAACTGACAGGCCGCCGACCTATTGGCTGCAGTTGGCGCGCATCCGCCGGGCGGCACGCCAGCTCTCCCTCGGTCGCAGTCTGTCCGATCTCGCGATCGAGGCCGGCTTTTCCGACCAATCTCACATGAACCGTGAGTTTCGACGCTGGTTCGGGATTACCCCGACGCAGTTCAGGGCAAGCGAGCATTATCGCGCCGTCATCATGGCGTCGGGTTACGACACGACTTAGCGCGCGATTGCTTCAGCTTGAAACAATCGCGCTCCCTTTCTCATTGTTGGTCGCATGATCTTGTCCGAAAAGTCTACCAACTTTTCGGGATCATGCTCTGACCGGCGAGCAGACCTCCACGAGGAAGCCGTTCGGGTCCCGTACATAACTTATCGTCTGGCCCCATGGCATGTCTTGAACATCCTGCACCAGCGTGGCTCCGGCATCGAGCGCCCGCTTGAGGCAACCGGCAACGTCGTCCGTTTCGAAAGCGATTTCGAAGACAGGTGCTTGCGCGGCGGCAAGGCCCGGCGACTTGCCGAACGATCGCATCAGCCCGATTGATGAGAACGCGAGTTTGGTCTCGCCGGTCGCCAGTTCCCCATAATCTCCGCTTTCGTGGAGCATGGACCGCTGAAACCCGAAAGCGCGTTCATAGAAGGACAGCGCGGCAGCGACGTCGTCGACATACAAAATGATATAGCGCAGTTTCATGCGCGCCTTATCGCATGCGCCAACAGATTGGTCTTGAAGAAATGCGACATCGCCATGCCGGCGGTCGCCGAAGCTCATGTGCTCAGGGCATGATCCCGGAAAGCTGGCAGACTTTTCGAGATCACGCTTTTGGGCCTTCGCCAACTTCGCTTCGATGGCCGCCGCGGTCGCCTGCTGGCTTGGCCTTGGCCGCGACATCGGCGACGCGTTATTGCAGGCGTAACGCGCCGTCGAGGCGGATGACCTCGCCGTTGAGATAATTGTTGGTAATGCAGGTTTCGACCAATTGCGCGAAGTCCTCGGGGCTTCCGAGCCGCTTCGGGAAGGGCACGCTTCCGGCCAGCGAGGTCTGAACCTCCTCCGACAGGTTATCCAGCAGCGGTGTCTGAAAGATACCCGGCGCGATCGCAAGGACGCGAATGCCGGAGCGCGCGAACTCGCGCGCGATCGGCAAGGTCATGGCCATCAGACCGCCTTTGGAGGCGGAATAGGCCGCCTGGCCGATCTGCCCCTCGAAAGCCGCAACCGAGACCGTCATGATAATCACGCCGCGCATATCGCCGTTCGGCGCATCACTTTCGATCATGGCTTGGGCTGCGAGCCGGATCACGTTGAACGTGCCGATCAGATTGACGTCGATGACGCGGCGGAATGCGTCGAGCGGCTGCGCGCCGGTGCGGCCGACGACGCGCTGCGCCGGACCGATACCGGCGCAATTGACGAGGATTTGGGGCACGCCGATCGCATCCTTGGCCTTGGCCAAGGCGGCCTGCACCTCCGCCTCCGAGGTGATATCGCAAGGCAGGGCCACGCCGCCAACACTTGCCGCCACCGCCTCGGCCTTGGCCGCATCGATGTCGAGCACCGCGACGCGGGCACTCCGGGCGGCAAGATGCTGGCAGACGGCCGCGCCAAGGCCCGATCCACCGCCCGTCACCAATGCGCTGCAACCTTCGATTTTCATGTACGTGCCCCTTCGCTCATGCCCCCGATCACGCGCCCGGAGCCGCTGTAAACTCTCCCTCTGCCTCCCGCGCCCCGTCCCGGCGTTCTTAGAGCGCGATTGCTTCAGATGGACTCAATCGCGCTCTCTTAATCTTTGTTTTTTCGCATGATCTTGTCCGAAAAGTCTGCCAACTTTTCGGGATCATGCTCTGTATCGCCGGTTGACAGTACACTCTAAAACAATCTACTAATAAACAAAATCAACGTCAATCGCCGGACCGGTGCGGTTGACGGCGCACCCATTCTCGGAGGTCGGGATGAGCACAAGCACCGCTCTTGTGACCTGTGCGCAGACGACCGCGTCGCGTTGATCGAAGTCAATCGCGTTCCGCGGCCCGAAGCGGCTTCCGGTTAGATGACCAATGGGTCGAATGACGCTGTTGAACAGGTGAACCAGGCCGCGAAGACGGCCGTCTGCCATGGAAAGGGTGACTTCATCGAAAAGCGGGGCGGCGCAGATCGCTTAACCGGTCCAGGGAGATTCGTAAGGTGATGACGCTCCATCGGGACGGGTCGGTTGCCGGGGCGGTGGATCGACCGGACGACATCCGGGAGCTGCGCCCAGGGGATGTGGACTTCGGCCCCGTCGGTCGGACGGTCGGCTTTCTGACGCGGCTGGCGCAGGTCGCGATTGTCGAGAGATTCTACGGCGCCTTCGACGCGACCGGGCTGTCGCCGGCCAAGCTCTCGCTTCTGGCCTGCGTGATGCTCAACCCGAAAGCGCGCCAGGGCGTTCTCGCCGAAGCGCTTAGGATCAAGCGCGCCAATATGGTCAAGCTCGTGCGTGGGCTGGAAGAGGCCGGCCTGCTCGAGCGGACCATTCCCGACGACGATCGCCGCAGCGTCGTTTTATCGGTCACGCCGCGAGGCCGCGAGATCGCGGAGCAATTCATCGCGGCGATTGGCGCGTTCGATCGACGAACGATCGCCTGTCTGACCGACGGCGAATATGCCGAACTCGTGCGGCTGCTCACCAAAGTGACGGGCAACGACACAGCCTATCCGCCGCAGCAAATCCCGTGACGTCTTGAAATGGCAGCCTTGGCCACCGCCGGCCCGTTCGTTGAACAGGAGCCTTGCCTCTTTCGCCCTCGGCGTGTGTTCGCGCTTCTACGAAGGTTGAAGCTGCCGGCGCGGCCGTGTAGACCGCGGGCCTGCTAGTGTTCAGACTCTGACGGTCCGACACCGGACCGTCAGTCCGGAACACTAGGCTCATGCCCGAGCTTCGCGCCGACACCGGTACCCTCCGGAAATCGAACTCGTCCGATCGCAGTGGCTATCAGCAACGCAACGCCAAATGGCGGAACGGCAGGGCCGGCGGCATCCGGTGCCGGTCACGGTCCGGGCGCGGGTGATTGCGGCAGAACCTCCGGATGATGGCTGCGGTTGGACGACAGGTGGGGTGAGATGGAACTGGAGATCATCCGGCGAAAGCCTGCGTTTCAGGCGCATCCGACGCCGCTGTTATTCGTTCATGGCGCGTTTGCCGGCGCCTGGTGCTGGGACGAGCATTTCCTGCCCTATTTCGCCGAACGCGGGTTCGACGCCTATGCGCTCAGCCTGCGCGGCCACGGCCGCAGCGAGGGACGTCAGTCGGTGCGCTGGGCAACGCTGTCGGACTACATCGCCGATGTCGCGACCGTGGTCGATTCGTTGCCGGCGCCGCCCGTGCTGGTCGGCCAATCGATGGGCGGGTTCATCGTCCAGCACGTTCTGCTCGGGCGCGAACTGCCGGGCGCGGTGCTGATGTCATCGACACCGCCGCACGGCATCTATGTAACGGCGATGGACATGATGCTTCGGCGGCCCGCGCTGTGGATGCAAATGGCGGTGGCGCAATATATCGGGCCGAGCGCGACCATGCATTGGATCATCCGTGACGGCCTGTTTTCGCCTGCGCTGCCGGATGCCGTCGCCATCAAGCATTTGCTTCGTTTCCAGGAAGAGTCGGTGATGATCGGCTGGGAAAGCATAGTCCATGCGCTCACGCACCGGGTGCGGGAGATCGGAACGCCGATCCACATTATCGGTGGACGCCAGGATGCCTTCGTTCCGGCATTCGAGGTCGAGGCAACCGCGCGCGCTTACGGCACGCAGGCCGACATCATCGATGATCTCGCCCACGCCATGATGCTCGACGCGAATTGGGAACAAGCCGCACAGAGCGTTTACCGCTGGGTCAAGCAGACCTTAAGCTAAAGCATGATCCCGAAAAGTTGGCAGACTTTTCGGACGAGATCATGCGACCAGACAAAGACAAAGACAGCGCGATCGGTTCAACCTGAAGCGATCGCGCTCTTCAAGCATGATCGCGAAAAAGTCGGCAGGCTTTTCGGACAAGATTATGCAATCAGACAAAGTGAAAAAAGTAGATTAACCCAGACTCGTCGGATACCCGCGTGGTGTAAAACACCGGCAAGGTCCCCAGATCAATTCCACGGCCGAAAAGCTATGCCGGCGCGAACGGTATTGATCGTCAGGTCGGAATACGAGTAACGCGTGCCGGCCGCCCAATCGTAATATTTCGTATCAAAGTGATCGTAGATATACTCCACTCTGAAAAGCCAGTTCAGTGCGAGCTGATAGGCTATGCCGCCACCCAAGCTGTAGCCGGTGCGAATGTTATTCGCGCTCCACTCGGTGAGCCCACCGATGACCGGTCCCAAGTGGGACGCGTCGACGTCGGCAAACGCGGCGCCGGCGGAAAAATAGGGGAGGAATGATCCGATGGCGAAGCCGAGGCGGCCGCGCGCATGTGCAAGCCAATTCAGTTTGACCTTGTCGTATCGCAGAGAGCCTGCTGGATCCCAGAACGTGTCGTGCCCGCTGGCAATCCACGCCAGGTCGCCTTCAACACTGATCACCCACTGGCCGAATTGAAAATTGTAACCGGCATAGCCGCCCAGGTTCACGCTGTCGAAACCCAGGCCGTAGTTATAGACGACCATCTGGGGTGGGGGCGGTGGTGGAGGTGGCGGCGGCGGGTCCGGCAGCGGCATTCCTTGATAGAATCCGTCCGCGGAGCCGTGACTCCATCCCAACGTCGTGCCGATATAGAAGCCGGCCCAGGCTGGAAAACTGGTGTCTATCGGCGCGGCTGGCGCCTTCAGCACCCTATCGGCCGCTGAAGCGGAGAAACAAAACCCAACGGCGGCTGCGACGACCAGCGTCGCCGTGAGAATCCGCACGGCATCCCCCGATAGCCCATTCTTACCTTGTCAAGAAACCTGAATACGCTAATACCGCGATTCGTCGCAAGGTTCAGGCCGCAACAGGCTAAATTCGATTCCCTTATCGGCCATTCTTTTCGTTGAGTGTTGTTTGTGCGACACAGCCATATCTCAGTGAGCCGGAAAAAAACCACTGGGGCGCGATTTACTCAACGTGAATCAACCGCGTTCGCTTTCTCTTGGTTTGGTCGCATGGCCATGTTCGACAAGTTTGCTGCTCTTCGGATCGTGTTCCAAGTTAAATGCTGAGTATGACGGCAGCCGGCGGATGCTGTCCGCGGCGCACCGATCCCAATCAAGAAGCCGATTTCTGCGCGGCTTTGTGGATCGCACGCCGAACCCGGAGATAGGTTCCACAGCGGCAAAGATTCGTGATCGCAGCATCGATATCCGTATCGGTTGGCCGCGGCGTTTTATTAAGGAGCGCCGCCACCGCCATGATCATGCCCGGCTGGCAATAGCCGCATTGCGGCACCTGCAAGTCGATCCAAGCTGCTTGAACCGGATGGCTTAGATCGGCCGAGAGACCCTCAATCGTCGTCACCACTTTTCCTGCCGCCTCCCCGAGCGCAAGCAGGCAGGACTTTACCGCCTCGCCGTCAAGATGGACGGTGCACGCGCCGCAGAGTCCGACACCGCATCCATACTTCGTTCCGGTCAAGCCGAGATCGTCGCGCAACACCCAAAGGAGGGGCGTGTCCGGATCGGCGTCGATCTCCGCCGGCCGACCATTGACGAGAAGACGGGTCACGCGATTTCCCAACCAATCAACCAATAGGGGTCATAGGAGCTAATCCGTTTCTGTTGGTGCGGCACCAACACGAGGAGATGAGGTCAGGCGTTGGTGCCGCATCACTAGCGCGCGATCCCCTTGGGTTGAATCTGTCGCACGCTATTCATCTTTGTTCTGTCGCATGATCTTGTCCGCAAAGTCCGCCGACTTTTCGGCAACATACGCTGGATTCCGTTCGTTCCCGCGTAAGCGGAAATCCCCTTTGGCGGTGCGCCTGGTTCCCCGCTTTCGCGGGACGAACGGATGAGAGCGCGATTGTCTTGCCTTGAATCGACTGCGCTCCCTTCATTTTGCCCTGTCGCACGATCTTGTCCGAAAAGTCGGCCAGCTATTCGGGATCATGCTCCAAGCGGTCGATTGCGTCTTGCATGCAAGCGGCATCCTCGGCGCGGACTCTTCTCATTTCTGGTTGCGACAGCGTCACTCGTGTAAGTTCGCATCACAAGCTGCAATCTCGAAGGAGCGACTCTATCAAGCAGGCCTTGCGATTTCCACAAATCGTATTGGTTCGGGCGCGACGATCATGACCTCCGAGCATGAATGGACCCGTCGGTCTTTCCTTGTCCACGCAAGCGCGGTTGGCGGAGGACTGGCCGTGGGATTATGCTTCGGTGCGGCAGCGGAAGGCGCCATTGACGAAGCGGCCGAGGTCAATGCCTGGATCGTCATTCGACCGGACAACACGACGATCATCAAGGTGGCGCGATCGGAAATGGGCCAGGGCGTGCTCACGGCCCTGCCCATGCTCGTTGCCGAGGAGCTGCAATGCGATTGGTCGAAGGTTAGAGCCGAGTTCGTATCGCCTGCCGAGAATCTAAAACGAAATCGCTTATGGGGAGTGATGACGACAGGCGCGAGCCGGTCGGTTGCATATTCCCAGTTGTTTCTTCGACAGGCCGGCGCCGCAGCGCGCACGATGCTCATCAAGGCGGCGGCCGCAAGATGGAATGTCCCGGAAGCCGAGTGCAGCGCCGAGCACGGGACGATCTGCCATCTTAAGACGGGACGATGCGTCACTTTCGGAGAGGTCGCGGCGGATGCAGCCAAGATCGCTCCTCCGGTGGACGTTCCGCTCAAAAGCCCCGAGGAATGGACCCTTGTCGGCACGCGGCAGACGCATCTCGACGTCCGGGACAAAGTGGGCGGAACGGCAACGTACGGCATCGACGTACGAATACCGAACACGCTCTATGCCGCGATCGTTCATTGCCCGGTCTTTGGCGGTCGTCCGGCCTCCGTTGACGAGGAAGAAATTCGATCGATCGCAGGCGTTCGACAGGTCGTGCGCCTTGCCGACGCGGTCGCTGTCGTGGCGGATCGTTGGTGGACCGCCAAACAGGCGGCCGACCGGCTGCCGATAGCTTGGAGCTATGGCCCCAACCACAAGGCGTCGAGCATGACGGTTGCAGACCTCATGCGCAAAGGGTTGGACGCGGACGACGTAAAGGTTGGCCGCAAAGACGGCGACGCCGACAACGCGCTTGCCAATTCGGCAAAACGCATCGAGGCCGTCTACGCCGTGCCCTATTTGGCCCATGTCACCATGGAGCCGCAGAACTGTACGGTCAGGCTCGATGGCGATGACGTCGAGGTATGGGCGCCGACTCAGGACCCGGAATCGGCGATCGCTATTGCGGCATCAGCGGCCCGCGTGCCGCGGGACCGGGTCGTCCTCCATGGGACGACCCTGGGAGGCGGCTTCGGGCGGCGGTTGATACAAGATTACATACGGCAGGCCGTGCTGATTGCAGAGGCTGTCAAAAGGCCGGTCAAGCTGCTGTGGACCCGCGAGCAGGATGTTCTGCGTGACGCTTTTCGTCCGGCGGCAATGGCGCGCATGCGCGCGGCCGTCGACGCGGACGGAAACGCGACGGCGTGGAGCGTGCGGTTGGTCACGCACTCCATTCGGCTTTCGCTCGCTCCATTTGCCATGGGCGGCGGCGTCGACAACAGCGTCTTACAAGGTTTCCTTGAGGACATGCCCTACGACGTGCCGAACTACATCGTCGATTACGCCCTGCAAGCCGCGCCTGTGCCGATTGGGCCGTGGCGATCCGTCTATCATTCACAGAACGCTTTCTTTCAGGAAGGCTTTATCGATGAACTGGCGCATGCTGCGGGAGCGGATCCTTATCTCTTCCGCCGCAAGCTGCTGCTGCGCAAACCCAGGCACCTGGCGGTACTCGATGCGGCGGCCAAGCGCGCCGGCTGGGGCACCGCGCGTGACGGCGTCAGTCGTGGCATCGCGCTGCATGAGTGCACCAACAGCATCTGCGCGCAAGTCATCGAGCTGTCACGCGTTGACAACGACGCATTCCATATACGGCGGGTGGTGTCAGCGATCGATTGCGGGCATGTCGTCAACCCGCTGACGGTTGAGATGCAGACTGAGGGCGCCATCGCCGACGGCCTTTCGGCAGCGCTGTTCGGCGAAATCACGATTGAGGACAGCGCCGTCGAGCAAAGCAATTTCCACGATTACCGGATACTCGGCATGTCTGAGATGCCGATGGTGGACACCGTGATTCTGCCTAGCGGGACGTTCTGGGGGGGCGTCGGCGAACCGCCGCTGCCGCCGGTCGCACCCGCTCTGTGCAACGCCGTTTTCGCCGCCACCGGCAAGCGAATTCGCACGCTCCCGCTGAAAAACCACGATTTAACTTTTGTCTGAACGCGGGAGAAGACTGACGATCGGCTTTTGAGCGACCACAGCGAGATCATGAAAAGCGAGCAAAACTGTTCTCGCTCTCGTGGCGAGGAGCGCAGCGAAGCCGCGTTCCTGCTCACGGCCAGAGCGCGGCGGATTCGGATTGAATCGATCGCACTCCATTTCCCTTTAGCTCTGTCGCATGGTCTTGTCCGAAAAGTCTACAGCTTTTCGGGACCATGCTTTAATCGGGGCACTTGTAAAGCACCGCCTCGTAGTTTCCATCCCTCTGCACCATGCCCACCGTGCCGTCGTCACGACGCCAGAAAGCGATCTCGGCTATCATCACTGCGCCAGAACGAAATGTGCAGGTAACCTGCATCACGAGGTCCTTATCGTCCTGACGTCGGGAGTCGATTGAACATACCCCCCCTGAGTGTTGAATTTCGTCAGGTTGTATGACCACTCGCGGTGCTTTGGCTTCGGTACTTTCGGTGTCGCATGGTGTGTTCTCGGTATAAACTCCCTCGATAATCAGATCGTCCTTTGCGTGAGAAATGCCAATCAAGCTTGCAAACAGAACCGCCAGCATCAGTACTCTTGTCGCCACCGCACACTCCTTATCACCTGCCGCGCGTGCCGGCGCCGCTTGTGGCGTAATGCCATTGACGGCACCGACTACTCCAATCGAGCCCTTATACCAGAGATGGAGATTGCCGACAGGTCCCGTAGGGCGCCATCGCCCCGCTCGAAGCAACAGCCAGCACCTAGTGTTTCCTTCTCTGACGGTCCGACCCCGGACCGTCAGCTAAGGAACACTAGCTAATCCGATGCTTTGTGATGCGGCACCAACACAATGAGACGAGCCCAAGCGTTGGTGCCGCATCA
>JANQIP010000167.1 GCA_028282095.1 Xanthobacteraceae bacterium | reverse complement strand
ATGATCCCGAAAAGTTGGCAGACTTTTCGGACAAGATCATGCGACATAACAAAGAGAAAGAGCGCGCGATCGATTCAACCTGAATGGATCGCGCTCTAGTTCGGTTACAAACTGTGCCATGGCCGAGGAGATTATTCACCCTCCCCTGAAAGGGGAGGGTCGGATTGCGGCGCAGGCAAGCTTGCGCAGCCTGCCAGGCTTGGCTGCGTGCAATCCGGGGAGGGGTCGCAGGCCGCATCGACCCACTTCCGGCGAGCCTCGCGCGCCGACCTCCCCCTTCTAGGGGGAGGTCATTTGACCGGCCCGAGGCGATCATGCGGAAAGCGTATGAAAAGCGTATGATATGAAGCAATGCACTTGAGTGAGAGATATCTCAGCCCCACGCGGCCTTTTGATTGTGCGTCACTGCCGTCCAAAAAAGTAATCCCAAAATGACCTATTCTGTGGTGGCGGAGGCGCACGCCTTGTCCGGTACGGGTCTTGGTTCGACCAATAAGGGTCATTGCCACTACGCGCGCGCTCGCGTGCGAGCCGCTCCGCTTGTGCCCGTCGCTGTGCCGCGCGTTGCCGCGCCGCCCGCTCTTTCTCGGCCCGCTCCCGTTCAGCCCGTTCCCGCTCGGCGCGCTCCTTTTCGGCACGCGCGACCGCGGCAGCGATCTCGGCGCGCCGCTTCGCTTCGCGCTCGGCCGCTTTTACTCGGCTTGCTTCCCGTTCGACCGCGCGCATCGTCACAAAGTTCGCCAGCGCCGCCGTATCGATGATCCGCGTCGGCGTTGCGAGTGGCCCGTCGAGATCGACCGAGACCTCCGGACGGCGCCCCGGCAATTCGGCGTGCGGCGCCCCCCGCAACGTCAATCGTGCATCGAGGGTCTCGGTCGAGAGGTCAAACGAACCCGAAATCGCGACTTCGGCGTCGTCTGAACCGGCAGCTCTCGCCACCATGGGAAGGAGCTGGACCCGCCCGTCGGCAATGGCGATCGTGCTCACGGCCGAAGGAATGGCAAAGCGGCCCGCTTCGAGCGCCGCGCCGAGATGATCGGAGAGCTGCTCGAGCGCCAACCCGCCGTCGGACGCCGCGATCGCGGCGTCGATCGCGGCCGGGTCAAGCCCCGTTATCTGCGCTTTGTCGAGTGCAAGAACCCCGTTTCCGCGCATCCCCCCGATCAGCGCGGCGGGACTGAGCCCGACGCTTTCGAATTCCGCCGATAGTGATGCCGTTCCCGAGGCGGGCGGCTCGTTTCGGCCGAGTGTCACTTCGGAGAGGTCCGCCTTCGCGAGGTCCAAGCGGGCGCGCACCGACAGCCCTTCCGGGACGGACTGGAAGACCGCATTGGCCGTCACCGGGCCGTCGGCAAGACGTCCGGCAACCCCGTCGAGGGTCAGCGAAGCGCCGTCGAAGCCGATCCAGCCCTTGAGGTCGCGCGCTTGAAGACCTGCGGGAAGCATGACCCGCGCCGCTTCAAAGCCGATGCGGCCCCTGAGATCTCCGAACCAAGAACGGCGGAACGGCTCCACCGACCATCCCTCCGGCGGATCCGGTGCGGTCCTCGTTTGCGGCGCGCCGATCGCGAAAGCGACGATCTGCGCGGCGTCGATCTCCGTCACCGTGAGGTTCCCATCGACTGCGAGGGGCGAAGCGACCGTCAGGCCGAGCCGTCCTTTGACCGTCGAGCCTGCAATCGTGCTCTTGATGCCGTGCAGCGTGAGCGTGCGGCCGGCGAAACCGAGCAGGCCGTCGATTGAAACCGGCAAGGCCGCGGTCGCGCCCCGGTCGATCAGCCGGCGCGCATCCCTCGCCTCAAGCACCAATCGGGTGCTCCCGACAACCCCCCCGTCATGGCGGCGGCGCACCTTTCCGGCGGCCGAGCCTGCCAGCCCGCCCGCAGCGATTTTCAGGTTCAATGCCACATCGCCGTCGAGCGGCCCGCTCGCGTCGAACTGGACCGAGGCCGGTTGGGCGCCGACCGCGACCAGCCGATCGATGCCCGTAAACGCCGCCAGCACGCGGCCGTCCTTGGCCTCGACGGATCCAGCAAAGTCGACTGCGGCCGCAGCCGGCGCGGCAAGATCGCCGACCCCGCTCGCCGAAAGATTGATCATCACCGAACCAAGCTTGCCGTCGAGCGTGAGCCTTGCTTGCGTGCCCGGCGGCGCGCCGGCGCGGAGCTGCTCCGGCTTTGCCGGCGCAACATCGAGCCGCGCGCGCAGATCGGCCGACTCGAGCCGCCCCGCCTGGCGCCGCATCTCTTCGGCGGCATGGGGCGCCAAGTGTCGCGCCGCAAGCGCGATCAGCCCCTCCGCATGCGCCGCCTGAAGCGTGACGGACACCGTCCCGCGCGGCGCGGCGGAGGAGGTATCGATCGATCCCTTACCCGCAATGCGGGCGCCGGCGACATTGCCGATCGCAAAGCGTTCGACCGTCAATCCGCTTGCGGCGAGCTTCATCTTGGTTTCGAGTTCGCTCGCGGTGATGCCGGCATAGCTTGCCTTGCCGATCGAGAGCGCGAGCGTCACGTCGCGCGGCCATCCAAGGCCAGTGCCCGCGAGCGCGCCTTCACCGAGCGCAATCGCGCGGTCGAGATCGATCTCGGCTGCCTTCAACTCGGCTTCGAGCCGCGGCCGATCATCCGCGCCGCCGCGCAGGAGCGCGATGCGGCCTTCGATCGGCTTGCGATCGATCTCGGCCTTCAGTCGGTCAACCGCGACCCGCCGGTCGCCGATGGTGAGGTCGCCGCTCAGGCTCAGCGCGCCGAGCGGGGATGGCTGCTTATCGGATCGGCCGGCGATGAAGGATGCGAGTGCAGCGGGATCGCTCGACTTGATGCTGGCGGGCCCGGCGAATTCGAGCCCATTGCCGTCCGATCGCAGGCGACCCGCAAGCGCCACCTGTGTCAGACCGGGCCCGCGGAAGCTGAGCGTCTCAATATCGAGCCGATCGCGTTCCAGGCCGAGTTTTGCACGCACCGTATGCCAGGCTGCGCCGCCGAACATGAGCGTGTTGAAGTCGACATCGAGCTTGCCCGACAAGGGCGCGCGGCCGCCTTCCAGCAAGCCGCGCAGCGCCGCCAGAACCGCCGCGCCCGGCTCGCGCCACCCCGATGCGCGCGCCCCGATCAGACGGTCGAGGTCGAGCCGGTGGGCGGCCAACGCCGCCGCAAAGCGCGGTTCGCCCCCCAATGCGATCGTTCCCCGCCCGGACAATTGGAACGGCCGGTCCTTTGGACCGTACTGCATTGCGAACTGCTTGACGGTCAGGCGGCGTGGGTCGAGCATCGTCTGCGCCGCCAAACGCCACGGCTCGCTCGCAATGGTTCGCCCCCCGGGGAGCTCCACACCCGCCAGCCGCGACACCGTCACTCCGCCCTGAAAGCTCGGGCTGCCGTCCGTCACGCGCAATTTGCCGTCGGCCACGGCCACCAGTCCCCGCTCGATGGCATCGAGGCTCGCATGCAGTTTGACGCCGTCCGCGCCGCGGCGCCCCGAACCGATGCGGAAGCGGTAGGGATCGCCGGCCGCAATGAACCTGCCCTTCCCTTTGACGGGTCCGGCAAGCGAGAGCAGGTCGCCGTCGAAAAAGAACTCATCGATGGTCAGCGACGCGCCGCTCACGCCATCCTCGATGACGCCGCGCCCGTATTCGACCACCAGCCGTTCAATCGCCAGGCGATCGGGATCGACCCCGACCGTGATCGGCGGCACGCGCAGGCGACCGTCGCGATCGAGCCCTAAGCGAAACCGCGGCTCGCTGATCTCAAGCTCACTGACGCGCCAGTCCCCGCGCATCAAAGGCCCGAGGGCAAGCTCCAGCCGCACCGCGCGCGCGGAGAACCGCGCGTCGTCGCCCGGCAGCTCGACGCTGAGGAGATCAAGCGAGGGGCTCGGCAGCAACCGCACCTCGATCGGTCCGGAGACCCGCACCGGCGTGCCGATGAGTTGGCTTGCCTGCGTCTCGATCTCGCCCCGGAAGCGGGTCCAATCGACGAAAAAAGGCCCGACCAGCGCCGTCACCAGCGCCAGGATCAAGGCTATCGCCAGGCCGAGTAAAGTCGTCTGCACACGCGGGCTCCGAACGAGATCATCGACGGAGACGCCCCGCTCCGCTCGCCTCTCTGATGCCGGTGAACGGGGCCCGACTCGGCGCCTCAAGGCGCGTTCGAGGTGCTCTATATGTATCCGATCGCGCTGACAGACAAGCAACGATCCGTCAAGGATCCACGGATCCTTTGCATAGGGACGCCCCTAGTGTTTCCTTCTCTGACGGTCCGACCCCGGACCGTCAGGTAAGGAACACTAGCTAATTCGATGCTTTGTGATGCGGCACCAACACAATGAGACAAGCTCAAGCGTTGGTGCCGCATCACTAGCTCACAGGCCTGCCACGATCTTGCCGGGATTCATGATCCCTTGCGGATCAAGCGCCTGCTTGATCGCGCCCATCGCCGCCACGGCCGGTCCGCCCAGCTCGGTTGCGATATATTTCATCTTTCCCTGACCGACGCCGTGCTCGCCGGTGCAGGTCCCCTCGAAGGCAAGCGAGCGTTCGACCAGGCGGCCGAGCAGGGCCTCCGCCCGTTCGACTTCGTCGGCATCGCCAAAATCGACCATGAGCGCCAAGTGGAAATTGCCGTCGCCGACATGGCCGACAATGGGAGAAACGAGCCGGCTTTCGACGAGATCGGCTTGCGTTGCCATGATGCATTCGGCAAGGCGCGAGATCGGCACGCAGACATCGGTCACGATCGGTTTCGCTCCGGGACGCAGCGCCACGGCGGCCCAATAGGCGTCGTGCCGGGCCTGCCACAGCCGCGTGCGGTCTTCCGCCCGCGCCGTCCACTCGAACGGCCCGCCGCCGAATTCGGCCGCAATCTGGCCGAAACGCTCCGATTGCTCGGCGACCGCCGCCTCGGTGCCGTGGAACTCGACGAACAGCATCGGCACTTCGCGCAGCGCGAGCCTTGAATAGGCGTTACAGGCCTTGACTTGCACCTCGTCGAGAAGCTCGATGCGCGCAACCGGTAGTCCGATTTGGATGGTGGCGATCACCGCATTGCAGGCCGCCTCGAGGCTCGGGAACGGACAGACCCCGCCCGCGATCGCTTCCGGAATGCCGGAAAGCCTCAGCGTCAGCTCGGTGATGACGCCGAGCGTGCCTTCCGAGCCGATCAACAGCCGGGTGAGGTCGTAGCCGGCCGAGGATTTTTTCGCCCGCCGCGCGGTCGTGAGCACTTCGCCATTGGCCAGCACCGCCTTGAGCGCGAGCACGCAGTCCTTCATCGTGCCGTAGCGCACCGCATTGGTGCCGGAAGCGCGCGTTGCCGCCATGCCGCCGAGCGAAGCGTCGGCCCCGGGATCGAGCGGAAAGAACACGCCCTGGTCGCGCAGATGCTCGTTGAGCTGCTTGCGGGTGACGCCGGGCTCGACCACGCAGTCGAGATCCTCCGCATTCACGTCAAGGACCCGGTTCATGTCGCGCAGGTCGATCGAGACGCCGCCCCGCGGCGCGTTGACCTGGCCTTCGAGCGAGGTGCCGGTTCCGAAGGGCACGATCGGCACGCCCCGCGCCGCACAGATGCGCACGATCTCCTGCACGTCCGCGGTCGATTGCGGGAAGACGACCGCATCCGGCGGCTCATTGGCGATCCAGGTGGTGGTGTGGCCGTGCTGCTCGCAGACCGCACGCGACGTGACGAGGCGATTGCCGAAACGGGCGGCAAGCGCGGCGATTGCCGCGGGCACGGCCTGGGCATCGGGGCGGGAACCAGTTGGGTATTCCGGTCCTATCCCGGTGTGTGTCATTGCAGCCTCGCTCGCGGAGTTTTGTGCACTGCGATGATGTGCAACGCGTGCATTATTTCGACTCTGTGGCACAATGCTGCCATATTGTATCCCATGAAGGCCATGCTTGATCTGCCGGAATACAAACCATTGTTTTTTGCGCCTTTCGTCTCGTCCGTGATGCGGATCGAGCCGGAATGGATCGACTATAACGGCCATCTCAACATGGCCTATTACCACGTCCTGTTCGACCGGGCCTTCGACGAGGCGCTTGTCCTGATCGGTGCCGATCCCGGCTATGTGCAGCGTGAGCGGCTGTCCTATTTCACGGCTGAGACCCATATCCGCTATCTGCGCGAGCTGCACGCCGAGGCTCGCGTGCGCGTGACGTTGCAGCTTCTCGCCTACGATCTCAAGCGGTTGCACTTCTTCCAGCAGCTTTATCACGCGACCGAGGGCTGGATGGCGGCGACGCTGGAGACCATGGCCCTGCATGTCGACATGGAAACGAAGAAGACGGCGCAAGCCCCGCATCTGATCGTCAGCCGGCTCGCCGAGATGCGCGGCGCCCATGCGCTCCTGCCGATTCCAGAAGCCGCCGGCCGTCGCATCGAGATGCCGCACTCGAACTGATACTATTTCCGGCTGATTAGGCCGGTGACGAACCATGCTTGGCTTGAGGACCCTACTCCCTACCCCGCGCCGAACGCGGGTGTTCCCGTGTTCGGCTCCGTTTTGAGTGGCCCAAGCCGGGAACACCCAACTTGGGCTGGGGGAGGGTTAGGGAGGATCTTTCAGGGGGAGGTAACAGGACTTAAGCCCGAAGCAATCACTCGGAAAGCGGATGACTTCGCTTTTCTGGTTTATGTCTCGGGGTCGATTTCGGCCCATCTCGTCCCTTTTGGTTCGGCCGCTCGATCCCGCTTATTCGGATTTCTCGTTGGTTTGTTCTTGCATGATCTTCGATCATGCTTTGCGGACGGATATGCCGCAAAATCCGGTCAGGTCGCTCGTCCTCCCCCGCGCAGCGGGGGAGGGACACCGCCCGCAGGGCGGTGGAAGGGGCGCAGTCATCGCGTCCATAAAGCGTATCACTTTGTGCCTGCCCCGCCGGGCAGCATGCGGACCAGGGTTCGGTCGCGCAGCACCCTGTGATGCACGATCGCGGCTACCGAGTGCGCCAGCGCGAGCAGGATCAGCGCATAGGTCAGAAACTCGTGAGGTCCCGAGAGCCTGCCTGCCAAGGCAGGATCCTTCGTCCAGGGCGAGGCGATCTGCATCAGGCCGAAGAGGTTGATGCCCCTTCCGGCCGCGAATGTCATCAAGATGCCGATGACCGGGACGGCGATCAGCAGCAGATAGAGCAGCACGTGCGCGAGTTGTCCGGCGCGATCGGCGAGCGGGCCAAGCCCGGTTTTCTCAGCTGTCGGTGGCGGGTCGAAGAAGCGCCAGCCGAGCCGCACTGCCAACAGAACAAGGACCCACAAGCCGGCCGTCTTATGGGCCCACATGAGGTCTCCAATGGAGGCGCGCGGAACTTGTTCCTTGAACTGGACGATCACGACGGCAAAAACGATGAGCAGCACCGTCAGCCAATGCAGAGCCATCATGACGGCTCCGTAGCGATCGGGCGAGTTGCGCCACTGCATAATTTGCTCCCCTTGAATATGTCGCCGCGGCCCTCACGCCGCGCGCGGGGGAGTCTCATAGTTTGCTATGAATTGCAGCTTAAAATTTCTTCATGTTCTCACTGCTTATTACTTGCATTCTCGTCGAGCTCGGCGGCGAGCCGGGCAACGACTCCGGCGACATCGGCTTCGATGCCGGCGGCCGCGACATCAATGACGCGATAGTCTCGCGCGGCGAGCCAAGCGTGGCGCTCGGCGCGGACCGTCTTTCCCTCGACGCTCTCATCGGCGGGCGCGATCTCGATCACGGTGCGCAATGAAAAAGAAACAAAATCAACAATATGTGGGCCGACCGGAACCTGGCGCTTAAAGCCTAGTCCGGCAAAGCGGCGGTCGGCGACGAGCGCTTCCCACAATAGGCGCTCGGCGTCGGTCGGATTGCGCCGCAGGAGGCGGGAGAGCCCGCGCACCGGTCCGCGCTCGGACGGAACGCGGCCGGCCGCATGATCGGCGATGAGCTCGCGCAGCCTGAGCGCCTCGTCGCTGTCGAGAACGCCACCGCGGGCCGGCCCTTTGCGGCCCTCGGCGATCGCCATGACGACGCCGTGCAGGGTCTGGATATCCTGCTGCGTCAATTGCATGCGCGTGAATATATTGCGCAGATTGATCACCATGGTCTCGCGTTTTTCCGCCGGGCGGAAGAACTCGACGCGTTCCAGCTCACGTTCGAGATTGGCGAAGAAGGCGAGCAATTGTTCTTTCGGCGCGGCCTGCGATTTCTCCGGCATGGCGAAGGGCAGGGCGCCTGCGGCAGCGCGCTTGAACCACTCATAGGAGACGAGCGCCACCGCCTGGGCGAGATTGAGCGAAGCGAAGGCGGGATTGACCGGGAATGTCACGATGCAGTCGGCAAGCCCGACCTCGTCGTTTTCGAGCCCGTTGCGCTCGCGCCCGAACACGATCGCGACCGTCTCGCCGGCACTGATGCGCGGGGCGATGCGGCGGATCGATTCCTCCGGCGAGAGGACGGGTTTTGCCTGACCATGCGCGCGCGCGGTGGTCGCGGCGACGAAGCTGCAGTCGGCGATCGCATCGGTAAGGCTGTCGAAGAGCTCGGCAGCCTCGAGCACGCGGTCGGCGCCCGCCGCCATCATGCGGGCCTTGGGGCTGGGCCAGGCCGGCTTGGGCTTGACGAGGCGCAGCCGCGACAGGCCGAAATTCGCCATCACCCGCGCCGCCGCGCCGATATTCTCGCCGAGTTGCGGCTCGACCAGGATCACGACCGGTGCGGGCGTTGCGATCCAGGCCTTGGTCTTGTCGGTTCCTGCACCGGGCATTCATGTCTCCGCGCAACGCGCTTTAGCTGCGGGAACGCCCTGACGAAAGGGGCGCGGTCGGTAGCGGTGTAGCAAAGGCTGGTCTCGACGCCGCTCCAACTGATACCCTATATCGAGGCAGGATCATCAGGCCACGAACCGACGATGGGACGAAGTCATGACAACACGTGCCAAGGCGCGCCCGCGTGTTCCGGTGGCAAAGTCGCACCGGTACGCTCACGTTGTGATCCGGAGATCTCATCAGCCCAGGTCAGATATCGATCGTGGTGCAGGGCTGGTGTCGAGATTCGCCGACGACAATGGGATGATCATCGTCCGGGACGTGGCGGACTGGTTCGGTATATCCAAGGCGCAGCTCGCGTCGACGCTCGGCGTACGGGCCGCGCCGGCGACAGTCCAACGAAACAGCTCACACGCGGCTGCGAAGATGACGCAGTCCCGACTGAGGGAAATGCTTGAGATTGTCGGTCGTATCGCCGATTGGGCCGGCGGTCCGAGCCAGGCTCTGGCGTGGTATCGCGCAGAGCCGCTCCCCGCCTTCGGAGGGCGGACGGCAGAGTCCCTCGTGAAGACGGGTAAGGCTACTGCCGTCCGCGATTATCTCGATCACGTCGCATTGGGCGGCTTCGCTTGAGGCTACGGGCGACGTGCTATCGCGCGCATGACCCGAAGTGGGCTTTCTCACCGCTTTCTGGAGATGGTGCGAAAGCCAAAGGTGGTCGCTTTAACCCGGTCGGCGTCAAGGCCCTGTATTTGAGCCTTACGCTCGAGGGCATGTTTCTGGAAATGTCCCACGGTTTCCCTCACCGTTTCGATCCGCTCACAGTCTGTGCCTACGCGGTCGACGTGGAGGACGTGGTCGACCTCACGACGGATGACGCGCGTCGAACTGCGCGCGTGGATCTCGCAGAGATGGCATGTCCATGGTTTCTCGATCTTGCACAGGGGCGGGAACCTGCCTCTTGGCGGATTGCAAGACGGCTCCGCGACGCGGGCGCCGCAGGAATTTTGATTCCATCATTTGCCAGGGGAGCGCAACCCCACATGCACAATGTCGTGCTTTGGAGGTGGGGGCGGAGGCGGCCGTATCGGGTCACCGTCTACGATCCCGGACGACGTTTGCCCAAGGATCAGGCATCCTGGGAATAGAGCGGACGCATAAACGAATGCACTCGCCCGGTCCCGGCAGCTGGGCGCTTCGAACGCGCGGCCCTCATCCCGAACACACCGAATAGTCGGCTTTCGCGACCTTGTCGCCAATGCTATAGGGCGCGCCGAACAAGCGCGACGGCTTCGCGTCGCACCTTCCCGCCCGAGCCGACGTCGTTTGTGAGCCAGAGAGGCCTTCGTCAATGGCGAAAATCGCAGTCAAGAACCCGGTCGTCGAACTCGACGGCGACGAGATGACCCGCATCATCTGGGCCTTCATCAAGGAAAAGCTGATCCTCCCCTACCTGGACGTCGACCTTAAGTACTTCGATCTCGGCGTCGAGCATCGCGACCAGACGGACGACCAAGTCACGGTCGATGCCGCCAACGCGATCAAATCCTACGGTGTCGGCGTCAAATGCGCGACGATCACGCCGGACGAGGATCGGGTGACGGAGTTCAACCTTAAGAGCATGTGGCGGTCGCCCAACGGCACCATCCGCAACATTCTCGGCGGCGTGATCTTTCGCGAGCCGATCATCTGCAACAACGTGCCCCGCCTGGTGCC
>JANQIP010000165.1 GCA_028282095.1 Xanthobacteraceae bacterium | reverse complement strand
GACGGACCGGGCTTTTTTGGTCTCTGCTGCCGGCTTCCACCACCGGCTCGGGTCGCCGAAGAGGCTTGTTCATCATTGCCGGGCGTGCGGTTGGGGCCTTCCCATCCAATCCAAGGCAGCACGGACGGGTGTGACCCACTCGGCATCGACGCGTCCCCATCGCGCGTCGGCGCGAACGTTCCACCCGCAGTCATGCCGAGGCGGTTCAACCGCCTCCCATGCCTATTGGGGAGAGCGCCATGCCCGAATGCGTCCGCGATTGTCTACGTCATCTTCGTGGTATGGCACCAAGGCTTGAGCGTGTCTCATCGTGCTGGTGCCGCATCACGAAGCAACGGATCAGTTAGCGTTGCGTTCCTGACGGTACGAGATCGGACCATCAGAGAAGGAAACGCCGGCCGTCTCCTCAGCAGGGCGACACCTGCAACGAGGTCGCCAAGAACCGATTGATCCCGGCGCTATCCCTCCGCAACAAGACAGCAGCCCTCGATCGAACCGCGGCAACTCTTATGCGACGTAACTTCGCCCCGTGGAGCGACCCGAATGCCAAGGCCTTGGTACGTTTCGAGGCCGTCACCAAACGTTACGCAGGCGCCCTAGCGGTCGAGGGCTTGAACCTCGACATCTTTGAGGGCGAGTTCTTCGCGCTGCTCGGCCCTTCCGGATGCGGCAAGACCACGCTCCTGCGCATGCTCGCCGGCTTTGAGACGCCGGATGAGGGCCGGATCCTGTTGGGCAGCGAAGACATCGTCGGGACGCCGCCCTATCGGCGCCCGGTCAATATGATGTTCCAGAGCTATGCGCTGTTTCCCCACCTCACCGTATTCAACAATATCGCGTTCGGACTAAAGCAGGACCGCCTGCCGAAAACGGAGATCGCCGAGCGTGTCGCCGAGATGCTGCGGCTGGTGCGGCTGGACGGGCTCGGCGGCCGCAAGCCCCATCAGCTCTCGGGCGGCGAACGCCAGCGCGTCGCGCTCGCCCGCTCGCTCGCCAAGCGCCCCAAAGTGCTGCTGCTCGACGAGCCGCTCGCCGCGCTCGACAAGAAGCTGCGCGAGGAGACCCAGTTCGAGCTGATGGAGCTGCAATCGCGGCTCGGCACGACTTTCGTGATCGTCACCCACGACCAGGAGGAGGCGATGACGGTTGCGCATCGCATGGCGGTGATGAACCGCGGGCGGGTGGCGCAGGTCGGCACCCCGGCGCAGATCTACGAACAGCCGAACTCGCGCTGGGTGGCCGAGTTCGTCGGTGACGTGAACCTGATCGAGGGCACGCTGGCGGCGAACGCCGATGGCGCCATCCTCACAGACGCGCAGGGCCGGAGCTTCCACGCCGCTGCGTCGACAAGCGCCGAACCGGGTGCGCGCATCGCGCTTGCCGTAAGGCCGGAAAAGCTCAAGCTCGCGCATGCTCCTCCGACCGGGGAGGCGATCAACACGATCGGCGGCCGGGTGGTCGATATCGGCTATCTCGGCGACATCTCGATCTACAAGGTGCGGCTTGAGAGCGGCGCCACCATGAAAGCCTCGGTGACCAACGCCACGAGGCTCGCCGAGCGCGCGGTCGGCTGGGAGGACCAAGTGTGGCTGTCCTTTGCGCCCGAAGCGGCCGTCTTGCTGACCGCCTGAGCGACCACGATGAAAAAAAGGCCCGCACAGAGTCGCTCATCGGGGGAATGGCTGATCGCAGTCCCGCCCTATGTCTGGCTGGTCGCCTTCTTCCTCGTGCCGTTCCTGATCGTGATGAAGATCAGCCTGTCGCAAGCGGTGATTGCGCAGCCACCTTACACGCCGGTGTTCGATCTCGCCGCCGGCTGGGAAGGACTCAAGGCCTATGTGCGCGCGTTGTCGCTTTCGACTTATGCCTTTCTGTTCGAAGACGAGCTCTACCTGTTTTCCTATTTGAAGAGCCTGCAGGTCGCGACGCTGTCGACGCTCATTCTCGTGCTGATCGGATTGCCGCTCGCCTACGGAATGGCGCGCGCCCCCGACCGCGCCCAGCCGATTCTCGTCGTCCTCGTCATCCTGCCGTTCTGGACCTCATTCCTGATCCGGGTCTATGCCTGGGTCAACATCCTGCAGCGCGACGGCCTGCTCAATGATACGCTGCTCGCGTTGCGCATCATCGACGAGCCGGCCGCGTGGCTTGCCAGCGATACCGCCGTCTATATCGGCATCGTCTATTCCTACCTGCCCTTCATGGTGCTGCCGCTTTACGCCAATCTGCTAAAGCTCGACGAAAGCCTTCTGGAAGCGGCGGCCGATCTCGGCTGCCCACGCTGGAAGAGCTTCTTCCTCGTCACGATACCGCTGGCGCTGCCCGGGCTCGCCGCCGGCGCCCTCTTGTGCTTCATCCCGATCCTCGGCGAGTTCGTCATTCCCGATCTTCTCGGCAGCTCACGCACGATGATGATCGGCCAGACATTATGGATGGAGTTCTTTTCCAATCGCGACTGGCCGGTGGCCTCGGCGCTCGCCGTGGTGCTGTTGGCGCTGCTCATCGTTCCGATTATGCTCTATGAGACCGTCCAGTCGCGCGAGATTGAAAGGCGCTGACCGTGCGACGCCGCTTTTCGCCATTCAACCTCGTCTCAGTCGCGCTCGGCATCGCCTTCCTCTACGTGCCGATCGTCATCCTGGTGATCTACTCGTTCAACGATTCGCGGCTGGTGACGATCTGGGGCGGCTGGTCGTTACGCTGGTATGCGGCGCTCCTCGAAGACGTCGCCATGCAAGAGGCGGCGGTGAATTCGCTCCTGATCGCGCTGAGTTCGGCGACGACGGCGACCGTGCTCGGCACGCTGGCCGCGCTCACGCTCACCCGGCTCGGCCGATTTCGCGGCCGCACGCCCTTCGTTGCGATGGTGTATGCGCCGCTGGTGATGCCGGAAGTGATCACCGGGCTTTCGTTGCTGTTGCTGTTCGTTGCGGTCAATCTCGACCGCGGCTTCCTTACCGTCACCATCGCCCATACCACGCTGATCTTGTGTTTCGTCGCGGTCGTGGTGCAGTCGCGCCTCGTCGGCTTCGACCGCGCGCTCGAAGAAGCGGCGATGGATCTCGGCTGCCCGCCGTTGCGCACCTTTCTCAGCGTGACGCTCCCCACGATCGCACCGGCGATCGCGGCGGGCTTCCTGCTCGCCTTCTCGCTCTCGCTCGACGATCTCGTGATCGCCAGCTTCACCACCGGACCAGGGGCAACCACATTGCCGATCCGCATCTATTCGGAAATGCGGCTCGGGGTGAAGCCACAGATCAACGCGGTGTGTACGATCTTCATTGCCGTTATCGCGATCGTCGTCATCGCGGCCTCGATCCTGACACGCCACGCCGAGCGGCGGCGGGCGACAGAGTGACATGCCAGCGCATTCCGAGCGGTTTCGCTTGCCCTACACGCCGGAGCAAGCCTTCGATCTGGTCGCGGATGTCGACCGCTATCCGGAATTCGTTCCCGGGCTGGTGGATGCGCGCATTCGCCGCCGTCAAGGCGACCGGGTATGGGTCGAGATGAGGGTGAGAGCGGGCATCTTGACCTGCGGGTTCACCTCCTTTGCGGTTTTGGACCGGCCGAACCGCATCAGGATCGTCAGCGACGATCCGCTGTTTGAGCGATACGAGCAGACTTGGACGTTTCAACCGGCGCCGGACGGCGGAACGATCGTCGAGCATAGGGTCGATGTCGAGTTTCGCTCACGCCTGCTGCAGGCCGTCATGGGGGCGGTCTTCGCCAATCGCTTTGCCGGCACGGTCCGCGCCTTCAAGCACCGGGCGCGCGCCATCTATGGAGATTGAACGCCGGGAACGGCCTGATCGTCGTGCATTGACTTGCAAGGCCGCGGTCAATCGCTGCTCTGTCCCGGCGGACGCAGGATATAGACGATGAACCACAAGGGAATGATGACGACGAGGCCGAGCACGAGGTTCGGCGCCGCCCAGGCGAGGCCCTCGTGCACCAGTTCCCCGATGCGCTCCATGGATATGCCGAGCTCGGCGGCCAGCGCCTCAAGGGTGATGCCAAAATGGGCGAGTATCGTGCCGACGATCAGCGAGGCGAGCGCGATCTTCACTACCGTGTGCAGTAGCCTGAGCATTGCGTCCCGCGCTCCCGGCTCGGGGTTGAATCGCTGATTCGCTGAACGCAATGATAATACAGGATGAGGCGCTTGCCGCGATCCGAGCAGATTCGCTTGAGTCTTGCCCTTAACCGGCCGTCCGATACTGTTTCCGGCGGATTCGTTCAGTGACGAATATGCCGTGGTTTGAGGCTCTTACGCCCTGCCCCGCTTACAGGGGAGGTTGCGTAGGGGCTAGTTCATCCGCGACAAAGGCCGTCCTGCGGACCCCGTCCCGGTGAGCTTTGCTTGAGCAACCTCTCCCCGCTTGCGGGGAGAGGTCGGATTGTCGAAGCGTCAGCTTCGGCAATCCGGGTGAGGGGCAAACACGCGCGGCGCAAATCGACGAGAATCGACTACGCAATCCCCAGGCTACCGCGTTTCAGCCTCTTGGAGCAACGATGGTCTGACAAACGCGACTGTTGTGATTGAATCGATCGCGGACGCCTTGGCAGCACCGCAGCCCCTCACCCGCCGCGCTTCGCGCGTCGACCTCTCCCCGCAAGCGGGGAGAGGTAACACTCGGCGGGCCGGTGAGCTAGAGCATCCCGAAAAATTGGCAGACTTTTCGGGATCATACGACAAAACAAAGAGAAATAGAGTGCGATCGATTCAATCTAAATGGACCGCACTCGAACGGCTTCCGGTCAGCGCGGCGGCTCGCCACCGGGAAGAAGGTCGAGCTGCGGTGACGGCTCGAACGGGATCGGCATCTGCACATCGCGGCGCGGAGCCTGTGCGGGCAAGGCGCCTTGGCCCAACAGACGGTCGACGGCCGAACGCACGGCATTGCGCGCCCGATGGTCGGTGACAGCATCGAGCAGAGGTGCGGCGGCGCCGGAATGGCGGATCAGCGCCTGCGTGTCGGGCAGCATGACCGGGTCGTCCCAGCTCCCCTGCACGAAGAACGGCAGCTCGAAGGTCGGCGGCGTGTCACTGGCCGCGAGCAGGATTGCCGTCCCAGTGAGATCGAGGTCGCGGGTGGGAATGGAGGCCGTGCCGTTGAGCGCGAGCCGCACCTTGGTCCCTTCGAACCGAACCTCCTCCACCCTCGCCGTGCCCTTGGTGATCTTGAGCGCGATGTCGAGCGTCTTGAACGGCGTGCGCCCGCTGCGGAAATCGGTGCTGCCGGCGAGCGGCCGGCGCTCCAGGCGGCGCAGCAATTGCTCGACATTGAAGCCCGTCAGTGCCCCATCGGTTGCGATGAGCTTGGCGCTACCGTTCAAAGTGCGGGTCAATGCGAGCACGCTGTCGCCCTGCCCGTCAAAGGCAAGCGACAAATTGCCTTTGCCTTCAAGGCGACGGATGCCGAAGAGATCGGCAAGGCTGGTGTCGAGATCGACATCGGTGAACTGCACTTGTGAGCGCATATCCGCGCCGCCGTCCGTCTTGCTGATCGCAAGCGAGCCGTTGATCACGCCGTTGAAGCCCTGCGCCTTGCCGACGGTGACGACGAAGCGGCCATCGCGCAATGTCACGGCGGCGGCAGCCCGGCCGAGCTCCGTCTGCTCCGAAACGACGCGTGCCGCCGAGACCCGCAGGTCGAAATCGATATCGTCGAACCAATCGAGCGCGAGCGGCTTTTGGTTCCATTCCCGCGCATCGGCCGCGAGCAGGCGCACGGCCGAGGCATAGGGCGTGAGATCGAGCCCATCGACGGCGAGCGTTCCCTGCAGCATCCGCCGCCCGCTCATGGCGTAGCTCAGGACGCCCTCGGCGACGTTCCCGTCGAGCTCGATATTGAGGTTCGATAGGCCGATGGTTCCGCCCACCAGGCTGGTGCTGGCCTTAAGCGCAAAGCGCCCAAGCCCGCCGCCAGGGATCTGCTTGCCCGAAATCCACCCCATAGTACTGCGCAGCGAGTCGCTGTCGGCAGCAAGCGTTCCGTCGATCTTGACGCTAGGCCGGTAGCTCATGGCGCCGTCGAAAGCAAGGTTCACGGGCTTGCCGGCGATGCGCAGCTTGAACCCGGACGTATCGCCGGCGAGCGCCGCGGAAAAATCACCGATCGCCAGCGCGACATCGAGCGGAGCATTACGCCATGCCAATTGCCCGGTCGCCGCAAAGCTCTTCGTGATCGAGGGCCAGGCCAGCGAAAGCTCAACATGTTCCAGCGTTTCGTCGAGGCCGCGCGTGCCGTCCTCGACCACGACGGTGCCGTCGGCGATGCGGATCTCCGAGAACGACAGGCTCTGTCCGCCGGCATCGGCGCCGGCGCGGATAGCGCGCGCGAGCCGATCGACCAGCGGTGACCAGTTGGTGCGGCCGTCGCCATCGATGCTGATGGCGATGCGCGGACGTTCGAGTGCGAGATCGGCAACTTCGTACCGGCCGACAAGCAGCGGCAGCCAACGGATATAGGCGACGAGCCGCTCGGCCGTTAACGGCGCATCATCGCCGTCAGGGCCGGCGAGAGCGACATCGGCGAGCGTCACCTGCGGCGCCGGAAAGATCGACAGCGACACCGGACCGCGGACCGTCGGCTCGAAGCCGGTCGCGGACTTGACCTCGGCCATCACGGCATTGCCTGCGGTCTCGGTCGAGATCGGATTGGACACGATCGCAAGTCCAATCAGCCCCCCGCTCGCCAGCGCGGCTACCGCAATTCCAAGGCGTTTGAAGCCGGTGGAAGCGCTCACCCTGTCACGGTCCGTTTCGGCAGAAACAAACTCCGTTTCGGTAGAATCGGAATTTGCTCGCTCTGTTTGTCTTCCATTGGTCGCATGATCTGCGGCGAAACCGGTTCCCGTTTTGGGCACCGGACAAAGCCCCGTCCCCCGGCAGAGGCGGCGAAACTTGCGCGCCCTCTGTGACGCTTTCGTGGCCGCAAATGGGGCTCTGCTCGTCGCATCCCGTAGTGTGTTTGCACGTAAAATGCTATGGCGCAAACATTGAGGAGGGTTCGATTATGGCAGACGTCCCATTATGGGTCCCCCCGCCGGAGCGTGTCGCGTCGAGCCGGATCGCGGCTTTCATGGCTGCGGTCAATCAGCGCCACGATCTCGCCTTGAAGAGCTATCGTGCGCTGCATGCCTGGTCGGTCGCGCAGCGCGCCGCGTTCTGGGACCTGGTGTGGGATTTCTGCGGCGTGATCGGAGAAAAGGGCGATCGGTTGCTGATCGAGCCCGACAAGATGCCGGGCGCGAAGTTCTTTCCCGACGCCCGGCTCAATTTTGCCGAGAATCTCCTGCGCCGCGTCGATCGGGGCCCGGCGCTCGTGTTCCGCGGCGAGGACAAGATGGACCGCGAGGTGAGCTGGGCGGAGCTTTGTGCGCTGGTCTCCCGCATGCAGCAAGCGCTCAAAGCCTCGGGCGTCGGGGTCGGCGATCGGGTGGCCGCCATGCTGCCGAATGTTCCCGAAGCGATCGCGGGGATGCTGGCGGCGACCTCGCTCGGGGCGATCTGGTCATCCTGCTCGCCCGACTTCGGCGAGCGCGGCGTGCTCGACCGCTTCGGCCAGATCGAGCCGAAGGTTTTCATCACCGCGGACGGCTACTGGTACAACGGCAAGACCGTGCGCATCATCGACAAGCTCAAGCCGATCGTTGCACAGCTCGGCTCGGCGCAGACCGTGGTGGTCGTGCCCTATGTCGGCGAAGCCGACGCTCTCGCGCGGGAGCTGCCGCGTGCGGTGACGCTCGAGCGCTATCTCGAGCCGTTTACGCAACAACCCATCACCTATGAGCGGCTGCCGTTCGATCACCCGATCTACATTCTTTATTCGTCCGGTACGACCGGCGTGCCGAAATGCATCGTGCACGGCGCCGGCGGCACGCTGTTACAGCATCTCAAGGAGCATCAGTTTCAATGCGACGTGCACGCCGGGGATCGGCTGTTCTATTTCACCACGCTCGGCTGGATGATGTGGAACTGGCTCGCCTCGGGGCTCGCAAGCGAGGCGACGCTGCTGCTCTATGATGGTTCGCCCTTCGCGCCGAAGCCAACGGTGTTATGGGACTTCGCCCAGGACGCCCGCATGAACCTGTTCGGCACCTCGGCGAAATATATCGACGGATGCGCCAAAGCGGGCCTCGCGCCGGCGGACACGCATGATCTCTCCGCGCTGCGGGTGATGACGTCGACCGGTTCGCCGCTTGCGCCCGAGAGCTTCGACTATGTCTATCGCGCGATCAAGGAGGATCTGCACCTCGCCTCGATCTCGGGCGGGACCGACATCATCTCATGCTTCGTCGGCGGCGATCCGACCTCGCCCGTTTGGAAAGGCGAGATCCAGGGCGCGGCGCTCGGCATGGCGGCCGACGTCTATTCCGAGGAGGGCCGGCCGGTTCGCGCGGAAAAGGGCGAGCTTGTTTGCCTGAAACCATTCGTCTCGATGCCGGTGATGTTCTGGAACGATCCCGATGGAAAGAAGTACCACGCCGCCTATTTCGAGAAATTCCCGAATGTCTGGGCGCATGGCGACTTCGCCGAATGGACCGAGCATGGCGGCATGATCATCTATGGCCGGTCCGACGCGACCCTCAATCCCGCCGGCGTGCGCATCGGCACGGCCGAGATCTATTCGCAGGTCGAGCAGATCCCCGAGGTGGTGGAGGCGATCTGTATCGGCCAGGACTGGGACCGGGACGTACGCGTCGTGCTGTTCGTGCGGTTGCGCGAGGGTGTCACACTCGACGAGGCCCTGAAGGAGCGCATCCGCCAGCAGATCCGGGTGGGTGCGAGCCCACGCCACGTGCCGGCAAAGATCGTGCAAGTCGCCGACATTCCGCGCACGCGTTCGGGCAAGATCACCGAGATCGCCGTACGCGACATCGTTCATGGCCGCCCGGTAAAAAACACCGAGGCGCTCGCCAATCCGGAAGCGCTCGCACTCTATGCGGATGTCCCCGATTTGCAGAGCTAGAGCATGATCCCGAAAAGTTGCAGACTTTTCGGACAAGATCATGCGACAAAACAAAGAGAAATAGAGTGCAATCGATTCAATCTGAATGGATCGCGCTTCTGAGCATGATCCCGGAACGTTACAGGCTTTCGCACATGATCATGCGAGACAACAGAAAAGCGGTAGTAGTCGCAGTTGATTCAGCCTGAAGCAATCGCGTCCGGACACATTTGGTCGTTCTGATCGGTCCATATTCCGCTCATTCCCGCGAAAGCGGGAACCCAGTTTTTCGGCGTTATACGCTTTCCGAGTGATTACTTAGCGCCTATGCGCCTGCGCGGGGACGAACGAGTAACCGGCGCGGCGCTCACCGCGCGAGCGCCGGCGCGGCAGCTTGCGGTTCGGCAGGTAGCGCCTTTTCGAGATCATCGCCAAGCCGCACCATGCGGATGACCGGGAGAAGACCGACCAGCACGATCAGGAGCGCGGCAAGCGCGCCTTCCTCGAAGCTGCCGCGCGTGGCGAATTGGTAGATATAGGTCGAGAGCGTCTCGACATTGAGCGGGCGTAGCAACAGCGTCGCCGGAAGCTCCTTCAGGCAATCGACAAAGACAAGGAGCGCGGCGCTGAGCATGGCCGTGCGCGTCAAGGGCAGGTGCACGACCCGCCACACGGTGCCCGGCCGCGCCCCGAGATTGCAGGCGGCATCGTCGAGATCGGTCGAGATGCGCGAGAGGCCCGCTTGCGCAAGGCCGGTCGCGATCGCAAGAAAGCGGATGACATAGGCGATCACCAGTGCCGCGCTCGATCCGGCCAGCAACAAGCCGACCGTTTGCCCGGCAACGGCTTGCGTCACTGCGTTGATCATCCCGTCAAACGCGACGAGCGGCGAGAGCAGGCCGAGCGCCAGCACCGTGCCGGGCACCGCATAGCCGAGGCCGGCGATCGAAAAACAGGCGAAGGCGAACGGACCACGCACAATGCGCAGGGCAAAGGCAACGCCGAAGCCGAGCGCAAGCGTGATCGCGGTCGCCGTTGTCGCCAAAGCGACGGTCATCAGCGCGTGCCCGAACAGTTCCGGATCGAACCCAACCAAGAGTTCGCGCGTGACCACCTCATAGGAAAGGAAAGCAAAGGGAACGATGAATCCGAGCGCAACCGGGACGAAGCAGGCGAGGGCAGCGAGCTGTGCCCGCCCTCCGCGCAAGCGATGCCGGACGCGGCGGCGCGGATCGTGGTCGAGACCGGTATACTCTCGTCCGCGCCGCGCCGCACGCTCGAGCGCAATCAGTCCGGCCACCACGACCAGCATCACACAGGCGATCTGCGCGGCGCCGGGAAGGCTGCCGCGATTGATCCAAGTGGTGTAGATCGAAAGCGTCAGCGTGTTGACGCCGAGATACTCGCTGGCCCCGATGTCGTTCAGCGTTTCCATCAGCGCAAGCGCAAGTCCGGCAGCGATCGCCGGCCGCGCCAGCGGCAGGATCACCTCGCTGGCAAGCCGCCACCGGCGCGCGCCCAATCCGCGCGCCGCCTCGATCAACGCGACGCTTTGGGTCTGAAACATCGCGCGGGCGGCAAGATAAACGTAAGGGTAAAGCACGATGCCCATCACGAATATCGCGCCGCCGAGCGAGCGGACCTCCGGGAACCAGTAATCGGCCGCCGATTGCCAGCCGGTTATCGCCCGCAGCAGAATCTGGACCGGTCCGAGCGCATCGAGCCCGTCGGCATAGACATAGGCAACGATATAGGTCGGAAAGGCGAGCGGCAGCGGCAGCAGCCAGACGAGCAGGTTGCGCCCGGGAAACTGATAGACCGTCACCACCCAGGCAGCGCCGACACCGATCACCACCGCGATCGCCGAGACTCCCGCCAAGAGGAGAACGGTGTTTTTCAAGGCGACCGGCAGCACATAGGCGGCAAGATGCGGCCAGATTTCCGCGTCTCCCTCGAGGGCGATAAGGACGAGGCTTGCGATCGGTGCAAATGCCAGCGCCGCAACCAGCACAAGCAGCGTGATCGCAACCGGATGCGCCGGCAAGGGAAAAGCAAAACGGCGCGCCGGCCGTGGGCGTGGGCCTCCCGGGAAAGAATGGTCCCCGCCGGCGCGATCGTCTTGCGGTAGGCCGCCGCTACTATCTTTGTCTGAAGCAAGCGTCCGCCCGCGGGCCGTGGCCCGCGGGTCGGATCGCGCAACGTTCTGCGGGGGGGCATGGTCGCCGAGTTCCGTTGCGCTAATGCACCCCTCCCCTGCTCTTCCCCTTGAAGAGGAAGATGGAAACGACGTTGTTAATTGGTTGGATGACCAACCGGCCCGTCGATGAAGCGCGTTGGAGCGCGATTGCTTCGGGTTGAACCAATCGCGCGCTCCGTTTGTTCACTCGCATGATCTTGTTCGAAAAGCCTGACGACTTGTCGAGATCACGCGTCAGTTGTCGAATCCAACCTTGTCGACGAGGTTCGCGGCCGACTTCTTGTGCTTGGCGATTTCGGAGAGCGGAAGGTTGTCGGCCGCCAATTCGCCGTAGCCGGCAACGGTCGGGTGGATCTTGGTGCCGGGGCGCACCGGATATTCGAAGTTCATATCCGCATAGAGTTTCTGCGCCGGCTCGCTCATCAGCCATTCGATGAGCTTCATGGCGTTGGCCTTGTTCTTTGCGGTCTTGATGAGCACGACACCCGAAACGTTCACATGCGTGCCGCCGTCCTTGAAGGTCGGGAGCAGGATCTTCGTCGCCTCGGCCCACGGCTTCTTCGCGGGATCGCGATTGAGCATCAGCGCCCAGTAGTAGGTATTGCCGACGCCGATATCGCATTTGCCGGCGGTAATATCACGCGCGACCTCGCGGTCGCCGCCGGAGGGCTTCTGCGCAAGGTTGGCCTTCAGACCTTTGAGCCATTCCTCTGCCTTCGCCTCGCCATGATGGGCGATATAGGCCGCGAACAGCGCGTTGTTGTAAACATGCTGTCCCGAGCGGATACAGATCTTGCCCTTCCATTTGGGATCGGCGAGTTCCTCGTAGGTGATCTGGTCCTGGGGCACGCGATCGCGCGAGGCATAGACGACACGGCCGCGGGCGGACATGCCGTACCACATGCCGTCGGGATCGCGGAAATGCTTTGGCACGATCTTGTCCAAGGTTTCGGACTTGATCGGCTGGGCAATCCCGATATCGATCGCGTCTCTCAGCCGTGAGATGTCGACGGTCAGCAGCACATCCGCGGGACTATTGGCACCCTCGGTCTTGATGCGCTCCGCGAGGCCTTTCTTGGCGGAAATGACGTTGACCTTGATACCGGTCTCCTTGGTGAACGCGTCGAACAGCGGCTTGATCAGCCCGCCTTCGCGGTAGGTGTAGACATTCACTTCGTTCGATTCTGCGGCGGCCGGTCCAAGGCCGGTCATTGCAAACGCAAAGGCAACAGCGGGGATAAGCGAGAGGGACGCCCGCCTGGTCGTAGGCGTGCGCGCAAAGCGTGATCGCATGGTTTTCGCTCCTGTTGCGACGGGCGGTCATGTCCATTCGGCGGACCCGCGCGCCTACAATGCGCAACAGCTAAAAACCCCGAAACGGAGCGTCAAGATTCACAGGTTAGATTTAAAACAGTTTGAATTACTTCCATATTTGGATCCTTTCCAAGATAACGTGAAACCGAATGAATCAAAACCATTTGCCTGTTGCATGCTTGGGAAAAACACAGCCTTTTCGGGCAAGGTCATGCGACAAAATAGAGCGCGATCGACGTAACTTCAACCAACCGCGCTCCCGCCCTCCGACACCGATGTCGGAGGAATCGTGATTTGGTATCGCTGCGTCACTCACGCCGCTATTCTTGACTGCCGACATAGGCCCGGCATTCCACCTCGACCAGTGCGCCGAGGGCAAGGCCGTTTGCGCCGAAGCCCGAGCGCGCCGGCAGGCGCTCGTCGGGATCGAAATACCGCCTAAGGGCCGCCCATCTTTTCCCATGCCAGTTTTCTTGTATAAGTAGCAAGCTGGCAACAACATATTCTTAAAATTGTGTTACTGTCATTCCTGGGATCGCGCTGGGTCAGCCTGCATCCGCCGCTGGCAGACGGTGCCCCCAACCAAATCAGACCTGTATCCGATCGTTGGAGGCAAGACATGAGAGCGCTTCTGTTCGCCACAACGGCTATCGCCGCAATCGCCGGCCAAGCTCTGGCCGCTGACATGCCGGTGAAAGCGCGGCCCGCCATAGCGGTCCCAAATTGCGCGCAGTTCGGCGGCTTTTATGTCGGCGCTCACGCCGGATTCGGCTATTACGATTTTACCTGGAGAGATCGCGACGTTTGGGTAAGGGAGTTGGAGAACGACCTCATTCACTCCAACCTGACGCTCAACGAATCGGGCTTCATCGGCGGCACTCAGGGCGGCTGGAACTGGCAGCAAGGTTGCACGGTGTTCGGCGTGCAGGCCGATTATAGCTTTGCAAGCATTAATGCCCACGCGTTTGAAACCGACGGCGAGGCCGGAAACGATCTTGACACACTGACGGTCGACAGCAAGCTCAAGGGCTTCGGAACGGTGAGGCTGCGCGGCGGCATCGTGGTCGACAATCTCCTGCTTTACGCCACCGGCGGGATCGGCTTCGGGCGCTTTGATCGGAGCTACACGTTGAACGATGTAGGCCAGGACCGGAATCCGCCGTTTATGGAGACCTTTTCTACCGACAAGACCAAATGGGCTTGGGTGGCCGGCGTCGGTACCGAATGGGCGGTATGGAATGGATGGAGCATCCAGGGCGAGGTGTTATACACGCGATTTGAAAACGATGAGGCCACCTTTATTTGTAGCGAAACGTTCTGCGCCTTCGAGGGTCCTCGGCCAAAGCGCTTCGAGCATCAAGACTCGGTCTGGATAACCAAGATTGGCGTGAACTATCGCTGGGGCGGCGCTCCGGCCGTTATACGCTACTGATCTCATCCCCGCGGCGACCGTCAAAGCGAAGGCCTCGGGCGCAAATCCGGAGCCTCTTTTCTTGGCCGTCCACCGAATTAAATGAGTCAATACTATAGGCTTGGCGCGTGACGCAACAGACAAGCCGGCCCGGAGTTCATCCCCGTAACGTTTCTGAGATTGATAACTTTCGCAAGCAAAGCAAACTGTTTCCGATCGAATAAAGGCTTTGACAGTACCTAACTACCTCTAACCATTCGATTACATTTAATAAGTGGCAAGCCGGCAACATCGCCGTCCTAGAATTGTGGTACGGTCAATCCTGAGATCGTGCTGGGGCGGCCTGCATTCGCCGCTGGCGGACGGTGCCCCCAACCAAGTCAGATCCGTATCCGATCGTTGGAGGCAAGACATGAGAGCGCTTCTGTTTGCCACGACCGCAATCGCCGCACTCGCCGGCCAGGCTATGGCCGCCGACATGCCGGTGAAAGCGCGGCCCGTCATAGCGGTCCCGGGTTGCGCGCAGTTCGGCGGCTTTTTTTTCGGGGCACATGCCGGATTCGGCTATTACGACCACACCTGGAGGGATCGCGATTCTTGGGCAGGGGGGATAGAAGATGACCTCGTTCGCTCCAGCCTCGACCTCAACGAATCGGGCTTCATCGGCGGCATTCAGGGCGGCTGGAACTGGCAGCAAGGTTGCACGGTGTTCGGCCTTCAGGCTGATTATAGCTTTGCAAGCATCAATACCCACGCGTTTGAAACCGACGGCGAACTCCCCGTCGAAACACTGACGGTCGACAGCAAGCTCAAGGGCTTCGGAACCGTGCGACTGCGCACCGGCATCGTGGTCGACAATCTGCTGCTGTATGCCACCGGCGGGATCGGCTTCGGGAGCTTTGACCGGAGCTACACATTGGACGGAGAGTTCCGACCTGATCTAAACAGCGATCCGCTGCTTTACACTGAGACCTTCTCTACCGACAAAACCAAATGGGCTTGGGTGGCCGGCCTCGGCACCGAATGGGCGGTATGGAATGGATGGAGCATTCAGAGCGAGGTGTTGTACGCGCGATTTGAGAATGATGAGGCCACCTTTATTTGCGGTGGAGCGTTGTGCAGCGAAGACAACTTCAGATCCCGGCCAAAGCGCTTCGAGCATCAAGACACGGTCTGGATTGCCAAGATCGGCGTGAACTATCGCTGGGGCGGCGCCCCGGCTGCCATACGCTACTGATCTCATCCCCGCGAAGACCGTCAAAGCGGAAGTCTCGGGCACAAATCCGGGACTTCCTTTTGGCCGTCCGCAGAAGCATGATCCCGAAAAGTTGGCAGACTTTTCGGACAAGATCATGCGACAAAACAAAAGAAACAGAGCGCGATTGAATCCACCAAAAGCAATCGCGCTCTAAGGGCCGGCAATCCCGCGCCCGCCCTGGATCAATGCGTGCCGTTATCTCTTCTTGCCGACATAGGCCCAGCACTCGACCTCGACCAGTGCGCCGAGGGCAAGGCCGTTTGCGCCGAAGCCCGAGCGCGCCGGCAGGCGCTCGGGATCGAAATAGGTCACGTAGACCTTGTTGAAGTCCGCCCATTGCGTCATGTCGGCGAGCATGATCGTGCACTTGAAGACGTCGCGGAAGGAAAGCCCGTTCTCCTCGAGCACCGCGCCGATATTGTCCATGGTCTGGCGCGTCTGCGCTTCCAGGCCGCCGGGTGCGAGCTCGAGCGTGCCTGGCCGATTGCCGAGCGCACCTGACAGGTAAAGAACGTCGCCGACGCGCACCGCCTGACAGAAGGGAAGCTTCAGCGCCCTCGCAGCCGGCGAATTGATGAATTCCATCGTGCTTTCTCCCGTGCTTACCAAACCCGATCCGGCGCGGTGGGCAGTGCACGGCGAAAGCGATTATCGCGCCGCCTCCCCTGCGTCCGCCACCGATCGGGACGCGACGGAGTTTAGCGGAACGGCGGCGATCTCGGCGATAAGCTTGTTGACGATGGCCTGGCCGAACGAATCGAAGTCCTCCGCCACGGCGACGAAGGCGCCGGGCCCGCCAACCACATTGACGCGATAATAGGCCTCAAGGCCGCCTTCCGGATTGGTGTGCTCCGCATTCCACGACAGCGGCTGTTCGGTGAGGATGACGAGCCCGTTGATCGTGACGCCCTTGCCGATCGCCTCGTCGCGGGCGTCGGTCACCTCTCGGCCGGAATTGTTGGTGCCGTCGCCCGACACGTCGATCGTGCGGCGGCGCGCTTCGTGGGGGGCGCGCTCTAACTGCGCCATTGCGAAATCGATGCCGCCGCTGATGGAGGTTCGGTCGGCGAAGGCGCGGGGCGTCTCGGCCAGCAGGGCCGCGAATTCGCCGGCGCTCTGCGCGTCGCGCACGACAGTCCAGTCGACCACCAGTGCCTGATTGTTCACCCCTGACCATTCTATGTAGCAGATCGCGATCTGTCCGAACCGGCCGGCACCGATCGCCTCAAGCACGCGTGGATCGGTAATCGCCGCCGCATAACCATTGCGCTGCAACTGGAATTTCTGCGTGTTGACGCTGCGTGAGACGTCCGCCGTGAGCGCGAGCAGGAGGTCGACCTGCTCGGCCTGTGCGCGGCTCGCCGGGGGCGTCGCGATCGCGAAAGTGGTGGCCAATCCGATTGCAATAAGGAAACGGACGAAATTCCCCATGTGAGGTCTCCGGGCCCACGCGAGCGGCGGCACGTGCTGCACTCGCCTGCGTCGCGCCGGAGATAACGCCCGGCAGCGACGAACGATCCCTCGGTCCACCTATGCGCACGCGATCGCGGGTTGAATCGATCGTGCTGCCTTTCGCTCTGTTAAGCCGCGTGATCGCATCCGAAAGAACCAACCAACTGTTTCGCGATCATATCCTTTTTGTTTTGTCGCATGATCTTGGCCGAAAGGGCCGCAACTTTTCGCAGCATGCTCCACCTTCCGTCCACTCCCGCGAAAGCGGGAATCCCCTGTGGCGGTGCATCTGGTTCCCGCTTTCGCGGCGACGAACGCACGAGAAGCGCGATCCCTCAAGATCGAACCGTTGGCGCTCTGTTTCAAGTGTTCCGACCCTGACGGGCCGCCCCCGGACCGTCAGGGTCGGAATACTTGAGTGCGATCCAATTAGATTGAATCGACCGCACTCTGTTTCTCTTTGTTTTGCCGCATGATCTTGTCCGAAAAGTCTGCAACTTCTCGGGATCATGCTCTAGGTAATTCGATGCTTTGTGATGCGGCACCAACACAATGAGACGGGCTCAAGCGTTGGTGCCGCATCACTCGTTGATTTTTCGTACGATCTTGCCGAGAAGCCTGCGGCACTTTCCGGGATTACGCTACCGGCTCGGAACACGTTCGCTCGGGAAAGAGACCTCGACCAGGGTCCCGTCATTCGCCTTGCTGGTAATATTGAGGGCGCCTCCGTTCGCCTCGGCGAGCGCCTTGGTGAGCGGTAAGTCGGACACATTTGCCAACAACGGCGAGAGTAGCGGCCTTTCCGCCCCGGCCAAAGGCTGCATCGCGGTCTCGATGTCCGCGCCGCTCATGCCGGCACCGGTATCGCGCACCCTGAGGACGACATGTCCGCGGTCGCTTGCTCCGGTCGAGACGATCACCTGCCCGCCGGCTCCGGCGAGCCTGATCGCGTTCGACAGGAGATTGGCGATGATCCGCTCCAGCGCCCGCGCATCCGCCTCCACCGGTGGCAGGCGCGGGGACAATGACATGCGGATGATGATGCGCTCGCGGCTGGCTTGCGCCTGCATCGTCTTGACGCAGCGTTGAACAAGGCGGTTGAGATCGACGGGAGCAAAGACGAGTTCCAGCGTTCCGCTCTCGGCCTTGGCGAGATCGAGAGAGTCGGCAAAAAGGGTCAGGATGCTCTGGGCGGCGGTGCGGATGTCTTGGAGGTAGCCGCGATAGGCCTCATTGCCGAGTGGCCCGAGCCGCTCCTGAAGCAGAAAATCGGAAAACCCCAGCACCGAGTTGAGCGGTATGCGCACCGCATGGCTGAGTTCGGCAAGGACCTCCGAACGGCTGGGGCCGGCGTGGTCCGCTTCGCGTTCGACCGCCTCGTGGTCGCCGTTCGCTCTCTTGCTAGGCGTGAGATCGCGAAAGACGACGCAATACTTGTCGGCGCCATGCATGGCACCGATCGTCATCGCAAGCGGGATCGTCTGGCCTTGGCGCATCTGCCCGGTCACTTCACGGGCGTCATTGAGGAGGAGTTCGCCGCGGCAGCGCAATCGATCGAGCTGCTCCAGCGCCGACGCACGACTGCCCGGCGCGAACAGCTCGTCGAAAAGCTCGCCGGCAAGCTCGTTCGGGTCCCAGCCGAACAGCGTCTCGGCGCAGCGATTGGCGAGGACAATCCGGCCATCATGCGCAAGCACGATCACGCCGTCGAAGGCCGTATCGAGAATCGACCGCAGCTCGCGGATCTGCGCCTCGGCCCGGCGCAGCGCCAGTTCCGTCGACCGGTTGCGGTCCTCGGCGACGGCTCGCACCAGCATCAGCGCGAACGCCGCCTCGCCATTCCACGGCAGGTGAAACAGCCGTGCTGCAACCGGCGTCTTCTCGCCGCCGCGGGTCAGGATCGTCAGCGCGCGGCCGAATTTGTCGGCCCCCGCGGTAGCGCTCGTCCCGGCATCAACGAACAGGCTGTCGAGGCCGCCCGCTTCGATGAACGACTCAAGCCCCGTGTGCCCGGTGGTCTCCAGGAAGGCGGGATTGGCGTAGATCGGCTGGTCGAAGCGATAAACCAGGAAGCCAACGGGCAGACGCTCAAGAAAGGCAACGAGCTCGCTCGATCCATTGTCCGTCTTCGGCGCCGGTGCCGCCGCAGGCGGTGATCCGACCGCGGCGCCGGTCGGCCGCGACGGTTCCTGAGTGCTTGTCGCGGCGGTGTTGTGCGTCGGTTCCTCGGGGGCTGCTCCGAGGCCGGCCGGTCCCGGCCTGCCCGCGAGTCGAACCTGCAATTGTCGGGCGAGCTCGCTGAAGGCGCCGTGATCGATCAGGCTGAATGCCGCGGATCTCGCAGCCTTTGGCCCGGTCGCACCCGAACGCTGGTCGGCACCCGCGGTGGGAAAGGGCAAGATATTCTCCGCCGGCGCCCGCCTCCGTGCACCATTCTCCGCCGGCGCTCGGCTCCGCGCGTCCATCATGGTCTCCGCCTGCGACTCCGACGGCTCGGTTCGTGCAGCGGTCGGTCCATCATACCCTGTCGCCCCGAGGAGAAACGTCGACGGCGCAGGATCATCCGCTCCGGCCATGGCCGCCTCGGGCGCGGCCCGTTCAGGTTGCAGAGCCGATGCCCGCTCGCCCTTGTCGCGCTCAGGCCGCAGCCGGTCGAGACCGGCAAGCACACCGAGGTCGCGGCATACGCCGAAACCGCGAAAGCCCAGGAATCTCCGGCTACGATCATAAATCGGCAGGCCGGACATCTCGACGGGCAAGCGCTTCTCGCTTCCGTCCAACGGAAACGAAACGTTGATCCCGCTCCACGTCTCGCGCGATGCGATCGCTTGCAGGATGCGGTCTTCGGGATCGAGTCCGAGCTCGTCAGCGAGTTCCTTCCATGGCCGCCCAAGGACCGTCGCCATGCGCGGCCCGATCGCCTCCATGAACTCGCAGGAGTTGAGGATGAAACGCCCCTCCGGGTCCATCTGCCACACGAAACGCAGCGGATAGTGCGGATCGGGCAGCGGCAGGTCGATCCGCAATGGGTGCGGATCCTCTTCGCCGGCGTTAGTCGGCGCCGCCGGCTCGGCGGCGTCGATGGCGCCGACTGCGGCCGGCGGGTCCGCGCCCATTGCCGCGCATTCGCGTTGGAGGTCGGCCTCATCGGCGCAAGACCGCTGATGACTTTGCTCGGCGACATGTTGGAAAACCGCTGACGGCGCTTCACCTGCTATCCGCAAATCAGATCCCGGCGCGGCCGAGCGAGCGACGGCGCGCTGCGGCATCACACCGAAGGACGCGATCAACACCGTGGAATCATCATGCCCGATCCGGACGATGCGTAGTTCTCCGGGCAGGACATGACCGACAGCCGATCCGTCGGCGAGCGCCACAATGCCAAGGCCGTCGGCACCGATTTCGGTCAAGTTGCGCGCCTGCCCGATCCGCTTTCGGCCGGCTTGCGTTGCTGCAATGAGCGCGCCCGCCGGCGTGAAGGCTGCCATGGCCTCATTTGATCCCGCCAGCAGATACCCGACGCGCGCGGCGAGCGGCATGACGGGTCGGGCCACTTCTTTTGCTACGATGAGAAATCCGGCGGTCCCTTCGACCACGATGCGGGAGCAGGCGCACAGAAGGGCGCTCCCGATTCCGGGCCCGAAACCGCGCAGCCGCTGCAATTGCGGCGCTCCGCCGGGATTAAGCGTCGCGGCGAGGCGGCCGATCTGGGTGGCGCGCATGTCGGTGGGCGCGAACCGGCGGGCCGCGAGTTCCGCTGGGCTCGCCGCGCCAAGACCTGCCGCGCCGACGGCATTAGCCCAAATTATGCGTGTAGAATCTACGCGCCACAAGCATACCGATGTTGCATGAGATGCATGAAAGGCAAGCCGGTGATCCCGGAGCCACACGAGGCTAGACAGGACTTCCCCCATGCATCTCGTTCCGCGCGGGCCCCCGCGGCCCTTGATTAATCAATGACTAAAGGCGCTCGAGTCCTAATGGAGCGTGCCGTGACCGTCCATGCCAAGGTCTGTCGTCGGCCTCGTCAGCTCATGATTAACGTTAACGCGCGACCTGCCGGGGCCGCATTGAATCGCTGGAGAGCGGTCTTTACAACGAAAATTCAATTGCATCATGCATGTTGCAGTGCAATAATAGGCCCCATTGAGAGCGGCCGGAATTCCGGGCCGCCAGCGCGACAGGAGACCATCATGATGAAGGGCACGACACCGCCGTTCGAAATTCCCAACGAGATGCGGGCCGTAGCAGAACGTAGTGTCGAACAAGCCAAGCTCGCCTTCAACAACTACATGCAGGCGGCGCAAGAAGCCGTGACGACATTCGAGGATCGGCTGAAGGCAAGCCAGGTCGGCGCGCAGGGAATCAGCAAGAAGGCGATGAACTTTGCCGAGCGCAACGTGCTGTCGGCATTCGAATTCGCGCAGAAGATCGTCCAGGCCAAGGACATCCAGGAACTCGTCCGGATGCAGACCGAGTTCGTTCAGTCGCAGATGCAGGTCCTCAGCGAACAGGTGAAGGATCTCGGCGAGACCGCTACCAAGAACGCCATGGATAGCGTGAAGACCCAGAACAAGGGTGGCCTTTCGTCCTGACGCAAGAGGCGAAGGCGCTCCGCATCGAGCTCCGCATCGAAGCGAGAGCGCCACGCCACGGTCGCTCTGCGACGCAGTGTTCCTGCTGCGCCGCAGTGCCTCGATCGGCTGACAGACGCCGGCAACGCCACAATCGGCCGATTACCAGGCGTTCAGCCAGCGACCGATATCGTGGACGCAAGCGGCAACCGCCGAAACAATGAGTCCACTCCACACCAGCGCCAAGGCGAGCGCGACATTTGCTCGCGCCAGTTCTCTTATTGGAAGATGCAGCGCCATCACAATCTGTTCCCAATATCCCCAGCCGCAGCCAATCCGGCCACCTCGCACTCCGGGGACGCGGAAAATCAACTGAAATCGATGCAGGGCTGAGCTGCGCAAAACGCATAGCACCAGCGGCGCAGGGCAATCGCATTGTGAGGAAGAGGAGAGCTTGACCTGCTAGGGCGCGATCGCTTCAGGTTGCATCAATCGCACTTCCTTTTTCCTTCTTTGGTCGCATGGTCTTCTCCGAAGAGTCCGCCAACTTTTCTCGATCATGCTTTACAATATTCAGCTTAAAGCCATCGCGTTCCAAAGTTATTAAGATTAGCTCGTGTCCAGGCTGGAACCCGAACATCGAATCTAGTGATGCGGCACCAACGCTTGGGCTCGTCTCATCGTGTTGGTGCCGCATCACAAAGCACCGGACTAGCTAGTATTCCTTACCTGACGGTCCGGGGTCGGACCGTCAGAGAAGGAAACACTAGCACGCGATCCATTCAGATTGAATCGATCGCGCTCTATTTCTCATTGTTCTACCGCATGATCTTATCCGAAAAGTCTGCAACTTTTCGGGATCATGCTCTAGCGCGCGATCCATTCAGATTGAATCGATCGCGCTCTGTTTCTCTTTGTTTTGCCGCATGATCTTGTCCGAAAAGTCTGCAACTTTTCGGGATCATGCTCTAGCGCGCGTAGGCTCGATTGGTCGGGTATTGCGGAACAACGTAATAGCGATACCTTGGGCGCTCGTACCTGTAGATGGTGCGCGTTGGTTGCCTGACATAAGTATAGGTCGTGCGCGTCGCTGCGGAAGAGCCGGCATTGCGCCGAACAGTGCGCCTCTTGGCGCGTTGCGACGAGCGTGCGCGCCTGGTTTTGTTGCGCCGGGACCTGACGCTTGACCTTGCGGCCGCTTTACGTTTGCTCGCCCTTGTCTTCCTGTCGTGCCGGACCGACTTGGGCCGAGCCTTGGGTTTCGAGGCCGTTGCGGGCGGAGAAACAGCGGCTTTCGCCTCTGTTTCCGCCTTTGCATCCGCTTTTGTTTCGGTGGTTGCCTTAGCGCCGGTTTCGGCCTTTGCATCCGCTTTTGTTTCGGCGGTTGCCTTAGCGCCGGTTTCGGCCTTTGCATCCGCTTTTGTTTCGGTGGCTGCCTTAGCGCCGGTTTCGGCCTTTGCATCCGCTTTTGTTTCGGCGGTTGCCCTAGCGCCGGTTTCCGCCTTTGCATCCACTTTTGTTTCGGCGGTTGCCTTAGCGCCGGTTTCGGCCTTTGCATCCGCTTTTGTTTCGGCGGTTGCCTTAGCGCCGATTTCCGCCTTTGCATCCGCTTTTGTTTCGGCGGTTGCCTTAGCGCCGGTTTCGGCCTTTGTATCCGCTTTTGTTTCGGCGGTTGCCTTAGCGCCGGTTTCGGCCTTTGCATCCGCTTTTGTTTCGGCGGTTGCCTTAGCGCCGGTTTCCGCCTTTGCCTGCCGTTTCGCCACCGTCGGTTTCGACGCTTCCGCGCCGTTCCCGGCGGAACTCGCGCCGGCCCGATTTACGCTCACCGGCTCATCAACCCCGAACGCCAGTGCCGGTGGTTCGCCGGAGGCCGGGCGATCGGCGACGTCGGCGGTCTGACGCAAGGGCAGCGTCAGCTTCGGCGTTTCGGCGCGAACCGCTCGGATCAAATCGGTCAGAGGATCGGAGCGCGGGGTCCACGACCAGATCACCGGAGAGACATAGGCCGTGCGGCTCGTTTCGGCCGCTCCCGTTTCGGCCGGGACCGGCGGGACGATCTCCGCCAGCTCTGTGGGCTCGGGCGGGCCGTCGGGTTCCTCAGCCGGCATGCTGGCAGACACGACGAAATGCCGCTCCCATTCGGTCGGCACGATGATCGACTGCTGCATGAGCGGCCGACTCAGGCTCGGTACCTCGCCGATGCGCGTGTGAAATGCCGGTTCGGGCACGAGCCCCCGCGCCAACAGCGCCACGGCGAGCACCGCCAAGCCGATCGCGAAGAAAAACAGCCGAAAGATCAGAAGCATGTTTGTGCCCAGTTCGCGAGACGCGAATCCTCGCCCACCGCCTCGGAGGACGCTTCATCGGGGTCCCAAGATGTCCCGACGAGGCCGCCGATACGCACGCACTGACCGTTGGTGATTCGTTCACCGATCAGGCTAACAGAGTCGGAGTCGTTCGTGAATCGCCAGTCGCGCCCTGCTTGGAGCGCGACTCACTCAGATTGAATCAATCGCGCTCTCCTTCTCTTTGTCTTGTCGCGTGACCTTTTCGGGAAATTCCGCAGCTCTTCGGGATTATGCGCTGGGGCCGCAAAATCCGGGCGATCCGCCCGCCTGCACGCCGCAAGCGTCCTGGAGGCGGACTGGGGGCGGACTGGGGGCGGCCCTCATCATTGTGTGCCCTTGATCGCACTGCTACCGTCGATGCGGCGCTGCCTTCGCGCATTGCGCTACCGCGCGCTGTGCGGGACGACATCGGGCCCGTAGCTCAATGGTCAGAGCCAGCGGCTCATAACCGCTTGGTTGCAGGTTCGAGTCCTGCCGGGCCCACCAATTTGAATGCCTCAGTGGATTCAGAGCTGCCATCGCTCTCGCGCGGCGGTTCGGCATCGTTCATTTGTGCAATCAAATCAAATGGTTTGCGGAATTTCCCGGTCAACTCGCAGTTCTTCCAGACCGAGTTCGAGAGTACGAAATCCAGAAGACGGCGTTTGTCGGAGGCCGTTTGGCGAACGCCGGACGGCAGGCCGCGTCGTGTTAGATCGACGATGATGAGTTATACCTCATCAATCTCCGAGCTATCCCTTATGCCAGAACGTCCCAAGGCAACAGCACGGGCTGCCCTTCGTGGCGCGCAACATACGGCTCTATGCCATAGGTGCGGCGCAGAACCTCGGGCGAAAGTGCGGCTTCGGGCGGTCCTGCCGCGGTCAGACGCCCGAGATCGAGCACCGCGACGTAATCGCAGAACCGCGCCGCCAGCCCCAGATCGTGCAGAACGCAGACCACCGCTGTGCCGTCGTCGGCGATCCGGCGCAAGAGCGCCATGACCTGCAACTGGTGCCGCGGGTCCAACGACGACACCGGCTCATCGGCCAGAAGGACGCCCGCCTCGACCGCCAGCGCGCGGGCCAGCATGACGCGGGCACGCTCGCCGCCCGACAACTCGGTGACCGGGCGGTCGGCCAGATCGGTGACATCGGCGCGGGTCATGGCGAGGTCCACGGCGGCGGCGTCTTCCGCACTGGCCGACGCAAAAGCCGAACGATGCGGCAGCCGTCCCAGCCCGACGATCCGGGCCACGGGCACCGGCCAGACCGCCTGATGGCCCTGCGGCAGATAGGCGATGCGGCGCGCGCGCAAGCGCGCGTCAAGGCGGGAAATGGGGGTGCCGTCCAGTGTGATCCGCCCCGCCGCAAGCGGCAACAGGCCCAGAGCGGCGCGCATCAGCGTCGATTTTCCCGCGCCGTTGGGGCCCACGAGCGCGATCAGCCGACCCTGCGCAACCGCCAGGCTGAAACCCTCGACCACGCGACGGCGGCTCAGATCGATACTGACGTCGGTGAATTCCAGCCCGCTCACCATGAATGGTCCCGAAGGCGGAAGATAAGCGCAAAGAAGAACGGCGTGCCGATCAGCGAGGTAACGATGCCGAGTTGCAGTTCAGGCCCGATGGCGATCGCCCGCACCAGGATGTCGGCCGCCAGCAGCAGCGCCGCGCCGCCAAGCGCCGCAGGCAGCAGCAGGCGTGACGGCGCATATCCGACGAGCGGGCGCAACAGATGCGGGACCACCAGCCCGACGAACCCCACCGTACCGGCCACCGCGACACCGGCGCCGACGCACAGGCTGACCCCGATCACAATCTGCGCACGGACCCGGTTCAGCGACACGCCCAGCGAACGCGCTGCATCCTCGCCAAGGGTCAGGGCCTCGAGTCCGCGGCCGGACAGCGCCAGAAGCAGCGAACCGGCGACGATGAAGGGTGCGGCAAGACCAAGGTCGGCCAGCGTGCGGTCCTTCAGAGAGCCCATCAACCAGAATGCGATCTCGCTGATCGCCCAGGGGTTGGACGACAGGTTCATAGAGAGCGAGATCAGCGAGATCGATAACCCGCCAATCGCCACACCGAAGAGAAGCAGAGTCAGCCGCCCCGCTCCGCGCGCGGCCAGAAGCCAGAGCACCAGCGTCGCCACCATCGCGCCGCTCAGCCCCCCGGCGGGAAGGGCCCAGGGCAGCACGGAGGCCCATCCGCTGTAGATCGTGATGACCGCACCAAGTGCGGCGGCGGAACTGACACCGATCACTCCCGGTTCAGCAAGCGGGTTCAGGAACAGCCCCTGCAGGGCTGCGCCCGCCAGCCCCAGCGACGCGCCGATCACCAGCGCGAGCGCCGCGCGCGGCAGGCGCAGGTCCTGCACGATGGTGGCGATCTTCGGGTCGGACTGTCCGAACAGCCCGCCTATCGCCTGACCGGGAGAAATCTCGACATAGCCCAGTGTCAGCGACAGCACGAACAGCGCCAGACACAGTGCAGCAAGGCCCGCGGACAACGGAACGGCGAAATCGCGATTGCGCTCTGCCGATGTCACGGCGCGCCATTTGAAAAAGCGGGACGCGCTTCGACCAGAGCCTCGACCGCCTCGACCACAACCGGGTGATCGCAGGGCCAGAACTTGCCTGGCACGGCCAGAACCTTGCCCTGCGCGCTGGCGCGGGCGAGCACCGGATTGCGGCCCAGCGTGGCGCGCGCGGACGGCCTGTCATTGTCGAAATAGGACACGACAAAGGCCTCGGGCGGGGTCATAATCACCTGTTCCAGGGGAACGCCGCCCCAGCCCGGGGGGCCGATCCGCGCTTGAAGATTATCGTAGCCGGCAGCGGCGATGGCGGCGTCGACGATGGTGCCCGTGCCGGCCCCGCCGCCATCGGGCCGATAATAGATCGCCAGCGGGCGGTGCACGCCCGGGGGTGGGGCCAGCGCCACAAGCCTTGCGGTCATCGCCACGCCCAGCTCTGCCCCGCGGCGGGGATGGCCGAAAGCCGCGCCGATTACCGGCGCCTTGGCGGCCAGCGCGGACAGGTCGCTGGCCGCCTTGAGCGACAATTCGGCGAAGCCGAAGCGCTCAAGTACGCGCCGCATCTGGGTCGGCGTACCGTGGCCGGTCACCACCAGATCGGCATCGGACATCAGCAGTTCCTCGACGCTGCCGCGGTTCTGCGGCATGCCCCGCGCCTGATCGGCCATCGCGGAATAGGGCCCGGTGGCTCTTTCCGACAGGCTGAGGATCTGGTCGCGGTCGGCCAGCGACAGGACCCAGAGATCCCCGCAAAGCGCGGTCGAGGCAATGCGCGGTAGCGTGTCTGCGCCGGCAGTGGCCGGAGCAGACAGCGCCACGCACAATGCCAACCGAAGGCCCGCCGCTCGCATCACGAGCGATAGCCCTTGCTCAGCCGGTCGGGCGCCCCGTCCTCCAGGCCGATATAGGTGCTGCGCACATGGTCCCAGGTGGCCAGCCGGTCCCAGTCCGGTTCATCGGCCAGCCGGTCGTCGGGGGTTATGAACGGATTCGGAAAGAACAGGCACAGCGCCGGTTCGCCCGCGCCGTTTTCCATCCGGAAGCCCCAGATTCGCGGGTGGCCCTCGGAATCGAGGCTGCGAAAAAACTCGGCCTTGCCGGCACGGCGGCGGGCGACAAGCGCTTCACCGCCTTGTTTCACGGCAGCCTCGTTGCGGCCGATGCACAGGTGGAAATGCCCACTCAGCCCGTAGAACACCGTCAGGTATCCGTCATGCAGATTGATCCGTTCGGGCTTTCCCGGCGGTCGGAGTTCATAGGCGGCACCTTCGATGATCGGGCCAAAGCTCAGCCCTTGCCAATGATTTTCGAAGATGTCGGTCAGGAACGCTCTCAGCCAGTCCTGATCCAGCGGCGCGGGCCAGCGATCTTCGGTGACGCGACCTTCGTCGTTCACTGTCTGCTCGTGCCTGAGCATGTCATCAGCCCCCCAACCCGACGCGAATTCCCGCATAGAAGGTGCGGTCCGGCGTGCGGTAGTCATAGTAGGTCTCGTATTCGTGGTCGAAGATGTTCTCGACCCGGGCGTAAAGCTCGGCACTATCGTTGACGCGATAGCTGCCGAGCAGATCGACCACGGCATAGGCGGACACCTGACCGCCCCGGCCGCTTTTCGCAGCCGCGTCATTGTCGCTTGCATAGCGAAGGCGCGCCGTCACCGACCACGGGTCGGGTGCATAGGTCGCGCTGATGCTGCCCGTATGCTTGGGCAGGCCGCGCCATTCCCCGGTCACGTCATCTTCCGACAGAAGATAGGTATGGCTGGCCGAGATCTGCCAGTTCGTCGCCAGATTGGCCGTCAGGCCCAGTTCCAGCCCCCGATCCAGGGTCTCCCCCTCGTTGTAGAAACCCGTCGGGGCCCATGCGATCTTGTTCTCGACATGATTTCGGAAATACGTCGCACTGACCTCGCCCCAGGGCAAATAGAAGTCTGCACCGAAGTCGAAGCCACGGCTTTCCTGCGCCTTCAGGTCCGGGTTGCCATAGAGCGGGTCGAACAACTGGTACAGGCCCGGCACCTTGGCCCCCGTCCCGGCGCTGGCGCGCAGCTTGATGTCGGTCTCTGCGTAGCTCAGCAGATGGGCGCCGGTCAGGCGCCAGGTGTCAAAGCTGCCAAATCCGTCATTGTCGTCGCGCCGCAGGGCCAGCGTGAATGTGTTGCTGTCGTTGGGGGTAAAGGCGGCTTCTCCGAATACGGCACCCGTCTCGTTCGAGGCCGTGAAGTCGTCACTGAAATTGGAAAGCTGGTCGGTCTCTTCCCTCTCGTGCGCCAGGCCGCCGACAAACGACCACTGGTCGGCCGGTTTCCAGGTGAGGTTATAGCCGTAACTGGTCAGCAGACCGTCATAGATATCGCCCTCCAGCACGCGCGAGTACCTGGTGTGATAGGTGCGCTTCGCCGAGTAACGCCCTCCATTAAGCGCATGGCGGAACTGCCCATCAGCGGATTCATGGGTCAGCCGGGAGCCCAGCCGCCATTCGTCCTTGTCCACCTTGTCGGCCTGACCGACGTTGCGGGTGTCATAAAGCGACCAAGTATCGCTTTTCATCCCCGAAAACTCCAGCCGGGTTTTGGGCGCGATCTGCCAGCCCAGCAGCGCGCTGACGCCGTGGGCGCGATAGGGGTTATCCACCGTCGAGCTGGTATGGATTGGCGGCCCATCAAATTCTGTCCTGAACGCTGTCACGCGCGCATCCACCGCACTGTGCTTCGCCATCAGCGTTGCACTGCCCTGTTTCCAGCCATGCGGACCGAGTTCGCCATCGGTGCTCAGCCGCCAGCCATCGGTCTCGGCGCGGCGGGTGATGATGTTGATGACGCCGCCGATCGCGTCCGAACCGTAAAGCGAGGACTGGTTGCCGCGCAGAACCTCGATCCGTTCGATATCGGCTACATTCAGATGGTCGAACTGAAACGCGGTAGAGATCGCAGACGGGTCGGCCACACGGACGCCGTCCACCAGAACCAGCACCTGATCGTTGTCGGAACCGCGGATGCTGACCGACGTCCACACGCCGGGCCTGTCCAGCGAGACCTGCACGCCGGGCACCCCGCGCAGCGCATCGGAGACGAGGCGGTACTGTTCGCGCACGATCTTTTCACGATCGATCACGGTCACGGCGCTGCCGATGGCACGCGCGGGCAGTTCGGCGCGCGAGGCCGTGATGACGATGGGATCCAGCGCGGTCGTATCGTCCTGCGCGAATGCAGGGGCGGTTAGCGCCGTCGCGCCAAGCAAAATGGTGGCGATGGGATAAGGGCGGAACTGCATCGGTGGCGGTCCTTCACATCTGGGCATTGGAAACCGGATACGAAGGCGCCCCGGCGGGCTGTTGCCGCGGGATTGTCAGCTTGTCCTTTCAGCCGTGAACGCATGGTTCCGCCGCCCTCGATCCACTCGCATGGGTCACCGCAGCGGAAGACCGCTCCCCATGGCTGATCCCGGCCGCAGGATGGGCGACGTTGACGGCAGGTCTCCTGACTTCCGGGTCCGTGCGGACTCGCCCCTTCCCCCGGAATGCTCCGGAGTGGTTTTTTGCGAACCGCTCGCCGGTTACAGTTGCGGGCACAGCTGCGGATTTGGCCGGACGGCCGCACCGCATTCCCTTTTCACCCCTATCGGGGCACCGTCATGACGCTTATTTCACGGCACCATGAGGGCGACAAGATACTTTGTGACGCAGATACCCCTTGCGACAGGGTTTTCCCTTGAGACCCCAATTCCCCTTCCCGGACGCCCCTTCGCCGAGTGCGCCGCCGGACGGACCGAGGCACGAGTTTTCGTCGCGGGTGTTTGAGATTGCGACAGCGCGCGGCACGTGCGAGGAAAAAACGTATTTCAAAGATGCCGCTTTTTGAACGGGTAGGGGCATGCTGATCCGAACATTCTTCGACACCGTCGAGCTGCATCGCGACGACAAGTTCGTCAGCCTGCGCTTCCGCCAGCCGTTCCGTGTCATCTCTACATCCTCTGCCAATGGCGGATTGGTTGAACAGATCGACACGGTCTACAATCATCAGAGTTGCGAGCCGTCCAGCCACCACGCGGTCGAGGCTCATGCCGCCCACCGCAAGCCCGCAGTGTACAATGCCATGCTGCTTGCCGACCATGGCCTGGAAGGGGCTGCGGCGGCGGGCCTCGGCACCGCTGCGAACATGAACAATCTCGCAATCGTGGAAGAGAGGTTCCGCGATATCTGCGTCGCGGCGCTGGCGACCGGCGGGGTGGAGGGCAACGCCGCGCGCGCCGGCGATCCGGCAGGCCTTTATGAATTCGACGGTCGTTACGAGCCCACGGGCGGCACCCAGCCGCACGGCACCATCAACGTGATCATCGCCGTCAACGTGCCGATGACGGAAGGCGCCCTCGTGCGCGCGGTGATGACGGCGACGGAAGCCAAGGCGGCGGTGCTTCAGGAACTGTCCGTCCCGTCGCGCCAGTCGACCGCGATCGCGACCGGAACGGGAACCGACCAGATTGCCGTCGTCGCACCGGCGCAGGGATGTGTGCCCCTGATCGGCGCAGGTCACCACACCACGCTGGGCGAACTTGTCGGACGAACGGTCCATGACGCCATTTCGGAGACGCTGCGCCGGCAGAATGGCCTGACGCCGATCCGGCAAGGTTCGTGCGCCATCCTTCTGGAGCGGTTCGGCACCACGCCGGAGGCGCTGCAGGAAGCGGTCGCCGCGCGGCTGCCCGATCAAGACGCGGCACTGGTGCGCCCAGTGTTCCGCGTTGTGGATCGCGACCCCCCTACCGTCGCGGCGACGGTGGGTCTTGCGCATGTCTACGACCAGACGAGCTGGGGTATCCTGCCCGTGGCCTGCTGGCAGGACATGGCGACCCAGCACGGTGCCCTGATCGCGGCTGCGGCCTCCGGCCGTTCCGACCTCTTTCCCGCCTACCGCGCGGCTCTTGCCGAACACAGCCACGAACACAGCCCGGCCGGCATCGTCGGGGTGGTGGCTGCGGCGCTCGCGCTCGGCTTTGCCGACAAGTGGGAGCGGACAATGTCGCGCCTCGCCAGGGTGATGGCGTCGACAGACGCGGCCGGATGAGATGGTCGAGGCCGTGCGAACCATCGATTTCATGGTTGTGTGGCCGACCACCGGCTGTCAGCTGCGCTGCCGCTATTGCTATATGCATGGCGGCGACATCGCGCGCGTGGATATCGATCCCGCGGCGTTCGCGCGGGCCCTGGAAACGCTGCCGCTGCGCGCCGGGGGCGTGCTCCAGATCGCCGGCGGCGAGCCGACGCTGGTGCCAGACATCCTCGAAGAGGTCGTCGCTCTCGCGCGATGCTCCGGATTCGGCCGGATCCTCGTGCAGACCAACGGCCTCGCCATCGACGAACGCTTCCTGGCGCTGGTCCGCGACCGCCGCCTTGGCGTCGGGATCAGCCTGGACGGCCCCGCCGAGGTCAACGACGTTCTGCGGGGAGGAACCGCCGAAGTCCTGGCGGGCATGCGGCGCCTTGACGGCGCCGGAATTCCGTTCGGCATCACCGCGGTGCTGACCCGCGGATCGATCGCCGCGCTCCCCCGTCTCGCGATGCTGCTCGCCGGCTTTTCGGGCGCGCGCAGCATCGGCCTCGACATCCTGCGTCCGACCGGACGGGCCGGTGTCGCGGACCTGCCGTCGGCGGCCGAGGTCGCGAAGGCGCATGGCGAACTGCGTGCCGCCCTCGCCTGGATCAATGCGCGGCGCGCGCAGCCAATCGCGCTGCGCGAGGACGGCATGGTCGGCTGTGGTCGGGGCGAATCCGACGCCTTCTGCGCGGCCGAACGGGGCGCAGCCGTCGTTCTGGTGCCCTCCGGCACACTCTATCCCTGCGCGAGCCTCGTCGGCGATCCCGACCACGCCTGCGGCACCGCCGAGCGGCCCGATCTCGATGCTCTGGCAAAGGAGCTGCGCGCACCCGACGACGCCTGTGGGAAATGTACGGTCGCCGGATGCCGCGGGCGCTGTCCGGCACGGGCGCTCCTGTCGCCGCGCGCCGCCGGCCTCGACTGCGTGCTGCGGCACCGCACAGAGCGTGAGAGGGGAGTCGCCTGCCATGCCTGAGGCGTCATCCGATGCAGGGCGGCGGAGTGGACATCATGACACACGGCGCGGTCGGAAAACTGCTTCATGAGTTCCGTGCTGTCTGAGGCCGTCGAGCACCCGCGGAGGGACTTCCCGTTCCCGGCCATCCTGGCGCAGCAGGAGATGAAGCTCGCGCTGCTCCTGAATGCCGTCAATCCGGCGATCGGCGGTGTGCTCGTCCGCGGGCAGAAGGGAACCGCCAAGTCGACGGCGGCGCGCGGCCTGCGCGGGCTGCTGCCGCCGCTGCCGGACGGGCGCAAACCTCCTTTCGTGAACTTCCCGCTCGGCGCGACCGAGGACATGGTCGTGGGCACGATCGACTTCGAGGCGGCAATCCGCGAGGGGCGGGTCGCGTTCCAGCCCGGCATGCTGGCGCGTGCGCACCAGGGGGTGCTCTATATCGACGAGGTCAATCTGCTCGACGATCATCTCGTCGACAGCATCCTCGACGCCGCCGAAACGGGCGAGAACATCGTCGAGCGCGAAGGCCAGAGCCTGCGCCACGCCAGCCGTTTCATCCTGGTCGGGACCATGAACCCGGAAGAGGGAGAACTGCGCCCGCAATTGCTCGACCGGTTCGGGCTCGCCGTTGCGGTCGAGGGCGAGTGCGAACCGCGCACGCGTGTCGACCTACTTTTGCGCCGGGAGGAGTTCGACGCCGATCCGGACGCCTTTGTGGAGCGGTACAGGGGCGCGGTTTCGGAGCTTGCCCAGCATATCACTGAGGCGCGCAGGCGCCTCGGCGAGATCATATGCCCCGCGCATCTTACGCGCTTCGTGTCCGAGATCTGTCAGCGCAATCACGTCGCGGGCCACCGCGCCGACATCGCGATGGAGCGCGCCGCCCGCGCCCACGCCGCCTGGGAGGGGCGAGGCGAAGTGACGGCCGACGACATTCTTGCCGTCGCTCCGATGGTCCTTTTGCACCGGATGCGGTCGGGGACGCCCGACATCCCGCCGCCGCCCCCGGCATCACCGCCCCCGCGATCCGACGAGACGTCGGACGAGAATCGCGGCGAGGCCCCTGACGAGGAGCCGCAGGGTGACGCGAATGGGCCGGAATCGGGAGCCGGGCCGCCGGCGCCTGACGACGGGGGCGAAGCCGGGAACGATGGGGGCGCAGCCGGTCGGGAGGCACTGCCGCCGGAGCATCCGCAGGAGGCGGACGCACCGCGCGGGGAGAACCCAAAGGACGAGGTCCACGAGGTCGGTGCGACCTACGCCATCCGCAGACTTGCGCCGCAGGGGGCCGACGACGCGCTGCGGACCGGGTCTGGTCGCCGGTCCCGGTCGCGTTCCGCGAACAAGCAGGGGCGCTATGTCAGCAGCACGCTCCGCCGCGGCCGCAACGATCTCGCGCTTGACGCCACCATCCGCGCCGCCGCGCCCTATCAGGGCGTGCGCAAGGCGCGCGCCGACAACGGACTGGCGCTTCACATCACGCAGGCCGACATCCGTGAAAAGGTCCGCGAGCGGCGCGTCGGCAGCTTCATGCTGTTCGTGGTCGACGGCTCCGGCTCGATGGGCGCGCATCGCCGGATGGTGGAGACCAAGGCGGCGATCATGAGCGTGCTGCTCGATGCCTATCAGAAGCGCGACAAGGTGGCGATGGTGGTGTTCCGCGCCCGCGAGGCCACGCTCGTGCTGCCCCCGACGGGCTCGGTCGATCGTGCGGCGAAGCTCCTTGCCGAGCTTGAGATCGGCGGGCGCACGCCGCTGACCCAGGGGCTTGGCGAGGCGGCCAACGTTCTGCGGCAGGTTCAACGCAAGGACCCGAACGTCATTCCCCTTGTCATCCTGATGACCGACGGCCGGGCCAATGCCGGGCTCGGGACCGCGCCGCCGCACGAGGAGGCGCTGCGCGCCGCGGCGTGGCTGAGGAAACGCCATCCCTCCGCCCGCTTCTTCGTCGTGGATACGGAGCCTCCGGGCGTCGTGCGCCTGGAACTGGCGCGTAAGCTGGCGGATGCACTGGGCGCCGTCTACTTCAGAACGGAAGAATTGCGGGCCGAGGATCTCGTCGGACTCGCCAAGGAGCATCGAGAGTGGTGAGTACAACAACGGCGGCGACGCCGATCTATCCCTTCGTCGCGATCGTCGGCCAGGAGACACTGAAGACAAGCCTGATCCTCAACGTCATCAATCCGGCGCTGTCCGGGGTTCTGGTCCGCGGCGAGAAGGGCACGGCGAAATCGACTGCCGTGCGCGCGCTGGCCGAGCTTCTGCCGGATATCGATGTGGTCGAGGGGGATCCTTTCCAGAGCGACCCGGCCGACCCCAAGGCGATGGCCCCGGATATTCGCACCCGCGTAGAGGCAGGCGAAACGCTGCCGGTCCGGCGGCGCAAGGTGCGCGTGGTCGAGCTGCCGATCTCGGCCACCGAAGACCGGGTGGTCGGCACGCTCGATCTGGAACTGGCGATCAGGGAAGGCCGCAAGACAATCGAGCCCGGCCTTCTGGCTGCCGCCCATCGCGGCATCCTCTATGTCGACGAGGTCAATCTGCTGGACGATCACGTGGTCGACGTTCTGCTCGATTCAGCGGCGATGGGGATCAACACAATCGAGCGCGAGGGGATCAGTTTCTCGCATCCGGCCCGGTTCACCCTCGTGGGCACGATGAACCCCGAGGAGGGCGAACTGCGGCCGCAGCTTCTGGACCGCTTCGGACTTTGCGTCCATGTCGAGGGCCTGACCACCCCGGAGCAGCGCGTCGCGGTTGTCAAGCGGCGTGCGGCCTTCGAGCAGGACCCGGCCGGTTTCGTTGCACAATGGGCCGAGGCGACGGAGACCCTGCGCGAGGCAATCGCCTTTGCAATCGCCCGGTGTCCGCAGGTCGCGGCCTCCGACGAGATCCTCCTGGAGATCGCCGACCGGTCGCTGAAGATGGGCGTCGACGGCCATCGCAGCGACATCGTCATGCTCAAAGCGGCCAAGGCGCTGGCGGCATGGGCGGGACGGGACGAGGTGACGCCGGCCGACCTCGACGAGGCGGCGAAGCTGGCCCTGGCACATCGCATGAGGCGTCGGCCGTTCGAGGACATCATGGGACGCCCGGCAGCCGGACAGTCGTCCTGAACCGTCATCCGGACCCGAACCGCAGCGGCCGGCGCAGTCCCGCCAGGCCAGACATCGAAGGGGAGACCATCGTGCCCGCGTCCGCCCGAACCATAGTGGTCATCGATGCCACCTCCATACATCTGCCCGTACTGGGGCGCGCCGTGGAGAGCCTGGCACCGGAGGAGGCTGCGCGGATCAGGGTGATCGCCCGCGCCTCGAGCGATCTGTTCGACAGCAAGCGGATCGCGGCCGTCGCCGATCTGGTGCGCGGCGCCGACGCCCTCATCCTGCTGCCGCATGGCGGCGCGAACTCAATACCCGGTGCCGCCGACCTCGCCGCCGCGGCGGCAGGCAGGCCGATCCATGTGCAGGCCGGCGCCATGTCGCCGGAAGAGATCGATATGGCCAAGATGCTCGGCACCGATTTCGGGTCCGACGCATTTTCCCTGCGCGCGAGCTACATCCATCGTGGCGGCGTCGCCAACCTGCGCGGTCTGCTGCTGACAGTGGCGCGGGAGACGGGGGCCGACCTTCCTGCGCCGCCGCCACCGGAGATCCTGCCCAACGAAGGCATCCACCACCCGCATTGGCAGGGCGCCCTGAACGACCGCGACGGCTATCTTGACTGGGCGCGGGCGCGGGCGACGCCCGGCGCCCCGGTCATCGGCATGTGGTTCGCAAACTATTCCTGGCTCAACGGAGATCTCGCGGTCTTCGACGCGCTGATCGCCGAAATCGAGACGCAGGGCGGGGTGCCGCTTGCGGTGTTTCACAACCGGTTCCGCGACGCCGACATCGGCAACATGCCGGTTCCCGAACTTACCGAGACCTTCTTGCGGAAGGACGGAGAGACGCTGATCGAAGCCCTGCTCTCGCCGGTGAGCTTTTCGCTCGGGGTGGGCGGTCCGGGGTCGGAGAACGTGCTGCCAGGGCTCGACGTGCCGGTGCTGCAGCTGATGCTCAGCTACAACCCGCGGGCCCAGTGGGAGGAGACGCTTCAGGGGGTGTCGCCGATGGATGTTTCGGCCAGCGTCGCGCAGCCGGAATTCGACGGCGTGATCGTCGGCACCGTGGTCGGCACCCGCGAAGAGACAGGCATCGATCCGGCCACCGGCGCCCGCCTGATGATGCGCATGCCGGTGCCCGAGCGGTGCGCCCATGTGGTGAAGTGGGCGATGAACTGGGCGAGGCTCCGTCGCACGCCGCCTGCCGAACGCAAGGTGGCGATCGTCTTCCACCAGTATCCCCCCCGGAACGACCGCCTGGGCTGCGCTGTGGGCCTCGATTCCTTCGAGAGCGTCAAGGCCCTGCTGGAAGGCATGGAGGCAGAGGGATACTGCATCGCGCGCAGCTTCGAGAGTGGCGAGGCGATGGCCTTCGAGATGCTGGACCGGCTCACCAGCGACCGCCGCTATCTCACGCCCCGGCAGATGGCCGAAAGGGCGGTCGGCAGCATCGACGATGCCACCGCCGCCCGCTGGCATGCCGAGCGCGGCCCAAAAATGCAGGCGGAAATGGACGAAAAGTGGGGCCCCTGTCCCGGCGTCACCTTCCATCATGACGGCAAGCTTCTGGTTGGCGGCATCGTGAACGGCAACGTCTTCCTCGGCGTGCAGCCGCCGCGCGCCCGGATGGAGGAAGAGGACCAGCCGGCGCTGCAGCCCGACGGACAGCAGATCCACGATCCCTACCTGCCCGCAACGCATCACTATCTCGGCTATTACCGCTGGCTGCGGGAGGATTTCGGCGCGCATGCGGTGATCCATGTCGGCACCCATGGCACCCTGGAATGGCTGCCGGGCAAGAGCCTTGGCCTGTCGCGCGAGTGCTATCCGGACACCGCGATCGCCGACATTCCGCACCTATACCCCTACATCATCAACAACCCGGGCGAAGGCACGCAGGCGAAGCGCCGGTCCTATTGCGTCATCCTCGACCACATGATCCCGCCGCAGACCAATGCCGGAAAGACTGAAGCCTTCCAGCAAATCGAGGATCTTCTGGAATCGGCCTATCATGCGAGGCAGCAGGACCCGGCCAAGGTCACGGTGATCGTCGAGAAACTGTGGACCCTGACGGCGCAGACCCACCTGGACGCCGATATCGGCATGACCCGCGAAGAGGCGGAAGCCGATCCTGTCGCCTTCATGGGCAAGCTGCACGGCTATGTCGAGACGGTTGACGTGACCAGCATCAATGATGGCCTGCATACGCTGGGGCTGGTGCCGCGCGCGGACCGCTTCAACGAGACCATGGTGCATCTCACGCGCCTGCCGAACGGCGATGCGGGCTCGCTTTGGGATGCGGCGGCCGCCGCGCGCGGCTTCGACGGCGAGGACCTGCGCGATCATCCGGGCGAGCTGGTGGCGGCACTCGGCATCACCAAGGGGCAGGTGCTGTCGCAGATCCTGCTCGACTGCCGCGCCGCCTTCGACGCACTCGATGCGCGCGGCTGGGACGACGCCGCGATCGCGGCCGAGGTCGAGAGCCGGTTCGGCGGATCGCTGCGCGTCGCCGAGGTGATGCGTTTCGTGCGCGACGGGGTCCGCCCCAGGCTCAACCGGATCACCGAGGAAATCGGGAACACGCTGCACGGGCTCGATGGCGGGTTCGTGCCGCCGGGCGGCTCGGGCAGCCCGACACGCGGACGCATCGACATCCTGCCCACGGGGCGCAACTTCTATTCCGTCGATCCCTTCAAGATCCCGACACCCGAGGCCTGGGAGGTCGGCATGCGGCAGGCCGATGCCCTGGTCGAGCGTTACCGCGCGGATGAGGGCAGGGTCCCGCGCCAGATCGGCATGGTGCTGTGGGGCATGCCGACGATGAGCACCCGCGGCGACGACGTCGCACAGATTCTATACATGATGGGCGTCCGTCCGGTATGGGAAGCGCGCAGCGGCCGGGTCATGGGCGTGGAGGTGATCCCGCTAACAGAGCGCGCCTATCCCCGCATCGATGTCACCGTGCGCACCTCCGGCCTCTTCCGCGACGCCTTCCCCAACCTGCTGGAAACCCTTGACCAGGCGGCGCGCATGGTCGCGGCGCTCGACGAGCCGACCGAGTTCAACCCGCTCGCCCGCAACGTCGCCATCGACCGGGCCGAGCTGATCAAGGCGGGGCTTTCGCCGGAAGAGGCCGAGAAACGGGCGGCCTTCCGCATCTACTCGGACAAGCCGGGAACCTATGGCGCCGGGATCGACGACCTGATCGACAGCGGCAATTGGCAGACCACCGACGACCTCGGCGAGGCCTATATGTCATGGGGCGGCTACGCCTATGGCGAAGGCACCTACGGCGAGGCGCGGCAGGACGAATTCCGCAAGCGCATGGCGAGGCTCGACCTGACGGTGAAGAACGAGGGCACGCGCGAGTACGATATCTTCAGTTGCACCGACTTCAACGCCTATCAGGGCGGCATGAACGCCGCGGTGAAGGCTGTGACCGGCAGATATGTGCGCAGCTACACCGGAGATTCCAACGACCCGCGCAAACCACGCATCCGCTCCAGCGATGAGGAGGGGCGCTTCATTTTCCGCACCCGCGTGCTCAATCCGAAATGGATCGAGGGCATGAAGCGTCACGGTTACAAGGGTGCGGGCGATCTCTCGCGCCTCGTCGATATCGTGTACCACTGGGACGCCTCAAGCGGTATCCTCGATGACTGGCAGTACGAGGAGATGGCAAAGACCTATGCCTTCGATCCGCAGATGCAGGCGTTCTTCAAGCGCCATAACCCCTATGCCATCCAGAACATCGCCGAGAGGCTTCTTGAGGCGATTTCCCACGGATTGTGGGAGGATCCGGGCGCAGCCAAGGACAAACTGGAGGCGCTGCTGCTCGATGTCGAAGGCTCCGTCGAGGACTGCTTGTCGGAGGGCATGAACACGGGCACGGTCCCTGGCTGGGCCGATGCAGCAAGCTGATGCGTGTTGCATCCGTCCGATTGCGGGATGAAGACGCGGACTCTCGCATCGAGGAGCGTCAACACGTGAAATATTGGATCGACACCGAGTTCATTGAGAGACCGTTCACCATCGACCTGATCAGCGTCGGTCTCGTCGCCGAGGACGGTCGCGAGTTCTATGCCGAGAGCAGCGAGGTCGACTGGTCGAAGGCGAATCTATGGACGCTTCAAAATGTGCGCCCGCAGCTCGACGGCAACGGAATGACGCGCGAGGAGATCGGCTATGCCCTGCGCCGATTCACCGATGGTGACGAACATCCCGTGTTCTGGGGCTATTTTCCCGCTTACGATTGGGTGGCGTTCATCTGGTTGTTCGGAAACATGGATGAGCTGCCGTTCCACTATCCGCAACTTTGTCTCGACATCAAACAATGGGCGATCGAACTCGGCGATCCGGAATTGCCCCATCAGCAGGGTGCCCGGCACCACGCGCTGCTCGATGCCCGATGGACGCGGGAGGCCTGGGCGTTTCTCGCGCGCCTCGCTCCCGCCGCCGGCGAGCGCCGGGCTTTAGGTCGCAAGATTCCCAACTCGTCGGGCGGGCAATCTAAGTAGGCTTTGCTGCTGAAGGTGTATTGGAGCATGATCCGGAAAAGCTGGCGGGCTTTTCGGATAAGGTGATGAAACGTGCCCGAGCGCCGCCGGGCGAAGGGCGTCGGATGATCGCAACCGTCAGAACGAACGCCGATTGCGGCCGAACACCATATAGCCGGCAATCGCGAGCGCAGCGCCGAGAAGCACGATGAAGAGGACGACCATGGCCGCGGCGCCTATGATCGCCCCGAAGGTCTTCCAGAACCCGACCTGCGCGATCAGAATGACCAGCAACGCGAAAAGAATGATCGGCATGCTGCAAGCCTCTTGCCGAGAGCGCGATGGCTTCGGGTTGATTCAACCGCGCTCTCTTCCTCTTTGTCTTGTCGCATGATCTTGTCCGAAAAATCTGCCAACTTTTCGGGATCATGCGCTTTGTCTCGTCCCATGATCTTGTCCGAAAAGTCTGCCAACTTTTCGGGATCATGCTCTAATCTCCTTCGAAGCGTCTGCAACTTCTCTGGATTATTTGCTTCCTAGCGAAAGCGCGGAGGCCGCTTCTCGCGGAAGGCTGCGACACCTTCCTTGGATTCCGGCGTCTCATAGAACAGCTTGACCGCCTGCATTCCCAGGGTGCTGATCCCGTGGATCGAATCGGAATCGGCATTGAACGCGCGCTTGGCGATGGCGATCGCGGTGGGGCTGAGCGCAAGGATCTCGCGGCACCACCGTTCCACCTCGGCATCGAGCTCGGCATGCGGGACGACGCTGTTCACCATGCCCATTTCGAGCGCCTGCTGGGCCGTGTAGCGGCGGCAAAGATACCAGATTTCGCGCGCCTTCTTCTCGCCGACGACGCGCGCGAGATAGGCGGTGCCGAATCCGGGATCGACCGAGCCGACCCGCGGCCCGACCTGGCCGAACATCGCCTTGTCCGAGGCAATCGCAAGGTCGCTGACGGTCACGAGCACATTGCCGCCGCCGATCGAATAGCCGTTGACGCGCGCGATCACCGGCTTCGGCACGTCGCGCATCAAGGTATGCAGTTCTTCGAGCGGCAGACCGATCGTGCCGCGGCCACCATAGCCGCCTTCGTGCGTGCCTTGATCGCCGCCGGTGCAAAAGGCCTTGTCGCCGACCCCGGTGAGCACGATCACCCCAACCGAACGATCCCACCCGACTTTGTTGAACGCATCGATCAGCTCGTCACAGGTAAGCGCTCGAAATGCATTGTACCGTTCCGGACGGTTAATGGAGATGCGCGCAATGCCTTCGCGAATATCCAAAGTAATATCTGAGTATTGGTTCATGCTAACCTCCATCATGACGTTGAGACGCCGATCTGTTTGTTGCAGCTTGGCGGAGCCGGCGTGACGGCGGCGAGAATGCGATAATTCCGATATTGCTTCAACACGATCTGGGCGCGTTGCGGGGCGATATGCTGGCGCAGGCCAAATGGCCAGCGCGCCGGCTGCGGACCCACGGGCCTCGCAAAGCACCAATTCGCCGGCGGCCGTTTCGCCGGGGACCAACAGGTGATGGCGCGGCCGCGGGCTCATCCTAGCGATGCGGCACCAACGCTTGAGCTCGTCTCATCGTGTTGGTGCCGCATCACAAGGCATCGAACTAGAGCGCGATGGCTTCAGGTGGATTCAATCGCGCTCGCTTTCTCTACAATTTGTCGCATGATCTTGTCCGAAAAGTCTGCCAACTTTTCGGGATCATGCTCTAGTGCAAGAAAACAGCCCGCTAATCGCCTTGCTTATAATCGTTCCGAAGTTGCGAAAAACGCCGAAACTTGCTCGGCGCCGCAGATACGCCGCTCTGGTGGAGCTTGCTGCCGACCAAGACGTCGTATTCTTACAATCCAATTGGGAAGGAACTGCGAGCTTCTCAATGTCCGTCGTTCGTTCACCGATTTCACATGAGCCGGACACCGCTTCGATCAGCGTCGACGATTTCCACGAAGCGATGAGCCGCCATGGCTCCTCGGTTTGTATCGTCACGACCGACGGTCCGACAGGCCGATGCGGACTTACCGCATCGTCTGTTACGTCCGTCTCGGATCAGCCGCCGATCATCTTGAATTGCGTCAACCGGCAAGCGCGAACGTGCAACACCCTGACGGAAGACGGCGTGTTTGCAGTGAATGTTCTGCACGCCGGGAGTGAGCGCCTCGCAAATGCCTTTGCCGGTTGCGACAACAGAAGCGTCGAAGAACGCTTCTCGCTAGCCGAGTGGTGCCAGCACGAGGGTGGCACAGGAGCGCCCATGCTCAAAGGGGCTCTCGTTTCGATCGACTGCAAGGTCATCGACCGGATCGACTCCGGAACGCATCGCGTGTTCTTCGGCCAGGTCGTTGCCCTGAAATTGGGCCCGTCAGCTCCTTCGCTTCTCCACGTCGATCGTTCCTACACCTCGATCAGATCGCCAATCTGATCGAACCGGGAACCTGACGCGCGCACGACACCTCGTTGGCCACCTTTGGTTGACGTCATGCTGTCCGGTCTTCGACTGGAATGTTCGCCGGCGACCCGGGCCGCTCAGCGGCAGCCGCACTCGATCAAAGCGAAATCTGCTTTGCCTGAATTCACAACTCGCTTTGATCGTTCTTGTTGGTTGCGCTCGTGGCGAACCGATTTGCGCGCGCTTAAAAAGGCGCGAGAGCACGGTTTGCTTCGCCTTGACTCGATCATGCTCTGTTTCTTTTTTTCTCTCGCATGATTTTGTCCGAAAAGTCTACAAACTTTTCAAGACATTTTCTAACCAGAAGAACCGGAAGCGGCGGCATTCCCTGCAGCGAATTTGGCGAGCTCCGTGTCAATGAAATACAAAGCCTGCGGCCCGTCGCCGATCAGGTTGATTCGGTCGATGATATTCTGAAACAGCTTTATCTCCTCGCGCTGTTCCTTGACGAACCACTGCAAGAACTCGAAGGTGCTATGATCGTCGATCGCCTGCGCCTCCTTCACGGCGGCATTGATGTTATCCGTCACCGTCTTCTCGTGAGCGAGAATGGCCTGAAAGAGGTCCAGTATTGTCTTCGCACCAATCTTTGGTTCCGGCAGGGCATCGAAGTAGATCGGGTACTCGCAGTCAATAAGAAAACCTAGCATTCGCTTCATGTGCGTCACTTCTTCGTCGGCGTGCCCCAACAGGAGCTTGGCACAGCCATCCAAGTGCCGTTCGATACACCACCCGCCAGCCTGCCAGTAAAGATGCGCTGCCCGGAGCTCACCGTTCATAAGCTGATTAATCACTTTCGCAGTAGATGGATTCTTCATTCTCGCCTCCTATTTCCTGCCGGCCGCATAGGTGACTTTCTATCCATAACACGACTCTATTGCGCGACATAATTGTTTTTGGGTGGAACCGCGTTGCGGGAGTCAAGGTCGCGGGCTCCGTTAGATGCCACACGGCGTCACCTGGTCCCGGTCCAGTATTCGGTCCGACGCGGTTTCTCAGCAGTGCTTTTGATCGGGCAAGGTTTCTTTTCCATCTTGCTGGACAAAATGCAAGAATGTCGGCACGCCGACTATAGAACAAATGTAAGTTTGCAATAGCTGTTAACTGCCGGAAGGGAACTTAAAGTTCTCACGATCGTTGACTATTAAAGTGGCCAAATATAGCCTCGGTTTATGATGGCGGGACAGCCCTGGCCTCTTTCGGGTCCGTTGGGCGCATCGGAGGTAAGCCAATGCTTGTCCGCATTTTCCTCCTGCTTGATTTTATTGTTACCATTTTCCGCTGTGGCACAAACAGAGAAGCGGCCTGAATTCAAAGATCCACCGGAAGTCAGAAGCGAAAACGGCGTGTTATCGATTGAGTTGACGGTTGCGCCGCACACGATCGAGATCGGCGGGAAGAAGGTGACAACCTACCTTTACAATGGTCTCTTCGCGCCGCCGACGCTGCGTGTGCGTCCAGGCGATCAGCTTCGCGTGAAACTCCGCAACAGAAAAGAGGGCAATACAAACCTCCATTATCATGGAACCAATACATCGCCGAAAGAACCGCAAGATAACATTTTCGTCCGTGTCGGCCCGAACGAAGAATACCAATACGCGGTAGATTTTCCGAAGGACCATCCGCAGGGGTTGTCTTACTACCATCCGCATTGGCACGGAGCGACCGAATTTCAGATCGGAAGCGGGGTGTCCGGGCTTGTGAGCGTGGATGGCGTTCTGGATCCGTGGCCGGAGTTGAAGGATATCGTCACACGCCACATTATCGCTTCGCGATATCCAGATCGTTGACGGCAAAGTTCCCAACCCGCCCGACCCGGGCAATCCGACGAGGCGGACCGTGAACGGGCTGGTCAACCCAACGATTCCGGTTCGTCCGGGCGAAATACAGTTTTGGGGCGTTGGCAATTTCGCGCCGACATCTATTACGACCTCGAGATTGAAGGCCACAAAATACACGAGATTGCCCGCGACGGGATCAGGCACAATCAGCCGGTCGTCTTCGATTCTCTTCTGCTGCCAACCAGTGCGAGAAGCGAGTTCCTGATCGTAGGCGGCGAGCCGGGCGAGTACATCTTCAGAACCCGCGACATAGATATGGGCCCTGCGGCCCGCACCCAAGGACGACATTGGCCACGCTGGTATCGAGCGGTACGCCGCAAACACAGATCAAACTGCCGACGGTATTTCCGCAATTGCAGGATCTACGCCAGGCGGAAATTTGCTGCCGCGCCAACTGGTGTTCGAAATGCAATCAAAACGCCACCGCGAACAATGCGCCCGGCCAGCCGCATGATACTGCTGAGTCAGGACGCTGCTTGGCACCGATCCGCAATACTCCGACACGGTCATTGGTATGTTCGTAACCTTCCTCATCATGTTTCGCGAGAGCCTGGAAGCCTTCCTGCTTGTCGGCATTCTGCTCGCTTATCTGCAACAACTTGAGGCCACCCGGTACGCGAAGTGGATTTACGTCGGTGTTTTCGCCGGGATTCTGGCCGCGCTTGGTTCTTGGGCGCAGTTAACAAGGCAGATTGGTCCGCAGCTCAAAAAGCCTTCGAAGAGTTCCAATCGGAAGTTGCCGTTCTGGATAAGGGCGAGGACGCTTTTGCTGGTGATCCCGGCATCCAAAAAGCCTTCACAGACGCCATTGGCAATTAGGATCCGCCGGCTGCGAAAGCTGCGCTGCGCCGCGCATATATCGACCAGATCCAACGGCGGCTCAACGGTGCCAACAGCGAACTGAAAACCTCAGGCAGTGACAACGACGAATCGAAGTCGCTGTTGGCGATGGCGCGCGCTTTCTTCACGGCGATGTCCGGCGATCTTACGCCGGCGCAGCAGAAGTCCCTTTCGGCGGATTTCGAAAAGGCGCTGACAGCGATCGGTAAACCCGGCTTATTCGGATTTGGCTCGGTAGCGCCCGATCCGGCGAAATTGAAACAGGCTTCGGACGCGATAATGTCCATTCTCAAGGGTGATGGTTCAAGCTAAGAGGGCGATGGTCCAAGCTAACGATGTTTGACCATTGGAGCACAAGCCGACACCGAGGGCCCGGCTGGCGCTGGGGTTTATTCTGGCGTCGGCTGGATTCATCGGTTTGGCGTCCTGGCTGATCGCCCTGCCGCAAAGCCTGGCTTCCGATGACGCCTTCTTCTTTTCCCGCGGCCTGCAACGCTTCTCAGTCCTCGACTTCTCTCCGCACTTTCCTGGATATCCGGGGTTCATCCTCATCGGGCGACTGTTCAAACAGATCATTCCCGAACCCGTCGCTGCCTTGCAGGCGATGACGATCGCTTTCTCGCTTGCAATACCTCCGGCAGCGGCGTGGATAGGCTTGCGCTGGAAGCTTCGAGCATCCTTGGTCCTGGCAGTTTTCGTTGTCACGCTGACACAGCCATTATTGCCTTTCCTCGCGGTGTCCGGCCTATCCGACGGGGCCGGCATCCTGTTCATCCTACTTTTCATCGCCCTGTTGAGTGGGAGCCCGGGCCCGTCGCGCTGGCAGTTCTTGCTGTCGGGCGTTTTCCTCGGAATGGCGGCAATAGCACGCCCATCGCTGCTCCCGGTTTTGACGGCGGCATATGCCACCGCCATTTTGGCCGCCCCGAGAGCCGCCTTGCCGATTGCCGCGGGTGAACTATTCTGCGTGGTACCGGCGTTGCTCTTTCTCTATGCGAATGAGGGCTGGTTCTATCTTCAGGAGGCGGAGCGGTTTCTGATCGGCCACACTCTGGTTTGGGGCAATACGGCATTCTCGCAAGGGCGCACGTCCAAAGGGTGGCTCGACGTCCTGCTCGACAACCCTTGGCTTGGCCTTCTGCTTTTCCTTTATGGTGCTGCCGCCCTTTGCGGGGTGAAGGCTTGGACAGCGCTGCAGCCGGCGCAAAAGACGTGTCTTGTTGCATTTGTGGCTGCAGTGATCTGGACGTGGACGATGCAGAATCCGGAGAGTCTCCGCCATCTCGCGCCAATAATGGAGTTGGGAGCAATTCTGCTGCCTGCCGTTGGTTTGAGCGTTAAGGTGGCGATGATCGGGTTGCTGCTGGCGGCTGGACTGAACGTAGCGGTGTTCGCACGGAACGGGACTCTTGCGACCGAACAAGTTGCTCCTTTGACGGCGGCCGCCCGCCATCTCAAGGCACTGTCCACCGATGGCCTCGTGCTGACGAATCGGGGAGTCCGTTTTCTCCGCGACAGGCTGGCGGCGTTTCGCGTCTACGATCTGGCCTATCCGGCGAGCGCGGGCTCGGCGTTGCGCGAGGCCCGCATACCTGTTCACAGGCTCAGCTCCCAGCACATCGACGGCTGCGTGCCTCAATCGGTTCTTCGTGCCCGCATGCCAGGCGAGACTTCGCTCTACCTCTATCAACTCGCTCCCCGTGGCGATTGCCTTTGGAGGCCATCTCGCGGCCCTTGAACGCACAGTAAAACTAGAGTGCGATCCATTTAGATTGAAATCGATCGCACGCTCTTTCTCGTTGTTTTGCCGTATGATCTTGTCCGAAAAGTCTGCCCGCTTTTCGGGATCATGCTCTAGAGTGCGATCCATTTAGGTTGAATCGATCGCACTCTATTTCTCTTTGTTTTGCCGCATGATCTTTTCCGAAAAGTCTGCAACTTTTCGGGATCATGCTCTAGAGTGCGATCCATTTAGGTTGAATCGATCGCACTCTATTTCTCTTTGTTTTGCCGCATGATCTTGTCCGAAAAGTCTGCAACTTTTCGGGATCATG
>JANQIP010000153.1 GCA_028282095.1 Xanthobacteraceae bacterium | reverse complement strand
TCCCCGGACCGTCAGCCCGAAACACTAGCTAAGTCGTTGCTTTGTGATGCGGCACCAACACGATGAGACGAGCTCAAGCGTTGGTGCCGCATCACTAGTTGCGAGTTCCGCCCGCGCCTTGCGCACGCCTTCCGGCAGGGCCAGCCGGCGGACTTAGATCCATGGCGGGAACCTGCTCTCCCGGAGGGCATAACGCCCCGAAAACAGTTGGAGTGAATTCCGATTCCACCCGAACAAGATTCGCTCTAGGCTCCGATCGCCTGCGCTGATCCATTGGTTGCCCATTAAGACCACGGGCACAGGCCAGACCCGTGGCCGTCCGGAGTTCAATCCCATGATCAAGGATATCGTCGTCAATCTCTCGATTGCTAGCGAGCACGATCCGGCCGCCGACTATGCGGTCTCCATCGGCGCCGCCTTCGAGGCTCACGTCACCGGCGTCGTGTTCATCTACGATCCCGTGATCGTGCCGACCGTCTTGGACGGCGTGTCCTCGGAGTGGATCAGCGCCCAGCGCAACGAAGGCAAGACGCTGGCGCAGGTCGCGGTCGACCGGTTCGAGCAGGCGGCGTCAAGGTCCGGGGTGCAGTTCGTGCATCGGGTGATGGAGGCGACGCTCGGCGGCGCAACCGACTTGTTGGGCCGCATCGGACGCCGCTTCGACCTGACGGTGGTCAGTCAGCGCGAACCCGACCGTATGTCACCTTCGGACATGTTCGTCGAAGCCGCCTTGTTCGAATCGGGACGGCCGGTCGTCATCGTCCCTTACATCCAGCGGGAGGGCCTGAAACTCGACCGCGTCCTCGTGTGCTGGGACGGCAGCCGCACCGCCGCGCGGGCGATGGGCGACGCCATGCCTTTCCTCACCCGCGCCAAGGCCGTCGACATCGTGATCGTTGCTACCGGCCGTGCCAAGAGCGACGAAATTCAGGGCGCCGATATCGGACATCATCTCGCGCGTCATGGCGCCAATGTCGACGTCAAGCGCATCGTCGCCGAGGACGTCGATGTTCCCAACACGATCCTGTCCTATGCCGCCGACGTTTCCGCCGACCTGATCGTCATGGGCGGTTACGGCCATTCGCGGTTGCGGGAATTCGTGCTGGGCGGCGCCACTCGCGGCATTCTCTCTTCGATGACAGTACCGATCCTGATGTCGCATTGACGTTTCGGTCGTCGTCAGGCGTCCATCCCGCCGCAAAGCGGTTGCGCGGTTTGCGCGGCTCGGCCGCGGGTACGCTCCCCGCGAGGGAGCGGCCCTGCGGTGGAAGTGCCCTTTCCCGGGCCTTCGCCCGCAAGCGGAAGCAAAAGGCCCTTGGCCAAGGAACCGTTCGTCACGAACTGATCCGACAGACCCGTCATCACGAGAGATGAATCATGCCGTTTGCATGCTTGTTTCGGGCGGCACCTATCGCTGTCGCCCTCTTCCTTGCTGCCGTCGTCGCGCCCGCCGCGCAGACCTTGGACAAGGTGACGTTCGGCACCAACTGGGTGGCGCAGCCCGAGCATGGCGGCTTCTACCAGGCCCTCGCCGACGGCACCTACCGCAGATACGGCCTCGACGTTTCGCTCGTGCCGGGCGGGCCGAATGTGAACAACCGCATTCTGCTGCCCGTGGGCAAGCTCGATTTCTACATGGCTGCGAATACGCTGCAGGCTTTCGATGCGGTCGAGCAGGACGTGCCGACGCTGGTCGTCGCCGCGATTTTCCAGAAGGACCCTCAGGTGCTGATGGCTCATCCCGGCGCCGAGGTCACGCGATTTGAGGACCTCAAGAACCTCACGCTGTTCCTCTCGAAGGAAGCGATGACCAGCTACTTCCAGTGGCTGAAGGCCGAGTACGGCTTCAGCGCGGCGCAGGTGAGGCCCTACACGTTCAACCCCCAGCCATTCCTCGCCAACCCCCACAGCGCCATGCAGGGTTATGTCACCTCCGAGCCGTTCTCGATCGAGAAGCAGGCGCGCTTCAAGCCGAAGGTGTTTCTGCTCGCCGACTACGGCCTCAGCAGCTACTCGACGCTGATCGAGACGCGCCGCGATCTCGTGGAGAACAAGCCCGGCCTGGTGCAGCGCTTCGTCGATGCCTCGATCATCGGCTGGTACAACTATCTCTACGGCGACAATGCCGCCGCCAACTCGCTTATCAAGAAGGACAATCCGGAGATCACCGACGACCTGATCGCCTATTCCGTTGCCAAGATGCGCGAGCACGGCATCGTCGATTCAGGCGATACGCTCAAGCTCGGCATCGGCGCGATGACGGATGCGCGGATGGCGGACTATTTCGACAAGATGGTGCGTGCCGGCGTCGTCAAGCCGACGCTTGATTTTCGCCGCGCCTATTCGCTGCGCTTCGTGAACAAGCAGGTCGGGATCAATCTGCGGCCTAAGGAATAGCGTGGCCGAGGCCGCCCTCGACCCCCTCCCGGTTTGCTGCGCAATGAGCAACCGGGGACATGGGTAACGTTTCCTTCTCCCCGCGTGCGGGGAGAAGGTGGCGAGCGGCAATGCCGCGAGCCGGATGAGGGGCTCTTGCTTCTCCGCGATGCTGCGCTGGCCCCTCACCCGCCGCGCTTCGCGCGTCGACCTCTCCCCGCGAGCGGGGAGAGGTATTTTGGGGCACTCTCTGCCGCGAAGTAGCACGTAGGGTGTGGCTTGGCGCGTAGGGTGGGTTAGCGCCGGAAGGCGCATAACCCACCGCCAACATTGCCGCTGCGCTTATTGCCGGCCAAACTTATGGCGTGCACGTTTCCTTCTCCCCGCGAGCGGGGAGAAGGTGGCGAGCGGCAATGCCGCGAGCCGGATGAGGGGCTCTTGTTTCTCCGCGATGCTGTGCTGGCCCCTCACCCGCCGCGCTTCGCGCGTCGACCTCTCCCCGCGAGCGGGGAGAGGTATTTTGGGGCACTCTCTGCTGCGAAGCAACACGTAGGGTGTGGCTTGGCGCCTAGGGTGGGTTAGCGCCGAAGGCGCGTAACCCACCGCTAACACTGCCTCCTATCGCTGGCCATCTCCATGGTGGGTTACGGCGCTGCGCGCCTAACCCGCCCTACAAGCTGAACGAATCGCGCTCAAAGCGCGCCGTGCCGACGCCGTTGGGCAGCGGAATAGCAAAGGGTGGGCATGCTTTCGCACGCCCACCCTTTTTTGCGTGAAGGACCCGAATGCGGATCGGCGGACTCGCGTCAGAAATCCATGCCGCCCATGCCGCCCATACCGCCCATGCCGCCGCCCGGCATCGCAGGCGCCCCCTTCTCCTTCGGCACCTCGGCAACCATCGCCTCGGTCGTGATCAGCAGGCCCGCGATCGACCCTGCATCCTGCAGCGCCGCGCGCACCACCTTGGCCGGGTCGATAATGCCGGCCTCGACCAGATCGACATACTTTTCGGACTGCGCGTCGAAGCCGTAGGTCTCCGACTTGTGCTCTAGGATCTTGCCGGCGACGACCGAGCCCTCGAAGCCCGAATTCTCGACAATCTGGCGCAACGGCGATTCGAGCGCCTTGAGCACGATATTGATGCCGGCCTGAACGTCGGGATTGTCGTTCTCGAGCTTGCCCACCGCCTTCTTGGCGCGGATGAGCGCAACGCCGCCACCGGCGACGATCCCTTCCTCGACCGCGGCGCGGGTGGCGTTGAGCGCATCCTCGACCCGGTCCTTCTTCTCCTTGACCTCGACCTCGGTCGCACCGCCCACCCGGATCACCGCGACACCGCCGGCGAGCTTGGCCAGCCGCTCCTGCAGCTTCTCCTTGTCATAGTCGGAGGTGGTCTCCTCGATCTGCGCCTTGATCTGGCCGACGCGGCCCTCGATGTCCGTCTTGTCTCCGGCGCCGTCGACGATCGTGGTCTTTTCCTTCTCGATGATCACCTTCTTGGCGCGCCCGAGCATATTGACGGTGACGTTCTCGAGCTTGATGCCGAGGTCTTCGGAGATGAGCTGGCCGCCGGTCAAGATGGCGATGTCTTCCAGCATCGCCTTGCGGCGATCGCCGAAGCCGGGGGCTTTCACCGCCGCGACCTTGAGGCCACCGCGCAGCCGGTTGACGACGAGGGTCGCGGGCGCCTCGCCCTCCACATCTTCGGCGATGATCAGCAGCGGCCTGCTCGACTGCACCACCGCTTCGAGCACCGGCAGCATCGCCTGCAGGCCGGAGAGCTTCTTCTCATGCAGAAGCACATAGACGTCTTCCAGCTCCGCCACCATTTTCTCGGCATTGGTGATGAAGTAGGGCGAGAGATAGCCACGGTCGAACTGCATGCCCTCGACGATATCGACGTCGGTGGCCAATGCCTTCGCCTCCTCGACCGTGATCACGCCTTCATTGCCGACCTTCTGCATCGCATCGGCGATCATGTCACCGATCGCCTGGTCGCCATTCGCGGAGATGGAACCGACCTGCGCGACTTCCGAGGAGGAGCTGACCTTCTTGGAACGCTTTTCGATGTCCTTGACGACCGCACCGACCGCAAGATCGATGCCGCGCTTGAGGTCCATCGGGTTCATCCCGGCGGCGACCGCCTTTGCGCCTTCGCGCACGATCGCCTGGGCGAGGACGGTCGCGGTCGTGGTGCCGTCGCCGGCGACATCATTGGTCTTCTGCGCGACCTCGCGCACCATCTGCGCGCCCATATTCTCGAAGCGGTCCTCGAGCTCGATCTCCTTGGCGACGGTCACGCCGTCCTTGGTGATGCGCGGAGCGCCGAAGCTCTTCTCAAGCACGACATTGCGGCCCTTGGGCCCGAGCGTGACTTTGACCGCATCGGCGAGGACATCGACCCCGCGCAGCATGCGGTCGCGGGCTTCACTAGAGAAGCGTACGTCCTTGGCTGCCATTTCGAAAAACTCCTTGTTGGTTCGAGCCCCGCCCTCGGCCGTTCGTCATGATCGGGCTCTTCCCGCCTCCATCGTGCCTTTGCGCCGGCAGTGGATGGGCAGTTCAGAGACGGGCATGACGGCTGTTTGCGGATCGGCTCACGATCTGCGTTGCGCGACGTTACCCGACCACGCCCATGATGTCGGACTCCTTCATGATCAGGAGCTCCTCGCCATCGAGCTTGACCTCGGTTCCCGACCACCGGCCGAACAGCACGCGGTCGCCGACCTTCACGTCGATCGGCGTCAGCTTGCCGGATTCGTCGCGGCCGCCGGGGCCGACCGCGATGACCTCGCCCTGCTGGGGCTTCTCCTTGGCGGTGTCGGGGATGATGATGCCGCCGGCGGTCTTCTCCTCGGCTTCGATACGGCGGACGACCACGCGGTCGTGCAGCGGGCGGAATTTGGTTTTCGCCATGATGTCCTCGTCGCCGCCGCGGGGCGGCCTTGAAAGTGGTTCAAAGTCCAATACGAACCTTCGGGCTCAGGTGCTTGGCACTCAGCGCTCGCGAGTGCCAGTTGCCGGCCGGGACATAGGTAGCTGCGCCGAGGGTGTCAAGCGGCTCCGCAGCGCCCGGCATCGGCACCTGGCCCTCGACGCGATGCGGGCAAGGCAGGGGTCCATTGCCGCAGACTCGGGCGAACCTACCCGCGTGCCGTTAGGGCGTCATTGAATCGCCAATGGAAAGGCGGAAAGAAGTTGCAGCGTTTGGTTAACCGACTTGCTGCAGAATTGCCGGAATTGGGCAAGTCTTAACAAAACGGATTAAGACGCGCTTGCGCGGCACCGGTGAGGCCGTCAGAGTGCAGCCGCTAGAGCATGATCCCGAAAAGTTGGCAGACTTTTCGGACAAGATCATGCGACCAAACAAAGAGAAAGAGAGCGCGATTGAATCAACCTGAAGCAATCGCGCTTCTGTGATGCGGCACCAACGCGCTTGAGCTTGTCTCATT
>JANQIP010000150.1 GCA_028282095.1 Xanthobacteraceae bacterium | reverse complement strand
TGCGATTCGCAAAGGCACGTTTCAAATCGCCATCTATCACGGTCAGGAGGACGGCATGGCGAAAAAGGCAACCACCAAGGCGAAGCCGAAGACGAAATCTGCGGCAAAGCCTGCGGCCAAGAAGACGACTGCGAAGAAGTCGACTGCGACCGCCAAGCGCAAGACGACGACCACTCGCAAGAAATAAGGTGACGGTGCCTCGGGGCATCGTGCTCCGAGGATCCGTGAACTTTGTCGATCGGCGGACGGCATCAGAGCATCGCCGAATTCGTTGCCGGTGCCGTCGTCGTTATCCGACGAGAAGGCGTCGGCGAGACCGAGACGGGTTTTCCTGGCGCCGGGCAGCAGCCGGGCGCACCAGCGGAAGATCAAGGTATATCGTAGCCCTTGTCACCCGCGGCGATTGTCGCGATGCGGGCTTGCGGCTCGGACCTCTCGCCGACGCCCTCTGTTCGATCGGATCGGCGCGTTACGGAGCAGTTTACGCGGCTGCTACGGCTCTGGGTGGTTCAGGCCACCATTCGTTAAGCTCCCATACACTTTTTTCACCGCGCGTCGCGTCGCTGGTCACGTTCGTCTTTTCGGCATGCGCCGCAGCCCGCCTTCGCTACCCCCGCCCGTGAGATTTTTCCGACATCTACGCCATGCTAGTGTTCCTGGCTGACGGTCCGATCCCGGACCATCAGCCCGGAACACTAGCTAATCCGATGCTTTGTGGTGCGGCACCAACACAATGAGACGAGCCCAGGCGTTGGGGCCGCATCACTAGGTTCGGTCGGCGCCGCTTTGAGCCCGCCGGGCGGCCGGGCGCGCAGGCTCCGCCGGAAAGTGCTCAAGCGGCGTCGTGCCGCCGCGACGCGCGTGATTGCTTCAGGATCTCTCGCGCTCCCTTAGCGCGCGATGGCCTCAGGTTGATGCAATCGCGCTCTCTTACTCTTTGTTTGGTCGCACGATCTTGTCCGAAAAGTCTGCCAACTTTTCGGGATCATGCTCTAATGTTGGTGATCCGATCGCCTTCCGATATCGACCTTCCTTCAGCCGGAGACAACCATGGTCCGAGTCGCCAAACCAATGCCGGCGCGTGCACGTCGCCCAGCCGCGCGTTCCGCCATCAAGCCAGCACCCGCAAGAGGCGTTTCCGCCAAGGGCAAGACCGCGGGCAAGACCGTGCGCGCAGCCAAGTCCGCCGCGCCCGGTGCCGCTACCACCACAGGCAAAGGTAAAGACAAAGGCAAAGCGGTTCGCACTGCCAAGCCGTCTGCGCCCGCGCCGACCACCGCCGCGGCCAAGGGCAAGCGCGCGAAGAAAGCCGTCAGCGTCACGAAACCGGCACCGAAGCAACGCCAACGGCCGATCGAGCTTTTCTTCTGGCCGACACCGAACGGCTGGAAGATCACGGTCATGTTGGAGGAGTGCCGGATTCCCTATGTGGTACGCCCGGTCAACATTGCCGCCGGCGAACAGTTCACTTCGGAATTCCTCGCGATATCGCCCAACAATCGCATGCCGGCGATCATCGATCCGGATGGGCCCGGCGGCCGGCCGATCTCGGTGTTCGAATCGGGGGCGATCCTCAAATACCTTGGCCGCAAGGCCGGCAAGTTCTATCCCGCGAACGAGCGTGCCCGCGTCGAAGTCGAGCAGTGGCTGAATTGGCAGATGGGGGGCCTCGGCCCGATGGCCGGCCAGGCGCACCATTTCCGCGGCTATGCGCCCGAGCAGATCCCCTATGCGGTTGAGCGCTACACCAATGAGTGCAATCGGCTTTATGGGGTGATGAACCAGCGGCTCAAGGATCGCGACTTCCTTGCCGGCAAATACTCGATCGCCGACATGGCCTGCCTCGGCTGGATCAGCCGCTACAAGCAGCAGGGCCAGGACCTTGGCGATTTCCCCAACCTCAAGCGTTGGTTCGATACTTTGATGGCGCGCCCGGCGGTCAAGCGCGGCATGGGCGTGAGGGTCGACGCCGCTTCGCAAGTGGACATGAAGGACCCCAAGGTGCGCTCGGTTCTGTTTTCGCAACGGGCGCGGACAGCATAACAGCGTAGATGCGGCCGCGGCCGAATCCATGATCGGCGCGGCCTCGATACCCGCCTCAAAAAGGGTCGCTTCAAGGAAAGTAGATTGCCCGACAACTCGGCGATGATGGTGTGATGCCGCTCGATAGGCGGGAGTCCGTTTTTGCGCGATATACCTCTCCCCGCTTGCGGCCGCTTGTGGGGAGAGGTCGACGCGCGTAGCGCGGCGGATTAAGGGCGGCAAGCCGCCAATCGAAGTGGATGAAGGCCCCTCATCCGGCTCGCGGCAAGAGCCGCTCGCCACCTACTCCCGGCACGCGGGGAGAAGGTGATTGCCTCTTGGTCATTGCCGGGCTTGACCTGTATTTGTCTTGTCGCATGATCTTGTCCGAGCAGCGTAGCAGCGTAGGGTGGGCAAAGGCGCGCCAACAGCGCGCCGTGCCCACGCGGTCAAGGCCGCCGAACACTAATTGGTGGG
>JANQIP010000134.1 GCA_028282095.1 Xanthobacteraceae bacterium | reverse complement strand
ATCCAGTCTTGACAGAACATCCTGGGTCCCCGCTTGCGCGGGGACGAACGGACCAGAGGGTGATTGAATCAGTTTGAATCGATCACGCTCTTCATCTCTCTGCTTGGTCGCATGATCTTGTCCGAAAAGTCTGCCAGTTTTTCGGGATCATGCTCATCTCTCTGCTTGGGCGCATGATCTTGTCCGAAAAGTCTGCCAACTTTTCGGGATCATGCGCGAAGGACAACGGCAACAATGACGGCGCTTAAGGGCGCAGAGATCGATTCCTATATCGCGCGGCCGGACCAGCGCGGCATCGCGTTGGTTTTCGGCCCCGATGCCGGACTGGTGCGCGAACGGGTCGAGACGTTGCTGCGCGCGTCCGTCGATGATGTCGATGACCCCTTTGCCCTGGTTCGCCTGGACGGCGATGTGCTCTCAGGCCACCCCGGGCGCTTGCTGGAGGAGGCCCATACCGTTCCCCTGTTCGGGGGACGCCGGGCCTTGTGGGTGAGGGCCGGCGGCTCCAACATCGTTGCCGCGCTCGAGGCGCTGCTTGCCGATCCGCCGCAACCTTCCTGCCGCGTGGTCATCGAGGCGGGCGACCTGCGCAAGGGCGCGCCGCTGCGCAATCTCTTGGAGAAGGCGAAGGGCGCCGTCGCCCTCCCCTGCTATGTCGACGGAGAGAAGGAGCTCGCGCGACTGATCGGGCAGGAGCTGCGGCAGGCCGGGCTTACGATCGCGGCGGATGCTCAGGGCTTGCTCGTCTCGCTTCTCGGCTCGGATCGCCTCGCCTCCCGTAGCGAAGTTCGCAAGCTTGCCCTTTACGCAGGCGGAAAGGGCAAGGTCGAAACCGATGATGTCCTTGCCGTCGTCGCCGATGCGGCAGCGCTTGCCCTCGACTCGGTCATCGATGCCGCCTTCGCCGGGCGCGCCCAGGACTTCGACAACCAGTTCGCGCGGGCAAGAACAGCGGGCATTGCCGCCGGCACCATCTTGAGCGGGGCGGCGCGCCAGGCTGCACGACTTCATCGCGCACGTTTGGAGATCGAGGCCGGAAAGAACCCTGCCGATGCCATACGGGAGACTTTCCGTCCGCCGCTGTTCTTCCGACGCGAGCCGCTCGTGAAGGCCGCCCTTTCGGCCTGGAGCGCAGCGCGGCTCGCGCAGGCCATGGCGGACCTTGCCGCCGCCACGCTGAACGCACGCCGCTGGCCCGCCGCAGCCGAGATCACGGTGCACCGCGCCCTGCTCGCGACCGCGAACAATGCGCGCCGCGCGGCATGATCTCTGTTTCTGCGGCTTGGAGCGTTTTCAGGCGAAGTGAAATCCGGTTCGCCGCAGAAAACGCGACCAAGCACGAAAGCATGATCCCGAAAAACCGGCAGACTTTTCGGACAAAATCATGCGACAAAATAACAAAATAAAGAGAAACAGAGCGCGATCGATCCAAGGCGAAGCCATCGCGCGTCTTAAGCATGATCCCGAAAAACTGGCAGACTTTTCGGACAAGATCATGCGAGAAAAACACAGAGAAAGAAGGCGCGATCAGTTCAACCTGAGACAATCGCGCTCAAGCCCGACGGCGATCTCTCAGAAGGCATATGACAGTCGATGCGTAAACAAACTACGGCAACCAGAACGGCTGCGGCCGACCTGAAACAGCCAGACCCGCAAGACCGGTTGGCCGCCCTACGCATCACTCCCGTTTCGCCTGAAACGTTGGAATTGCTCGACCGTTTTGTTGAGCTGTTTCTCGCTTGGCAGGCGAAGGCCAACCTCGTGGCGCCGTCAACCGTCGGGCATTTGTGGACGCGGCATATCGCCGATTCACTCCAATTGCTCCCGCTTGCCTCGGACGCGCGGACCTTCCTCGATCTTGGGTCGGGCGGTGGATTTCCCGGACTGGTCATCGCTTGCGCCCTCGCCCAGACGCCTGGGGCATGTGTTCACCTCGTTGACAGCAACAAGCGAAAAGCAGCCTTTCTCCGGGAAGCTGTGCGCGAGCTCAAAATTCCAGCCATTGTTCATTGCGCGCGAATCGAGGATGTTGCGATCGACAATCTGCAGGATTTTGAAGTGGTTACCGCCCGCGCGCTGGCCCCGCTCGACCGCCTTCTCGGCCTCATGCACCCTTTCTTGGGAAAGGACGCGCGGGGGATGCTCCATAAAGGACAAGATGTAGAGGTTGAGTTGACCGAAGCATCTAAAAGTTGGATTATTGTAGCAGATTTGGTTGCGAGCGAGACAAGTCAGGACGGCCGCATCTTGATCATACGGAGGCTGGAGCCGCGTCGTTGAAAGGACTATGCCATTGGTCTTCACGCTTTCGCCGCTGCTCCTGCCGCGTGCGGTTCAAATTCGCACGTCGCCCATGCAGCTATGCCTGTCGGCGTCCTTGAACCAAGGCAGCTTTCATGTCCGACCCAAGCATGCCGAGCGAATCATCAGGCGGCGCTGACGAGCCGGCCGGCGACGTCCTTCCGTTGTTCCCGCCCGAACCTTTGGCGCAGCAAGCGTCGCACCGGACTCGTATTCTCGCCATCGCGAACCAGAAAGGCGGTGTCGGGAAGACAACGACGGCGATCAATCTCGGCACGGCGTTCGCGGCGACCGGCGAGCGCGTTCTCGTCATCGACCTCGATCCGCAGGGCAATGCCTCGACCGGATTCGGCATCGACCGCAAGAACCGCCGTTTCTCCGTCTATGACATGCTGATCGGCCAGGCCAGCCTGCGCGACACCGTGCTGGCGACGGCCGTTCCCAAACTCGACATCGCGCCGTCGACGATCGATCTCGCCGGGCTTGAGCTGGAAATCGGCCAGTTGCGCGACCGCGCATTCCGCCTGCGCAATGCGCTTTCCGGGCTGCCGGCAGAACCGGGGGATGAAACCGCCAACTACACTTATGTGCTGATCGACTGTCCGCCCTCGCTCAATCTTCTCACGGTGAATGCCATGGCGGCCGCGCACGCCATCCTGGTGCCGCTGCAATGCGAGTTCTTCGCGCTGGAGGGGCTGTCGCAACTCCTCAAGACCGTGGATCAGGTCAAGACGACGCTCAATCCGGAGCTTGCGATCCACGGCATCGTGCTGACGATGTATGACGCGCGCAACAATCTCTCCGACCAGGTGGTGGCGGATGTGCGCGCGTTCATGGGCCGCCAAGTCTACAACACCGTTATCCCGCGCAATGTGCGCGTGTCGGAAGCGCCGTCCTACGGTAAGCCGGTGCTGGTCTACGACCTCAAATGCGCCGGCAGCGAAGCCTATCTGCGGCTTGCGACCGAGGTCATCCAGCGCGAGAAGGAGTTGACGGAGCGGCTCGCCGGCTAATCCGATGCTTTGTGATGCGGCACCAAAACAATGAGACGAGCCCAAGCGTTGGTGCCGCATCACTAGAGCATGATCCCGAAAAGCTGCAGACTTTTCGGACAAGATCATGCGGCAAAACAAAGAGAAATAGAGTGCGATCGATTCAGTTTAAATGGATCGCACTCTAGAGTGCGATCCAATCTG
>JANQIP010000111.1 GCA_028282095.1 Xanthobacteraceae bacterium | reverse complement strand
TCGTTTTGTCGCATGATCTTGTCCGAAAAGTCTGCCAACTTTTCGGGATCATGCTCTGGTGCCATGGCATGCCGCGCAACTGGAGATGGCGGCGGGTGTCAATCCTCATGCACCGCCGCCTTGCGCCGATGCTTCGCGCTCTCTTCTTCGACGAATGACAAGTCCTGGTCGAAGACGACGCGATCCTCGCCGGAAAGCGCGACGAAGCGCTTGCCGCGCGCCCGCCCGATCAGGGTCAGATTGGCCTTGCGCGCCAGCTCGACGCCCCAAGCGGTGAAGCCCGAGCGCGATACCAGGATCGGGATTCCCATGCGCACGGTCTTGATCACCATTTCCGAGGTGAGGCGGCCAGTGGTGTAGAAGATCTTGTCGTGCGCATTGACGCGATGCTGGAACATCCAGCCGGCGATCTTGTCGACCGCATTGTGCCGGCCGACATCCTCCATGTAGACGAGCGGACGATCCTGCTCTGCGAGAACGCAGCCATGGATCGCACCCGCCTGGAGATAGAGCGAGGGCGTGGTGTTGATCTCGCGGGTGAGCGCATAGAGCCATGACGTGCGAAGCTCGCAAGGGGGCAGCTGCGCGGTCTCGACCACGTCCATCAGGTCGCCGAACACGGTGCCCTGGGCGCAGCCGGAGGTTTGCACCTTCTTCTTGAGCTTCTGCTCATAGTCGGTCGCTCGCTCGGTGCGCACGACCGCGACCGAAAGCTCGTCGTCAAAATCGATGCCGGTGACCACGTCGTCCGGACGCACCATGTTCTGATTCAGGAGATAGCCGAGCGCGAGAAACTCCGGATAATCGCCGATCGTCATCGCCGTGACGATCTCCTGCCCGTTGAGGAAGATCGTCAGCGCGCGCTCGACGGTGACGGCGGTCTCGATCGCGGCGCCGGCCTGGTCAACGCCGCGCACGCGCGCGGTGAGCCGCGGGTCGTGCGGGTCGGGGCGGATGATATAACCGTCTCTCCTGGACTCCATTCGCGGACAATGTGGCGTCCGCAACAAGGTTGCAAGGGCGGGTTCTGTCGCACATCCCTTGCCACGTGACCGGCAAGACCGCATTGCTCCGGCCTAAATCGCTAAGACGTCTTGATTTTCGAGTGCCCCCCTCCCCGCGCCAAGCAAAATATGTCGCCCCACCGCGCAACCGTCCTCCCGTCACCGAGTTGAACCGTTTAGTCGCTGCTCTATGATCGAGCAATCGAGACCCCAATACGTTGATGAAATACCGCGCGTGCGAATGTTAGTATGACCGCTCACAAGGGTCGCCCGCGTGAAAAAGTTATGCGATCTGGTGAAGCTGGTCGATAAGCCCTCTTCGTGGCTGTGCTTGCTGTTGTACAGCCCGCTAGTGATGCGGCACCAACGCTTGAGCCCGTCTCATTGTGTTGGTGCCGCATCACAAAGCATCGGATTGGCTAGTGTTCCGGGCTGACGGTCCGGGGTCGGACCGTCAGAGTCGGAACACTAGTGTGAATGCAAACGAGGCGAAGGTGCACTCAATTCTCGTCAAAACCGATGCGCACGAGGGCCCTGTCGTTGTGCCTCATCAAGACCGTCTGTATTTTACGACCAAGCCCGATTTCCAGTCAGATGACACACATATTGCGATTCGTTACGTTGATCTCGGCACGCTGAAGATCGGCACTTTCCTACCGCGAAGCAATATGGCGAACGCCATGTGGCTGACCGCGGATGGCACCGCACTGCTTGTTGCCGAACAGGGAACGATGAATACACCGGGAGCCATTAGCCGCATCAAGCTCATAGATGGTAATCGCGAGGTCGTTGTCGACTCTTTTGAGGGTAAACCGTTTAATTCGCCCAACAAAGTAATCGAGTCGTCCAAGGGTCGGATATATTTTTCAGATCCGGATTACGGCGCCAATCAGGGCTTCAAGCCAAAGCCGGAACTCCCGATGGCCGTCTATGCTCATGATCTAGCCACCGGTACGACGCACCGTTTGACCACGGAAGTTGCCCGTCCGCACGGTCTCGCTTTGTCGCTGGATGAAAAGGTCTTGTACATCGGCGATACTGACGCCTATGACGGAAAGCGTCCGTATAATCCCAAGAAGTCCCATTCCATTTTGGCGGCACCGCTCGCGGCACCGGACAGGCTGGGGCCTTTGTCGGAGGTTTTGTCCGTCCCAGTTGGCGTTCCCGACGGCTTCATCGTTACTGCACCGGCGGGCGACTTCTGGGTCGGCGCGGGCGATGGCCTACGCCATTACCGGGCGGACGGTGCATTCAAGGCGCTTTATCCGGTTGGTGGCCCTGTTTTCAACGTCACCCAGCACGGCAACATCATTTACTCGACCGCCGACACGGCTATTTGGCAGATTCAAATCCCGCCCGACTGACGCAAGCACGAGCGGAACGCCCGGCCACTTCAGGGTTTCCCAGACACGTCGCGTGACTCCGCAATTACCGCCGGCCTCGCGCTGGAGCTTTGCGAAGGCCCGAGCGTGATTCCAAAAAATTGCAGACTTTTTCGAAAAAGCTCATGCGGCAGAATAAAGGGAAATAGAGTGAGATTGATTCGATCTGAGCGAATCGCGCGTTAAAATCGAGAATACATCAGTCTTCGAACCAGCTCGACCAAGCGTCCCATTTGTCGACGAGATCAGCAATGATCGCATAGCCCGATCCGTCGCAATGCATCTGATCACCGCGCGTCAGGCTAGCCATATAGAATTGATCGGCAAGGAGCGGGGTTTGAATGTCGAGATACCGCACGCCGAGCTTTGTGGCCGAGGCAATGAAGCGCCGGTTGAGCGCCACCGCAGTATCCTGAGAGAATTCGATCTCCATTCCCTCGCTGGGATGCATGGGTGAGCACGCAACGTTCGCCGGAGGAAGGCCGACCCATAGGGTTGGATACGAGCCCGCGGCTTCGCCTGCAATCGCTTCTGCGTTCTTGACGGACTCATCCTCCTCGACGCGTCGACCCGAGCCCACGATCTTGGCAACGTCGTTGATTCCGAACTGAAGCACGACACGATTGTCGGCTCCGTCCGGAAAGCGCGATAGGCACTCGCGTTTCCAGCGACCGCGGATCTCGTCGGTCGTCGCGCCTCGAATGCCCAAGTCGTAGAAGGTGAGCCGAATTCGCCGGTTGAACCGACGTTCGCACAGGCGCCCGATCCAGCCGAGACATCGCTCATCTCCGGAGCCGTTGATGTAGCTGTCGCCTACAAAACAAATGCGCAGGTCCCGCATAGCGTCCTCATTAGGGCCAACTCGCAAAAGCCTAAGGTCACGCGAAGTCTCGGACAAATTCGTGAAGAAATGCGGATAGGGCGCGGGCGATTCGACCTGATCGGACCGTGCTCCCATTCACCGAGTTAAGCTCGGCTCCGCGCTGCTCCCGATGCGCTTCAGAATACCTTATGCGCCCCGAGATCAACGGCGGCCTCGCCGGCGACGAGCTGCGCGTATGAGTCGAACAGAGTGTCGGTGCCGGTCGAGGGAGTAGCGTCGGCACTGTACCGACCGGTCTCGGGGTCAAGGACAAGCATGGATTCGGTCGCGTAATACCGGCCGACGCGCGCGAGCTCGGCCTTTTCTTTGAGGGGTGGAAAGAGCGTCCCAAACGCTGCGAGGGTCCACACGATCACGTCGAGTAGCGCGATCGGAACCTCGGCGAAGCGCGGCTCGCGGCCCGCAAGGGCAAACAGGCGCTCGCCCTGTTCACGGGGTGTAATCGCGGGTCCCGGACCGCCTATTGGAAGGACCCGGCTGCGCATGGCCGGATCATCAAGGCAGTCAGCCAAGTAGCTCGCCAAGTCGCCGTCGCTGATCGGCTTGCAGGCGGTCCTGCGCCCGTCGCCAAAGACAACAAAACGCTTGCCGCTCTTTACCCGTTCGACCTGGCCGGAAAGCGACTTGAAAAAGGCCGTGGGCCGGACGATGGAATAGTCGAGACCGGAGGCGATGAGTTTCCGCTCGAAGGCGATCTTCGCTTGTTGGAAAGCGAGGCTAGGTTTCTGCACACAAATGGCCGACAGCAGGACGAACTGCGCGGCGCCCGCGTCTTTTGCGGCCTTCAGGGCGTTGATGTTACCCTCATAGTCCACTGACCAAGCGTCCTTGGGCGCGCCCGTTCGCGAGGCCATACAGGAGACGACGGCGTCGAACCGCTCGCCGCGAAAGCCATCTCGTGAAAGCGAGACCGGGTCGGTTGTCTCGCCGAACCGCAACGCTGCGCGATCGAGGCGCTCGGCGCCGCGCGACTGCGGACGAACGAAACACACCACCGCGTGGCCGCGCGCGATCAGCGCGCGCACGGTCGCCTGACCAATCGTGCCCGTCGCGCCCAAAACAAAAACACGGCGCGGATTAGGGGATCGCTTGGCTGCGTCGAATGGAGCTTGATCGGTCATAGTCCCGCTCTGAGCATGCCCGAACCGGCGAGCACGCTCAATAGTGCGAAAGAGCGAAATAGTCGGTCGTGTCTTGTCTCGCATGGAACGCCGATTGCCAACTCTCCGGTCCTTATCGTTGCTATGGCGAAGGAGCGGCTCACATTTCAGTCTTGCTTGGTCCGCCACGCTGGAACAAAAGTGCGAACGCCGTTCGCCACCGGTTCTACGGGCCGGCAAATGGCTGTTTGTTCGAAACGGACATTCAAGACGAGGTACTGATTGTTCGCTGCTCGATTCCGAGTTTCTCTGAAGGACTGGAAGGCTTCAAGGAGGTGAACATGTCGGAGCTGCTGCAGGCACTACGGGCGTTTGATGGCAAAGCGACATCAATTCTCTCGGAAGCCCGCACGCGCTTCGGCGGGAGCGCAGGCTTTCTGGACGAACTTGCTGCGCTCATCGCGTCGCAAGACGGTTCTGTTGCAGATGGCGCGACCTGGCTGATAAAGGACTGCGCGGAGAGCGGCGTCGTTCCGGGACCGCCGGAAACCGCTGCGATTGTTGCCCGGCTGGACGCAGTCCCGACTTGGCAGGCAGCTCTTCACTTATGTCAGACTGCGGAGTTCTTCGCGTTTTCGCCCGACCAAGCGCGACGGTTCGCCCAATGGGCAGCTCAGTTTCTCGACCACGAGCGACCTTTTCTACGCGCTTGGTCGATGAATGCGCTCCAACACGCCGCAAGACAAGCGCCTGACCTCGCTCCACTTGCCGAAACTGCTCTCAGTCTCGCGGAAAACGATAAATCGGCGTCGGTACGTGCACGCGCGCGCAAGATCAGGGCCACGACTCCGGATCGTAGAACGTGATCCGGAAAAGTTGCAGACTTTCCGAACAAGATCACGCTCTATAGCTTGCGAAAATAGCGCGCGACCGGCAACTGCTCGAAACCAGCATGTTCGTACGCGGCGCGAGCAGGCGCATGGCCACCATCGCCGCCGGTCTCGACCATAGCCAGTGCCAAATCCCGCTCTCGCATCCAGTCGAAGCCGAATTCGATCAGCGCCGAGCCGACGCCTTGTTGCTGATGGTCGGGATCAACGGCGATGACATAAATCTCTCCCATCCTGTCTTCCATGCGAGCACGCAAGCCAATGAAACCGACCAGTTGCTGGGCCCGAAACGCCAAGTACATATCGGTCGAACCGTCACAGCATGTCGCCTCGATATCGGCGCACTGCCGCACCTCCCATCCTTCAGGGTAGAAGGCCTGGTAAATGTAGGAGGGAATCTCCTTCCTCATGATCGGGAAAACCGGCTTCCAGGCACGAAGCGCGAGGCTGAGGACCCCGTCGAGGTGGCGCTCATCATAGGGAACAATGTCAAGCGCATGTCGTCCCATTGGCGACCACCTGCGGCGCTTTGCCCTCTCCAAAAACATGGACGCGGGCCACGACAGAACGGCGTATCGCGCTCTCTTTCTTTGGTCGCATGATCTTTTCCGAAAAGTCTGCCAACTTTTCGGGATCATGCTTGAGAGCGCGATGGCTTCAGGTTCAGACAATCGCGCTCTAAATGCCGCGCACGCTATTCCGCGGCCTCCGAGGTCGGCGCGCGCGATGCCGGCTCGGCCCGCGGGGTGTAATTGAGGATGGGCGCAAGCCACTTCTCGGCCTGAGCGGTGCTCCAGCCCTTGCGCCGTGCATAGTCCTCGACCTGGTCGCGCTCGATCTTGCCGACGCCGAAATACTGCGCCTGCGGATGACTGAAATAGAACCCTGACACGGATGCGCCCGGCCACATCGCATAACTCTCGGTGAGATTGACACCGATCGGCTCGCCACCGCCGACCATGGCAAACAGCGTTGCCTTCTCGGTGTGGTCGGGCTGGGCCGGATAGCCGGGCGCCGGCCTGATCCCGCGGTACTTTTCCGCGATGAGATCGGCGGCACCGAGCGCCTCGTCTGCCGCATAGCCCCAGAATTCGCGGCGCACGCGTTCGTGCATGCGCTCCGCGAAGGCTTCGGCCAGGCGATCGGCGAGCGCCTTGACCATGATCGCGGAATAATCATCGTTCGCGCCTTTGAAGCGTGCCGAGATCTTTTCCTCGCCGATCCCCGCCGTCACAATAAAGCTGCCAATATAGTCGGGTATCCTACTGTCTTCCGGTGCAATGAAATCAGCGAGCGCGATATTCGCCCGGCCTTCGCGCCGTGCAAGCTGCTGGCGCAGCGTATGCAGCGTGAATGCCGGCTTGTTGCGCGCCTCGTCGGCGAAGACGAGGATGTCGTCGCCGCGCGCTGCGACCGGGCAGAAGGCAAGCGCCGCGGCGGCGCGAAACCAGTTCTCACGCAGAATCGTCTCGAGCATCGCTTGTGCATCGTCAAACAATGCGCGCGCTGCCGGTCCCACTATGTCGTCGGTGAGGATTGCGGGATACTTTCCAGCCAGCTCCCAGGTCGAGAAGAAGGGCGACCAGTCGATATAGGGCACAAGCTCGCGCAGATCGTAATCGGCAAAGACGCGCTTGCCGAGGAACGAAGGCCGCGGCGGCCGGTAGGCGCCCGACCAGTCGAGCATGAGCGCGTTGGCGCGCGCATCGGCAAGCGACAGCCGCTGCTTGCGCTCCTCTCCACGCGCATGGGCCTCCGCAATCCGCGCATATTCGCTGCGCACGCCGGCGATATAGCTCGGACGCTGCTCGCCCGACATCAATGCGGAGACGACGCCGACCGCGCGGCTCGCATCGTTGACATGGATCGCCTGGCTGCGCCGGTAGTTCGGGTCGATCTTCACCGCCGTGTGCGTCCGGCTCGTGGTCGCGCCGCCGATCAGGAGCGGCAGCTCGAAGCCCTGCCGTTCCATCTCGGCCGCGACATGGCACATCTCGTCAAGCGAAGGCGTGATCAGGCCGGACAGCCCGACCATGTCGGCACTCTCCGTCTTCGCCGTCTCCAGGATCTTCGCCGCCGGCACCATCACGCCGAGATCGACCACGTCGTAATTGTTGCACTGGAGCACGACGCCGACAATGTTCTTGCCGATATCGTGAACATCGCCCTTCACCGTCGCGAGCACGATCTTGCCCTGGCCGCTGCCGCGGCCGACGCCGCTTTCCGCCCTCTCTTTTTCCATGAACGGCATAAGAAAGGCGACCGCCTGCTTCATCACCCGCGCCGATTTGACCACCTGCGGCAAGAACATCTTTCCTGCGCCGAACAGATCGCCGACGACGTTCATGCCGTCCATCAGCGGACCTTCGATCACGTCAAGCGGTCGCGAAGCCGCCTGGCGGGCAAGCTCGACGTCCTCTTCGATATAGTCGTTGATGCCGTGCACGAGCGCGTGGGACAGCCGCCTGTCGACCGGCCACTGCCGCCATTCGAGGTCGGCCACCTTGGTCTCGCGGCCCGCGCCGCGCCAGCGCTCGGCGATCGCGAGCAGGCGGTCGCCGGCATCGCCGCGCCGGTTGAGCACCACATCCTCGCAGGCCTCGCGCAGCTCGGGATCGAGATCGTCATAAACCGCCATCTGGCCGGCATTGACGATGCCCATATCCATGCCGGCCTTGATCGCGTGATAGAGAAACACCGAGTGCATCGCCTCGCGCACCGGCTCGTTACCGCGGAAAGAGAAGGACAGGTTGGACACGCCGCCCGACACATGCGCGCCCTTAAGGTTGGTGCGAATCCAGCGCGTCGCCTCGATGAAGGCAACGCCGAAACCGTTGTGCTCCTCGATGCCGGTCGCCACCGCGAAAACATTGGGATCGAAGATGATGTCCTCGGGCTGAAAGCCGAGCCGGCCGACCAGAATGTCGTAGGCACGCCGACAAATCGCCGTCTTGCGCTCGAACGTGTCGGCTTGGCCTTCTTCGTCGAACGCCATCACCACCACAGCCGCGCCGTGGCGCTGCACGATCTCAGCCTGGCGAAGGAACTCGGCCTCGCCTTCCTTGAGCGAGATCGAGTTCACCACCGCCTTGCCCTGGATGCATTTGAGACCCGCCTCGATCACGGAGAACTTCGAGGAATCGACCATGATCGGCACGCGGGCGATGTCGGGCTCCGAGGCGATGAGGTTGAGGAAGGTCGTCATCGCCGCTTCGGAATCGAGCAGCCCTTCGTCCATATTGACATCGATGATCTGCGCACCGTTCTCGACTTGCTCGCGCGCCACCGAAAGCGCAGCGGCATAGTCGTCCGCCTTGATCAGCTTACGAAACTTGGCAGAGCCGGTGACATTGGTGCGCTCGCCGACATTGACAAAGGGAATCTCCGGCGTGAGCGTGAACGGCTCCAGCCCGGAGAGGCGCAAATAGGGCTTCACCTGCGGGACGGTACGGGGCGCAACCCCCGCGACGGCGTCCGCGATCGCCCGGATATGATCGGGCGTCGTGCCGCAACAACCGCCGACAATGTTGACGAGGCCGGCCTGCGCGAACTCGCCGAGCATACCCGCCGTCATTTCCGGGCTCTCGTCGTAGCGACCGAATTCGTTGGGCAGTCCGGCATTCGGATAGGCGCAGACGAGCGTGTCGGCGATCCGCGAGAGCTCGGCGATATGGGCGCGCATTTCCTTGGCGCCAAGCGCGCAGTTCAGGCCGACCGTGAGCGGTTGGGCGTGTCGCACCGAATTCCAGAACGCCTCCGGTGTCTGGCCCGAGAGCATTCGTCCCGACAGGTCGGTGATCGTGCCGGAGATCATCACCGGGATTTCGGCATTGCGCTCGGCGCCGATCTCGGCGATCGCAAACAAGGCCGCCTTGGCATTGAGCGTGTCGAAGATGGTCTCGAGCAAGACGAGATCAGCGCCGCCCTCGATCAGCGCACGCGCCTGTTCGCCATAGGCAAGGCGCAGATCATCGAAGCTGATGGCGCGGAAGGCGGGATTGCTCACATCGGGCGAAATCGACGCGGTGCGGTTGGTCGGGCCGATCGCGCCGGCGACGAAGCGCCGCCGCCCGTCCCGGCGCTCAGCCTCGTCGGCGGCCTCCCGCGCAAGCTGCGCGCCGTCGCGATTGAGTTCCGGCACGACCGCCTCCAGGTGGTAGTCCGCCTGGGCGATGCTGGTGGACGAAAAGGTGTTGGTCGAAACGATGTCGGCGCCGGCGAGGAAGTAGTCGAGATGAATGGCGCGGACCGCATCGGGCTGCGTCAGGATCAGAAGGTCGTTGTTGCCGCGCAGGTCATGCGGCCAGTCGGCAAAGCGCGTGCCGCGGAAGCCACTCTCGTCGATTTTGAGGTCCTGGATTTGGGTCCCCATCGCGCCGTCGAGCACAAGAATGCGCTCGCGCGCGAGCGCGCGCAGCTCGGTTGCGACCGGCGAAGGGGCGGAACTGGGCAGTCGGTTGAACGTCATCGCAATGATGCACCCATCTCCCTTTCCGTTTTCCTGGAAAGGGTCGTTTTAGGAGGAAACGGGCTTCGGGACCGGCGTTGCTGTATTTCTCTTGTCGCTAGTGTTCCGACTCTGACGGTCCGACCCCGGACCGTCAGAGTCGGAACACGAGCTAATTCGATGCTTTGTGATGCGGCACCAACACAATGGGCTCAAGCGTTGGTGCCGCATCACCAGCTCATGACCGGCCTTCCAGGGCCGCGAGCCGGGCCTCGATCGCCGCCAGCCGTTCCTCGACTTCAGCCGCCATGTAGCGGCCCACCAATGACTCACCGAACGCGGCCTTCTTGACGTCGTCGATCTTTTTTTCGAGCACCTCGAAGTGCGCGTCATGCGCGGCCAGCTTCTGGTCGACCCGGTCAAACCGGTCTTCCATCCGCAGGCGCATTTCGCGCAGCAGCACCAGCACCATGTTTTCGGGCTCCGGCATTGCCGTCTCCTCTAGAGCGCGATCCATTCAACTTGAATCGATTGCGCTCAATTTTCCTTTGTTTTGTCGCATGATCTTGTCCGAAAAGTCTGCAACTTTTCGGGATCATGCTCTAACGGCCTCCCCACATATGGGGACGAGCCGCACTCTCGCGGGCGG
>JANQIP010000089.1 GCA_028282095.1 Xanthobacteraceae bacterium | reverse complement strand
CAGAGTGAACTTAGGAGGCCGACGATGCAAAAGGGCACCGTCAAATGGTTCAACCCAACGAAGGGCTATGGGTTTATTCGGCCGTCGTCCGGGGAGAAGGATGTGTTCGTCCATATCTCCGCCGTCGAACGTGCCGGTCTCAGCACCCTGAATGAAGGTCAGGTGATCGAGTACGAGTTCGTCACCAACCGCGGCAAAACCTCCGCGGAGAACCTCAAGGTCGCGTAACGCGACGAGCCGGCTGCCGCCGGTTTTGCGGGTGCTTTCCCGTAGCCCCTGGTTTTGGCCGGGGGATTTTTTTGCCGATACGGCAGTGAGTCCTGGCTCGACATATACTACAGTTCGACAAAATCGCGTTTCGTTCTCTTCATCCTTGGAGTCTTTCGAAAGCGAAAAATTCTCCACGGCAAGAAATGCAACAAACAAATGAAAATCGGATGATCCCGCGAGAAAAAGCGAAAGGGGGCGGGATCGATCCAAGGAGAAGCGATCGCGTTTAGAGCATGATCGCGAAAAGTCGGCAGACTTTTCGGACAAGATCATGCGACCAAACAAAGAGAAAGAGAGCGCGATTGAATCAACCCGCAGCAATCACGCTCTAGGCGTACGACCGGAAGACCCGTCACTCTTCGACAGCCCGGGCGGGATAATTCGTTCCCGTCAACTGGTGGTAGATAGTCGCGGTCCCGACCAGGATGATCGAACCAAGGAGAACGGGAAACAACAGGTATGCCGCATGCGGATCATCGGCGAGGACGATGAACGGATCGGCGCCGGCCGGCGGATGGGTCACGCGCAGTGCCGCCATCACGGCGATGGCGGTGCCCACGCCGAGGGCTGCCACCCATAAATGACCGGGAAACGTCGCATGGATCACGAGACCGATGGCCGTTGCCACCATGTGTCCGCCGATGACATTGGGGGGCTGGGAAAACGGGCTGCTCGGTGCGGAGAAAAGCAGGACGCAGCTTCCGCCGAAGCTCGCCATGATCAACGGCGTACCCGAAATGGCCGTCGCCGCACCCGTCAGTCCGATGGCGATCAGCCCGCCCAAGCCGGCGATGAGCCAGTTTCGCGGAGTGGAGCGCGGTTGCTGGCGAACAAAAAAGCCCTTCAGAAACAGAAAACCCTTCATCTGCCTTTGTGCCCGTGGATCAAGGTGTTACCGCTTAGGCGCACGGAAGAACGCGGGCCGTCAAGCGCCAACCTCCGCATCTGGGAATATAATCTGCGGGGCCGCCGATACTGAGTTCGCTCGCACACGCAAGTGCGACCGCAGAATACCGCGATTTGCCTGTCGTCTCCGCGAGGCTGAACGCAATGCGGGCGGCCTCCGCGGTAATCCTCTAAGTCACTCACAAAAATAAAGAAAATCCTGTGGCTTGGCGCGGGAATTGATTGGCATCTCCGCGCGCGATGCACTATCTAACAAGTGATGCGGCACCAACGCTTGAGCCCGTCTCATTGTGTTGGTGCCGCATCACAAAGCACCGAATTAGCTAGTGTTCCTTCCCTGACGGTCCGGTGTCGGACCGTCAGAGTCGGAACACAAGCATGAGAATCACCCGGACTCCTTTGCTTGGCTGACAACGAGACCCCCCCGGGGGGCGGCTCCGGCCCCTCGGACATTCGCCCCATATCCATCTCCGAGGAGATGAAGCGCTCCTATCTCGATTACGCCATGAGCGTGATCGTGGCGCGGGCGCTCCCCGATGCGCGCGATGGCCTCAAGCCCGTGCATCGGCGCATCCTGTTCTCGATGCACGAAAACGGCCATCTGCCCGACCGCAAATACGTCAAATCGGCGCGTGTGGTCGGCGACGTGATGGGCAAATACCACCCGCACGGGGACGCCGCGATCTACGACGCGCTGGTGCGCATGGCGCAGGATTTCTCCATGCGCCTTACGCTGATCGACGGCCAGGGCAATTTCGGCTCAGTCGACGGCGATCCGCCGGCGGCGATGCGCTACACCGAGTGCCGGCTCGCGCGCCCGGCAATGTCACTGCTCGATGACATCGACAAGGACACGGTCGATTTCCAGCCGAACTATGACGGCAATGAGCACGAGCCGGTGGTGCTGCCGGCCCGCTTCCCGAACCTGCTCGTCAATGGCGCCGGCGGCATTGCGGTCGGCATGGCGACCAACATTCCCCCGCATAATCTCGGCGAGATCATCGACGCCACCGTTGCGCTGGTCGACGATCCTGCGCTCGGCGTCGATGAGTTGATGAAGATCGTGCCCGGCCCTGACTTTCCTACCGGCGGCGTGATTCTCGGGCGCCAGGGCATCCGCACCGCCTATCACCTCGGTCGCGGCTCGATCGTGATGCGGGGCAAGGTCGAGTTCGAGACCCTGCGCAAGGAGCGCGAGGCGATCGTCGTCTCGGAGATTCCCTACCAGGTGAACAAGGCGGCGATGGTGGAGAAGATCGCCGAACTGGTGCGGGAGAAGAAGATCGAGGGCATCGCCGACCTGCGCGATGAATCGGACCGCGACGGCTACCGCGTGGTGATCGAGCTCAAGCGCGACGCGATGCCCGACGTGGTGCTCAACCAGCTCTACCGGTTCACGCCGCTGCAATCGACCTTCGGGGCCAATATGGTCGCGCTCGATGTCGGCCGGCCGCAGGTGATGTCGCTGAAGGACCTGCTCGGCGCCTTCATCGCCTTCCGCGAAGAGGTGGTGTCGCGGCGGACCAAGTACCTGCTCAACAAGGCGCGCGAGCGCGCCCATGTGCTGGTCGGGCTCGCCATAGCGGTCGCCAATATCGACGAGGTGATTCGTCTGATCCGCGCCTCGCGCGACGCCAATGAGGCGCGCGAAGAGCTGATGGCGCGCGACTGGCCGGCGCGCGAGGTTCAGGCCCTGATCGAGCTCATCGACGATCCGCGCCATCGGGTCTCGGCGGACGGAACCTACAAGCTCTCGAACGAGCAGGCGCGCGCCATCCTCGACCTGCGCCTGCAGCGCCTGACCGCGCTCGGGCGCGACGAGATCAGGGACGAGCTCGACAAGCTCGCCGCCGAGATCATGGATTATCTCGATATCCTGCGCTCGCGCGCCCGCATCCAGGCGATCGTCAAGGCCGAGATGCTGGAGGTGAAGGAAAAGTTCGCAACGCCCCGCCGCACGCTCATCATCGAGCAGGACGGCGAGATGGAAGACGAGGACCTGATCCAGCGCGATGACATGGTCGTCACTGTCTCCCATTACGGCTATGTCAAGCGGGTGCCGTTGTCGACCTACCGGGCGCAGCGGCGCGGCGGCAAAGGCCGCGCCGGCATGCAGACGCGCGAAGAGGACTTCGTCGCCCGCCTGTTCGTCGCCTCGACCCATACGCCGGTGCTGTTCTTTTCCTCGCGCGGCCAGGTCTACAAGGAGAAGGTCTGGCGGCTGCCCGCCGCCGCCCCGCAGGCGCGCGGCAAGGCGTTGATCAATCTGTTGCCGCTCGCGCAGGACGAGCGCATCAACACCATCATGCCGCTGCCCGAGGATGAGAGCAGTTGGGCCGAGCTCGACGTGATGTTCGCGACTACCAGCGGCACGGTGAGGCGCAACAAGCTCTCCGATTTCTCCGATGTCCGGCGCTCCGGCATCATCGCGATGAAGCTTGACGAGGGCGAGGCGATCGTCGATGTGCAGATCTGCACCGAAAAGGACGACGTGCTGCTCACCTCGGCGCATGGGCAGTGCATTCGCTTCCCCGTGGCCGATGTGCGGGTGTTCACCGGCCGCACCTCGATGGGCGTGCGCGGGATCGCGCTCGACAAGAAGGATCGCCTGATCTCGCTGTCGATCCTGCGCCATGTCGAGGCGACGGGCGAGGAACGCGAGGCCTACCTCAAGCGCGCGAGCGCGGTGCGGCGCGGCCTCGAGGATGAATTGGCCGAAGCCGGCGAGGCCGGCGATGCGGATGGGGATAGCGAGGCCGAGGAGGCGACGGGCGCGATCGAGCTCGGGGAGCAGCGCTATGTCGAGCTCTCGGCCGCCGAGCAGTTCGTGCTCACCGTGTCCGAGCGCGGCTATGGCAAGCGCACCTCGTCCTACGAATACCGCACCACCGGTCGCGGCGGCAAAGGCATCGTCGCCATGGACAACCGGGCGCGGGGCGGGGCGATCAGGTCCAAGATCGGCAAGATCGTCGGCTCGTTCCCGGTGGAGGAGAGCGACCAGCTCATGCTGGTCACCGACGGCGGCCAGCTCATCCGCTGCCCGGTCGACGGCATCCGCATCGCCGGGCGGGCGACCCAGGGCGTGATCGTGTTCAATACCGCCGATGACGAGCGCGTGGTCGCGGTCGAGCGCCTGTCCGAAGAGGACGAAGGCGAAAACGGCAACGGCAACGGCAACGGGAACGGGAACGGGAACGGGGACGGGAGTGGGGACAGCGACGGGAACGGCGACGGTGATGGGAATGGGGGTGGAGACTAACTGATAGCTGTCGAGTTCGGCGATGCGCGCACAACATTGCGCTGTTGCGCTTTGATGGCTCCCTCGGCATTGGCCGCGTAAGGTGCGCCATTAATCAGACACCTCTCCCCGCTTGCGGGGAGAGGTCGACGCGCGAAGCGCGGCGGGTGAGGGGCTAGAGCATGATCCCGAAAAGTTGCAGACTTTTCGGACAAGATCATGCGACAAAACAAA
>JANQIP010000083.1 GCA_028282095.1 Xanthobacteraceae bacterium | reverse complement strand
CGCACCCTTGATTGTCTGGGTTCCCGCTTACGCGGGAACGAACGGATGAAATGCTTGTAACGCGGCGGTTAGAGCGCGATGGCTTCTCCTTGAATCGATTGCGCTCCATTTCTCTTTGTTTTTTCGCACGATCTTGTCCGAAAAGTCCGCCACTTTTCGGGATCATGCTCTGGATCGCAGAGTCGAATCGCGAGCCGGAGAAGGCCGCCAAGAGATTGAGATTACTGGCGGGAGCGACGAGATTGAGATTACTGGCGGGAGCGACGGGACTCGAACCCGCGGCCTTCGGCGTGACAGGCCGACGCTCTAACCAACTGAGCTACGCCCCCAAAAACACGTTCCATCCAATCATGTTCGGATGCGATGAAATAAGGCCCGGTCCGGTTGAAGTCAAGTTGGGGTATCCCTTGTATCCCGACGCTGAGCACATCGGGCAACGGGTCGCTGTCCCGCCGGCTCCACGAACAAGGACAGTCTTTGACTGAACGGCGAAAGCGCGGAACACGCTACTCGGCGATCGCCATCGCCGCGAGCTTCCAATCCATCGTGACGTAGCGGGGTTGCTCGCAAACGCGGCGGAGCCAGGTCCGGATGGCCGGATAGCCGGTCAGGTCGAAGTCGGCCTTATTGGCGATATGCGTATAGGCGTAGAGCGCGATGTCGGCGATGGTGTAGCGGTCGGCGGCAAAGAACCGATTGGTCTCGAGGTGCTCCTCCATGACTCCGAGCGCGTGATAGCCGGCTTCGCTCCAGGACTCGATCGCGTGCATTTTGAGTTCACGCCCGCCGCGCACGAGCGACAGCCAGAAATAGGCCGCCCCGATGCTCGGCTCGATGCTGTTCTGCTCGAAGAACATCCAGCGCAGCGCCTCCGCGCGGTCGAATTGATCTTCGGGCGCAAGCGGCGTGCCGCGCGCAATATACCACAAAATCGCATTTGATTCAGGCAGGTAGCGACCGGGCGACACTTCGAGCAGCGGCACGCGGCCGCTCGAGTTCATCTCGCGGAATTCGGGCGTGCGGTTCTCGCCCTTGAGGATGTCGACTTCGATGAGGTGAAAGGGAATCCGCAGCTGCGCCAACGCCAAACGCACCTTGTAGCAGTTACCCGATCGTTGCATCGAATAAAGCGTATACATGCCCGGCTCGAAGGCTCTCGAACTCCGCCGCGGCGCGTCCTCGGTGCATGCCTCATGCAGCGCACAAAAAACTACGCCACAACGGTCGCTATACATTGCACTTTCCAAATACGACTTCAATACGACGAAGAAGGCAAGTTTTTTCTTTAATTCGATGAATATAACAAGTTTCTGTTCGGTGCATTCATAGTTGTTCGGACGCAAAAACCTGCGGCGCCATGGAGGCACCACATGGTGGCCGAACACCCATCAGCGCGCGATGGATGGCTTCTCCTTGATTCGATCGCGCGCTCTTTCTCTTTGTGCGGTCGCAGGATCTTGCCCGAAAAGCCTGCCAACTCTTCGGGATCATGCTTCTGGCCTTGCTGCAGCGCAATCCTTGGCGCTGAAGGCCTCATCCATAAGATCATGGATCAAGATGACGCGCCATAAAAACCGTTGGTAGGCGCCAATATTCGGGGCCGTCTCATCCTGGCGGTGCTGCGCCGCGGCACATCGCTTCTTGGAGCGCGATTCATTCAGATTGAGCCAATCGCGCGCTGTTTCTCTTTGTTTTGTCGCGTGATCCTTTCCGGGAAATCTGCCAACTTTTCGGGATCACGGCTCTAGGACTCGGCGAGCGCCTTCGATTCGATCTTCGCGGTGTCGACATCCGGTGGCAGCCGCAGCCGCGCGGTGATCTCGGCAAGAATCGCGACCGCGATCTCGGGCGGGGAAACCGCGCCGATGGCAAGGCCGACCGGACCATGGATGCGCGCGAGATCGGCGGCGCTCACGCCGTGGGCGCGCAGGCGTTCGACCCGACGGGCATGGGTCTTTCTCGATCCGAGCGCGCCGATATAGAAGCAATCGCGCCCGAACGCGTGGATGAGGGCGGGATCATCGATCTTCGGATCATGGGTGAGCGCGACAAAGGCCGTGTAGTGGTCGATGCCGAGCGGCGGCAAAGCGACGTCCGGCCATTCCGCGATGACTTTCACGTCGGGAAAGCGCTCCGGGCTCGCGAAGGCCGTGCGCGGGTCGACGATGGTCACGTCGTAGCCGAGGAGCCGCGCCATCGGCGCCAGCGCCTGGCTGATATGCACCGCACCGACGGCGACGAGCCGCGGCGGCGGCACGTAGACGGTGAGAAAGACGCGTCCGGCCGGCGTATCGACCATGCCGCTCTTGCCGCTGCGCAGGCAGGTTTCGAGGACATCCGCAAGCGGGTCGCCCGCGATCTCGGCGGCGCGAACGAAGCGTTGCACGCCGTTTGCGGGATCGGTGATGACGACCGCGGCGCGGCGCGCTGCGCGCTCGGCATTGAGGGCATGGAGGATATCGATCTTCACCGATCGCTCCTGCAATCGCGCTCCAGAGCATGGTCTTGCCCGGAAAGTTGGCAGACTTTTGGGACAAGATCATGCGATAGAACAAAGAAAAACATCGCGTGAACGATTCGATCTGAAGGGATCGCGCTCCAACGCCCGTTCGCCCTCTCTTAAGACCACACGGGAAGAGAGCGACCGCGACATTTGCTCTGCCCTGTCCAAAAAAAGCAAGAGCGGGAATGCGCAAGACCGTCTGAGTGACTACATCCTTGCAAAACAGAGAGTCGCGGTGGTGGCCTTGTCGCGCGGCGAATGCCCGCATCCGTTCCCCGTCACTCGGGGCGGATTGCGGCGCCGTTTTTTGATATTCGACAAAGCCAAAGCAAGACTATGCGTGGTCTCTCGCGGGGGTCGGGAGGCGCTTCGAAGGCCAAGGTCCGGCTATGACGTTTTGGTTGGTGTCGGGGCTGATGACCGCAGCGGCGATCGTTGCGGTGCTGTGGCCGCTGTGGCGACGCAATCCCGAGCCTGCGTCCGACACCGACCTTGTCATCTATCGCGACCAGCTTGCAGAGATCGATCGCGACCTCGCCCAGGGTGGAATCGCGCCGGCGGAGGCGGAAGCAGCGCGCATCGAGGTCTCGCGCCGGCTTATCGCGGCGGCCGACCGGGCCGAAAAGGCGGCATCACGAGCCGAAGCGGATACATCGCCCGCCGTCCGCGGCACGCGCACGTGGCGCTTTGCTTGCGCCGCGGTGCTCATCACGCTCCCGTTCGCCGCCTCCGCCTTCTATCTCACGATCGGCTCACCCGGGCTGCCGGGCCAGCCATTGGCGGATCGCCTCGCTCGCGCTAACGCGGGCGCTGAGGATTCGGACGCCACCACTCGGATCGCCACCCTCGCATCCATGGTCAAGCGGGTGGAAGCGCATCTCGAACGCAATCCCGACGATGGTCGCGGCTGGGAGGTGGTCGCCCCCGTTTATATGCAGTTCGGACGCCATGACGATGCGGTGAAGGCGTGGCGCAACGCGATCCGCTTACTGGGTGCAAGTGCGGACCGCCTTGGCTCGCTCGGCGAGGCGATGGTGACGGCGGCCGGCGGAACCGTCACGCCCGGCGCCAAGGCGGCGTTCGAGCGGGCACTGAAGATCGACCGCGAGCACCTGACGGCGAGCCTATATTTAGGGCTCGCCGCCAGGCAGGCAGGCGATGGCGATGAGGCACGGCGGATTTGGGAAGGCATGCTGGCGCGCGCGCCGGACGGCGCCGAATGGACCTCCTTCGTGCGTCACGCCATAGCGGCGCTCGGTGACGGGCCGGCCGATGCCAAGACCGGAACGGGCGAGCCCGCGAGCACACCCGGACCCTCGCCGGCCGACGCCAGGACCGGAACGGACAAGCCCGCGGGCACACCCGGACCCTCGCCGGCCGACGCCAAGACCGGAACGGACAAGCCCGCGGGCACACCCGGACCCTCGCCGGCGGCGGAACTGACAAGCGAACAGCGCGACATGGCGCGCGGCATGGTCGAGCGGCTCGCCGCCAGGCTCGCCGAGAACGGCTCCAGCGTCGAGGATTGGCTGCGCCTCGTGCGCTCCTATCTCGTGCTCGGCGAGCCCGACAAAGCGCGGTCGGCGGCAAGCGATGCGCGGCGGGCGCTCGCGGGCGATGCGAGCAAGCTGCAGCGGCTCGACAGCGGCGTGAAGGCGCTTGGGGTCGAAGGGTAGTGATGCGGCACCAACGCTTGGGCTCGTCTCATTGTGTTGGTGCCGCATCACAAAGCATCGGATTAGCCAGTGTTCCTTCTCTGAAGGTCCGGGGTCGGACCGTCAGAGAAGGAAACACTAAGTGTGTCTGGCACGGCGAGCGCCGGTTCGACGCCGCCGCCGCACGGAAGAACGTTGGATATGGATCAGGTCCCGCCTCCATGAGGAGGAGAGATCTGTGCCGCAGCGGAGAGTTGATTGCCGATGACGCGTAAGCAGCGCCGTTTTGGCTTGATTGCCGGCTCGCTCGCCGTGCTGGGGGCGGCGGTCGGGCTCATACTGTACGCTCTGACCGACTCGATCGTGTTCTTTCATTCGCCGACCGAAGTCGAGGAGAAGAACATCAAGCCTGGGACACGGTTGCGGGTCGGCGGCCTCGTCTCGCCTGGAACGGTGGTGAAGGGCGAGAAGCTCTCCGTGCAGTTCGAGGTGACGGACGGCAACAAGGCGATCACCGTCGCCTATACCGGTATTCTTCCCGACCTTTTCCGTGAGGGCCAGGGCGTGGTCGCCGAAGGCGTGCTCGAGCAGCCCGGCCGGTTCTATGCCGACAGCGTGCTCGCCAAGCATGACGAGAATTACATGCCGCGTGAGGTCGCCGACGCGCTGAAGAAGCAAGGCTACTGGAAGGACGATTACGACAAGAAGCCGCAAGTCCCGATGGCGGGCGTGACCGGAGCTGCGCAGTGATTCCCGAGCTTGGACATTATGCCCTGGTGCTGGCGCTCGCACTGGCGCTCGCGCAATCCACTGTTCCGCTGATCGGCGTGCGCCGCGGGGATGCGGCACTGATGGAGATCGCGCGGTCGACGGCGATCGCGCAGTTTGCGTTCGCAGCAGTGTCATTCGCGGCATTGACCGCGAGCTATGTCATGTCCGATTTCTCGGTCGAGAACGTCGCCCTGAACTCCCATTCGGCGATGCCGCTCCTCTACAAATACACGAGCGTCTGGGGGAACCACGAGGGCTCGATGCTCTTATGGGTCCTGATCCTCGCGCTGTTCGGCGCGCTGTTCGCATGGTTCAGCAGCAATGTTCCGCTTGCGCTCCGGGCGAGCGCGCTTGCCGCCCAGGGTTGGGTCGCGGCGGCGTTCTATCTGTTCATTTTGCTGACTTCGAATCCGTTTGCGCGCCTGCCGGCACCGCCGATCGAAGGACTCGATCTCAATCCGATCCTGCAGGATATCGGCCTCGCCATCCATCCGCCGCTGCTCTATGTCGGCTATGTCGGATTTTCGATGGCGTTTTCGTTTGCGGTCGCAGCGCTCCTGATCGGGCGGATCGACGCCGCCTGGGCGCGCTGGGCGCGGCCATGGATTCTCACTGCCTGGATCTTCTTGACCCTCGGCATCGCGATGGGTTCGTACTGGGCCTATTACGAGCTCGGCTGGGGCGGCTGGTGGTTCTGGGACCCGGTCGAGAACGCCTCGCTCATGCCTTGGATCGCCGGCACGGCGCTTCTGCATTCGGCCCTGGTGATGGAAAAGCGCGGGGCGCTGAAGGTGTGGACCATCCTGCTTGCGATCCTCACTTTCTCGCTCTCGCTGATGGGGGCCTTCCTCGTCCGCTCCGGCGTCCTGACCTCGGTGCATACCTTTGCGACCGATCCGACGCGTGGTGTGTTCATTCTTTTGATTCTGGTGGTCTTCGTCGGCGGCAGCCTTGCCTTGTTCGCCTGGCGGGCGCCGATGCTCAAGCAGGGCGGATTGTTCGCGCCGATCTCGCGCGAGGGGGCGCTCGTCTTCAACAATCTGTTTCTGATCACCGCCTGCGCGACCGTGTTCGTCGGTACGCTCTATCCGCTTGCGCTCGAAGCCGTGACGGGGGCGAAAATCACGGTCGGCGCGCCGTTCTTCAACCTTACTTTCGGGCCGTTGATCGTGCCGGTGCTGCTCGCCGCGCCGTTCGGACCGCTGCTGGCATGGAAACGCGGTGATCTCCTGGCGGTCTCACAGCGTTTGTTGGCGGCGGCCGCGCTCGCCGTCATCGCGCTCATCGTGACTTTCATCGTGCAGGGCCGGCCGGTGCTTGCCCCGCTCGGCATCGCCTGCGGGGTGTTCGTCATTGCCGGCGCGCTCACCGATGTTGCCGAGCGGACCGGCCTGTTCCGCACCGCTCCGCAGGTTGCGCTGCGACGGGCCGTCCGCCTGCCGCGCTCGGCCTGGGGCGCGGCCTTCGGCCATCTCGCGCTCGGCGTCATGCTCATCGGCATCATCGGCGAATCGCAATGGAATACCGAGCGGATCGTCGCGATGAAGGTCGGCGACAAGCTGGCGCTCGCCGGCTATGACCTGAGCTTTGACGGTGCGGGGCAGCGCCAGGGGCCGAATTACACCGAGCTGTTCGCGACCTTCACCGTGCGGCGGGACGGCAAGGTGCTCGGCGTGATGGAGCCGTCGAAGCGGACCTTTGCTCATCGCGACATGTCGACGACTGAAGCCGCGCTGAAGACGCGCGGCTTCAGTCAGCTCTATCTTTCGCTCGGCGAAGTCGAGCCCGATGGCACGGTGGCGGTGCGCGCCTATTACAAGCCGCTTGTGCTGCTGATCTGGATCGGCGCGATCCTGATGGCGATCGGCGGCGCTTTTTCGTTGTCCGACCGGCGGCTCCGCGTCGGTGCTCCGCGGCCGGCCAAGGCAAGAGCGAAAGCGGCGCTCCAGCCGGCGGAGTAGAGCGTGGAGCGCGCGGTCATGAAAACCGGTCGCGAAAGGATCGATTCAGCGAGACCCACGTTTCTGCCGCATGTCAGGGATGACGTGCCGGCGTCTCGCAACTCGCGGGGGCTTGGCCTCTTGCTCCGAGACAATCGCGGGCGCGAGCAGATCGAGTGGAACGTCGAGCACACGCGCAGTCTTCCGATGCAGTTCCAGCGTGCCTTTCCGCTTCCCGCTTTCGACGTCCGACAGGTAACCCTGGGTAATGCCGATCATGCCCGCGAGCTCGATCTGTGTGAGATCACGGAATGCTCGAAGAACGCGAATAGGGTTCTCGCCGTTTGCGAGAGCGTCGGCTACCGCGAGTGGCAGCAGCGGGGCGCCGTTCGCTATGTCTTTTCTTGCTTGCGCCACCAGGCGCGCCGTGCCCAAATTCTCCTCCGCCTCCGCCGCCAGCGCGACCAGGCGCTCGTATTCGGCGCGCGGCAAGACCGCCACGTCCCCGTCCGGCGTCGTCTCGAAACGGACCTTCATGCTCGCCTCTCAGTCATAGACGTTGCGGCGATGGCCGACGGCGGCGACCACGATCGTCTCGCCCTCCTCATAGAAGATCACCCGCCAATCGCCGACGCGGAGCCGCGACCCGGCGCGGCCTTTCATCGCCTTGATGTCGCCGTGGCCGGTCGCGGCATACGATTCCAGCCGCGCTCTGAGCCGGGCACGAACGGCCGCGGACAGTTTCACCCACTGCCGGGTAGCGCCCGGCGTGAAAACGATCAACCGCATGTCAGAATATCGCAAAATGCGATAACTTGGTCAAGACGGATGACGGATCATGCTGCGTAAGCGTCTGATCGCCCTCGGATCTGCCCTCTTTATCGGGCTCTCGCTTGGCTCGCCGGCGCCTGCCGTGCAGCCCAGCGAGATGCTCGTCGATCCCGCGCTCGAAACCCGGGCGCGCGAGTTGTCGAAGAACCTGCGCTGCATGGTGTGCCAGAATCAGTCGATCGACGATTCGAACGCACCGCTCGCGAAAGACCTGCGGCTGCTGGTGCGCGAGCGCCTGAAAGCGGGCGACAGCAATACCGAGGTCATCGACTATGTGGTCGATCGCTACGGCGAATTCGTCCTGCTCAAGCCGCGTTTCGGTTGGCACACGATCGCGCTGTGGGGTGCGCCGGCGCTTTTGCTTGTGGTGGGCGGGCTCGGTGTCCTGATGCACCGGCGCCGCGGTCGTGCCGCTGTTGCGGTCGGCGCGCCGCTTACTCCCGCGGAGGAAAGAAAGCTCGCGGAACTGACCGGAGCATTGTCCGGCGAGGCGGGAGCCGGTTCGCCGCGCCAATCGCGAGGACAAAAGGACGCCTAGAGCATGATCCCGAAAAGTTGCAGACTTTTCGGACAAGATCATGCGACCACACAAAGAGAAAGAAAGCGCGATTGAATCGACCTGAAGCAATCGCGCTCTAGCGGATATTTCGTTTGTCGCGAGGGCGCCATTTGCCCAATCGAATAGCGCAGGGCGGGCGCTTACGAAATCTGCGGCTGTCAAAACCATCGCAAGCGGCGGAACCACCAGAACAGCCTGCCGCATGCCGCGGCTGCATTACCGCATCGATCGGCAGCAAATTGGCGCGTTCGAGCCGCCGGCAGACCTCGACGAGGGGCCCTGCGCTCTACACAGGCATCAAGGACACGCCGCGGCGGTAACCCCGGTTCGCCGCCGAAAATGCGACAAGACGTGGGTTTTACGGGGTCTTTAGTCTGTTGGCGGCCCCCCGTTTTCGCTCACCCTTGCGAAGATCGGCTTCCCTTTGGCGGAAGGAACCGTACCTGAATCGGACCGAGCAGCGTAACGCCAAGAAAGACGCGAATTGCGTTTTCTTACGATGTGGATTTGTCTTAACGCGGTTCCGTCGCGATTCGCGTAAGCAGTCTGCGTCAGAACTATTCGCCGCGCCAAAGGTCGGGCTTGCCGCCCGTAACCAAAGGCGAAGCGCGCGGAGTGGCCGCCGCAATCTCGTGATGCGGCACCAACGCTTGGGCTCGTCTCATTGTGTTGGTGCCGCATCACAAAGCACCAGATTAGCTAATGTTCCGGGCTGACGGTCCGGGATCGGA
>JANQIP010000011.1 GCA_028282095.1 Xanthobacteraceae bacterium | reverse complement strand
CAGACGCTGTCCAAGCCCTGCGAAGACGAGAAAGCCATCGCACAGGTCGGCTCGATTTCGGCCAACGCGGATCCGGAAATCGGCGAAATCATTTCCGATGCGATGCAAAAGGTTGGCAAGGAAGGCGTGATCACCGTTGAGGAAGGTTCGGGTCTCGCCAACGAGCTCGACGTCGTCGAAGGCATGCAGTTCGACCGCGGTTACCTGTCGCCGTACTTCATCAATGACGCCGGCAGCCAGCAGGTTGAGCACGACAGCCCGCTGATCCTGCTGTACGACAAAAAGATCTCCAACATTCGCGACCTGTTGCCGGTCCTCGAAGGTGTTGCCAAGGCAGGGCGTCCGTTGCTGATCATCGCCGAAGACGTCGAGGGTGAGGCACTTGCAACGCTCGTCGTGAACAACATCCGCGGTATCGTCAAGGTTGCCGCCGTCAAGGCGCCCGGTTTCGGCGATCGCCGCAAGGCCATGCTGCAGGACATCGCCATCCTCACCGGCGGCCAGGCGATCAGCGAGGATCTCGGCATCAAGCTCGACAACGTGACGCTCCAGATGCTCGGCCGCGCCAAGAAGGTGATGATCGAGAAGGAGAACACGACGATCGTCAGCGGCGCCGGCAAGAAGGAAGACATCGAGGCGCGCATCGCCCAGATCAAGGCGCAGATCGAGGAGACCACCTCCGACTATGACCGCGAGAAGCTGCAGGAGCGGCTGGCCAAGCTTGCGGGCGGCGTCGCGGTGATCCGCGTCGGCGGCGCGACCGAGGTCGAAGTGCGCGAGCGCAAGGATCGCGTCGACGATGCGATGCATGCGACCCGCGCCGCGGTCGAGGAAGGCATCCTGCCCGGCGGAGGCGTTGCCCTGCTGCGCGCGATCAAGGCGGTCGAGAACGTCAAGACCGCCAATGACGACCAGCGGCACGGCGTTGAGATCGTCAAGAAGGCGCTGTCCTGGCCGGCCCGCCAGATCGTCATCAATGCCGGCGCGGATGGTTCGGTCGTGGTCGGAAAGATCCTCGAAAAGGATGACTACAATCACGGCTTCGATGCCCAGAACGACGACTACGTCAATCTGGTTTCGAAGGGCATTATCGACCCGACCAAGGTGGTGCGCACCGCGCTGCAGGACGCCGCTTCGATCGCCGGCCTCCTGGTCACCACCGAGGCGATGGTGGCCGAGCTGCCGAAGAAGCAGCCCCCGGCTCCCCCGATGCCCCCCGGTGGCGGCATGGATTTTTAGAGCCGTCTTCAAGATCGAACGAACATCCAACGAGGAGCCCGGCGCGCCGGGCTCTTTTTCTGGGCTCGTCCAGTCAAGCTTGTTCCAACGATTCTTACAAAAACTCGGTGACGCGATCCCGCAGGTGCTCGACCAGCCGCTGCGTGTCGCTACATCGACTGCTCCATTCGTCGATGATCTCGCCGAGATAAGCCCTTCGCGCGTAGTCCAGTGTTGCGGCGTCCTGATCTTGCAAGCGCGGCATCGCCCAGGCTGCGGCTGCGTCCTTGGTGACGAAGTCCCCCGAACTGGCCGTGCGCCACATTCTGGCAAGTGTAAGCAGGACGTTTCGTTCGTCCCCTCGTAGCCCGTCCAGCAACGATGGAAGCGCATCCCGGATGGCCTGTCGGACGTGTTTCAACGGTATCTCGGGCAAGAACTCCGGCGTGTTCGGACCGAACAGGGGGATCGCTTCTTGACGAGCTTGGGCGAGAACGAGCGTGTATTCGGGATCGCTCGCAGGCATTGGCCTTTCGCCTGCATCGAAGCCATCTCGCAACCATTCGCCATAGGTGAATTCGGTGCGTGCCGGGAACCGGGCCTCGACAAGATCGGACGAGCGAAACACCATGACCTCGATGCAGCGGGGGCCTCCCGGCGCAGCGGGATGACGACCGGAAACCTGCAGCAGGGCCGTCAACAGGTCAGTCCGCTGTTCTTCGGTCAGGCCACTATCGACAACTGCGAGCAGGTCGATATCGCTCTGCGGTCGAAGCCCTCCCGAAACCGCCGATCCATGCAGATAAACGGCAAGAAGCGCGTCCCCGAGGACCTCTCTCAAGGCCGCCGTCGCTGCCAGCATCTGGTCAGTTTGCTCCGGCGTGCTTTGCTGCATCCTCGCCTCGATCCATTTGCGCGAGCGATTATCACATGAACGGCAGCTTGGTCCGGGTTCGGTCGAAACTGCGCGATATGCTACTGTTCCTTACCTGACGGTCCGATCCCGGACCGTCAGGTAAGGAACACTAGCTAATTCGATGCTTTGTGGTCTTGCTGGGGAATTGGGCATCCCAAATGAGGATCATGATGAAACGCGAAGAGATCAGGTTTTCGGCGCGCATTCTCCGCAAGCAGCAAGACCTTCCGCGCTATATCGTGGTGAAGTCGGAGTACGTTAACGGCCGTTCGGGTGCATTTGCTGCTGACGTAATGCTCAACAAGGCTGGACCCTTTGCGCGCAATATCCGCCCTTGGGGCAAAGGATCAGACGTGTTCTTTTTCAATCTCACTGCGCCTCAATGCGCCAAGGCTGGCCTCGACACGAACGATGATTGCGTCGTGACCATCATTCCCAAGGACTAGAGCATGATCCCGAAAAGTTGGCAGACTTTTCGGACAAGATTCAATTCTCCCGACATAGGGAAGATTCGCCGATGATGGGGCGGCGGACTGGGCCGCAACAGGCGAAAGCCTTTTTCCACGGTACCTCCGCATAGCAGACCCGGCGCGACCTTGGCGAATGCTGTTCGCCACTCACCTTTTCCCAACTTCACGCTCTCGCTCGTTGTCGCCGGCCCTTGCCGCATGGCGGAATCCGAGCGGCGAGCTCATGTTCGTTGACTTATATTTTTTATCGTATTACAATAATTTTTATAACCAATGGAGCCATTCAATGCGTACGACCGGATCAACCGCTGCTTCCGAGCATTTGACGCGGCTCGTGCGGCTGTCGCGGGCCATGGCCTGGGTCACGACCATCGGCATCGCGCTGATCGTCGTGCTGGCGGTGCTCGGCTTTCTGATCCCTGACTGGACCCGAAACATTCTCCTGGCGCGGCTCGGCCAAGCCGGCGCGAAGCTCCCGCTCACCGCCTCTCATCAGCTCGTGGCGGCGCTCGTCTGCGCCGTGCCGATCGGGGTGATGGTGTGGGGACTGTGGCGTGTGCGCGCCCTCTTTCGCGAGTTCTCAGAGGGCCGCGTGTTCACCGAGAGCGCGGCCCGCCACCTGCAGGTGTTCGGCGCCACGGTGTTGGCGCAGGCACCGCTCGCACCTCTCACCTCCCTGGCGCTCTCGATTGGGCTCACACTGGGTGAGCCACCGGGCGAGCGCATGGCCGCGGTCACGTTCTCGATCAACGACTATTTCGCGCTGATCGTCGGCGGCGTCCTGTTCGCAATCGCCTCGGCGATGCGCGAAGCGGCGCGCATCGCCGACGAGAATGCAAGCTTCGTGTAGGGCACGCGTCGATGCCGATCATCGTCAATCTCGACGTCATGCTCGCCCGGCGCAAGATGCGCTCCAAGGAGCTCGCCGAGCGCATCGGTCTCACCGAGCAGAATGTCTCGCTGTTGAAATCCGGCAAGGTGAGAGGTGTGCGCTTCGACACGCTCGCGCGCATCTGCGAGGCGCTCGACTGCCAGCCCGGCGACATTTTGGAGTTCCGCCGCTCTTAGAGTGCGATCCATTTAAGTTGAATCGATCGCACTCGTCTGCAACTTTTCGGGATCATGCTCTGGAGCCCGATTCATTCGATTTGAATCGGTCGCGCTTTTTTCTCTTTGCGTCATGACCGGCAGAAATGCGAGGACATCGACAAGCACGGCGATCGGCGCTTCGCGATCAGCCAATTAACAGGCCAAGGCGCCGGTTGATTTGGACAGCTTATTGTTCACGATCCGGCATCAGCCCCACGCGATCTACATCAAAAAACATCAGGGGGAGCAATCAATGACGACCGATATGCAGCGGAAGCTGGACAGCATTTTGGATGGCGTCACCAGCGGCAACCTGGCGACGCGCGTGCCTGGCGTGGTGGCCATGGTGACCGACCGCAACGGCAACATTTTCGAGGGCGCCAAAGGCGTGCGCAGTCTCGGCGACGATGCCGCGATGACGACCGACAGCGTCTTCGCGCTCTACTCCGCCACCAAGGCGATCGCCGGCACCGCGGTCATGCAGTGCGTCGAGGAAGGCTTGCTCGATCTCGACGCGCCGGCCAAGACTTATGCGCCGAAGCTCGGCGAACTCTTAGTGCTTGACGGCTTCGCTACCGACGGCACGCCCAAACTGCGGCCGCCGAAATCCGACGTCACCACGCGCCAGCTCATGCTACACACGGCCGGGTTCGGCTATGATTTCTTCAACGAAGACTATCTGAGGCTGGCCAGGGACCACGGCCAGCCATCCGTGGTGACCTGCACAGAGGCCGCGATCACCACGCCGCTCCTGTTCGATCCCGGCGAGAAATTCGAATACGGCTCGAACATCGACTGGGCGGGCCGGGTCGTCGAGGGTATCCGCGGCAAACGCTTGGGCGCGGTCTTGAAGGAGCGCATTTTCGCGCCGCTTGGAATCACCGACATGGCCTTCAGCCGGACCGATGACATGAAAGCCCGCACGGCACCGGTCCACGCCCGCGGTGCCGACGGCTCGTTGAGGCCAAAGAACTTGGCCTTGCCGGACAATCCCGACTTGGACATGGCCGGTCATGGGCTCTACGCCTCGGTCGGTGAGTACATGAAGTTCATCCGCATGTGGCTCAATGACGGCATGGGCCCGAACGGACGCGTGCTGAAGCCGGAAACGGTTGCAGAGGCGGTGAGGAACGGTCTCGAACCGCATCACGAAGTCGGAATGCTGAAGGGGTTAATCCCCGCACTATCGAACGATGCCGAGTTCTTCCCAGGCCTGAAAAAGGGCTGGTCCTACACATTCATGGTGAACGAGGAAGAGGCGCCGACCGGCCGTCCGGCAGGTGCCATCGGCTGGGCCGGGCTTTTGAATCTGTTCTACTGGATCGACCGTCAGAACGGCGTCGGCGGCTTTTGGGCAACCCAGATCTTGCCGTTCGGCGATGCGGTCTCTTTCGGAGGATATCTCGACTTTGAAACGGCCGTTTATCAGCGCTTCGTCCTGCGACGGGCCGCGTAACGGCGGCCGCGATATGGGGAGCCAATAACGAAAGCCCGGGCATGAGGCCCGGGCTTTCTGTCTTGCCGACAATAGAGCGCAATTTTCTCAGATTGGATCAACCGCGCCCTATTTCTCCGTTTTGTTGCATGATCTTGCCCGAAAAGCCTGCAACTTTTCGGAAATCATGCTCCTCTTCGTCTGGTCGCGTGATCTTGCCCGAAAAGTCTGCAACTTTTCGGGATCATGCTCCTCTTCGTCTGGATCACGCGACAAAACAAAGAGAAAGAGAGCGCGACTGATTCAACCTGAAGCCATCGCGCTCTAGGCGCGGGGGACGGAGTAATACTAGGGCGTCAAGCCACAGCATGGTTCATCACCGAACTAATCAGCCGGGAATAGTGTGACGCACCGTGGCGGTCAGCGTGCGGGGCGTACCGGAGTCGTCAGCAAGCGACCGGGGAATGGACGCGGCACGATGAGGGCGCCGTGGTCGAGCACGAGCTCGCCATGGATCCACACCATGTCGATGCCGACCGGACGCAGCAAAGGCTTAAGATAGGTGCCGCGCTCGGCCGCGGTATCGGGGTCGAACAGCACGAGCGAAGCATCGGCGCCGGGGCGCAGTGTCGGGTCCGGGAGGTTGAGGAATCGGCACGGCAACGTCGCCATCCGCCACACCATGTGCTGCAGTGGAATGCCCATCTCGCGACCCATGCGCAGCGCCTTGGGAAAAGCGCCGAGCGCGCGCGGATGCGGCATCTGGCCAGGGCCCGGCATCAAGCCGTCGGTGCAGATCGCCATGGTCGGCCGACGGAAGAAGCGCTCGACCGTCGCCTCGTTGCCGAAATGGGTGATGATCGAAATCTCGCCGCCATTGGCGGCGTAGAAGTCGAACACAGCGTCAAATGCCGTCGGCGAATTGAGGTCGCTTATGCCGGCGTCGCGCGCAACGTCGCCCAGTCGCCGTCCCAGATGGGCGTCGCCGACGCCAGCCTTGACGCCGGCTATCTGGATTCCTGACAGGCCGCCGCAGAAATGCACGAAATTGTCCCAGCTCTTGCTGTCGTGCCGGATCTTGTCAGCCATGGCGCGGCGCACGGCGGGATCATTGAGCCGAGCAAGAAATTCAGCGCGGCTGCCGGCGCGCATTTCGGGAGGAAAGATCGCATCGCCCGTGGTCGAGCCCGTCGTGTACGGATACATATTCCCCATGGTCGGAATGAGCGAGGCGGCATCGTCAAGCATGTCCTCGATCTCGCCGATGCTGTCGTAGTTCTGCGCGCCGGCGATCTTCGAGTGCTCGTTGCAATAGCCGCCCCCACCATCGACCGAGGCCTCGACCACTTCCTTGACGGCGGCGACGATGTTGTCGCTCTCCGAGCGCAGATGCGGAAACAGCGCACCCGGCTTGACCTCGTTGAAGGCGCGCACGAGCGCCGTGATTTCCCGCTGGTCGCAGTAGACGGCGGGATTGTAGACAAGGCCGGTCGACAGACCGAGCGCCAGCGCCGCTTCGCGGCGCACGACCGCCGCCATTGCCGCGATCTCGGCGTCGCTGGCCACCCGCGCGAGATTGTTCATCACCACGCGGCGCACCGCCGAGTGTCCGAGATAGATCCCCATATCGGTGACCGAGCGGCCGCTGTGCCATGCGAGAAACTCGGCGACCGAGCACCAGCTCCATTCGCCCTCGATCGCGCCGTCGAGCGGCTTGAGCTGCGCGGCATATTGCGCGCGCTGGTCGGCTGCGACCGGGGCGGGCGATAGCCCGTCGACGCCGCAGATGCGTTTGGTCACCCCGCCAAGGATTGCAAGCTCGCAACTGCGCGGCAGTCCGTTGTCGCCGAGCTGCGTCCCACCAAGCGCACCGTGATTGTGGGTGTCGACAAAGCCGGGCGCGAGCGCGCGTCCTTTGGCGTCGATGATGCGATCGACATTGTGCGCTTGAGAGGGCGTGACCGTACCGAGCGCGATGATCGTGTCATTCTCGATCAGCACGTCGCCGGAAAAGGGCGGCGTTTCCCCGTCACCGATGACAATGCACGCATTGCGGATCAGGTATTTCATGAATCCGCCAGTTCGAGCACGAGGCGCAACAACACATTGGCTCCGGCCGAAAGGTCGTCGGGCTTCGTGTATTCGGTGACGTTATGGCTGATGCCCTTTTCACTCGGTACGAAGATCATGCAGGCTGGGCAGACCGACGCTATGATCTGCGCGTCATGGCCGGCGCCCGAAGGCATCCGCTTCACTGGCAGGCCGAACTCCTTGGCAATGGCCTCGACGCGGGCGACCAGATGCGGCGCAAACGGCGTCGGCTGGAAACGCGCGAGGGAGCGCCGCTTCAGGGTCACGCCCTCCGCCGCCGCGGTCTCGTCGGCAAAGGCAAACAGCCGTCGCTCGGCGTCCTGCAGTCGGGTTTCGTCAGTATTGCGCAGGTCGACCGTCATGACCGCACGCTCGGCGACCACGTTGACGAGATTGGGCGTAAGATCGAGCGCGCCGACCGTCGCGACCTGATCGCTGCCAATCTCATTGGCGAGGCGCCGCGTAAAAGCGGCAATTGCCGCAGCGACATAACCCGCATCCTGGCGCATGTGCATCGGCGTCGTGCCGGCATGGTTGGACTGTCCGGTGATGGTGAACTCGGTCCAGGAGATTCCCTGGACCCCCTCTACCGCGCCGATTGTGAAGCCTTCGGCATCGAGGACCGGACCTTGTTCGATATGGAGCTCGACAAAGGCATGCACCTGCGGTTTACCGACCGGAACCGGGCCTGCGTAGCCGATACGTCTGAGCTCATCGCCGAGCTTGGCACCATCGATGGCGACCGTCGCCAGCGCCTGTTCGAGGTCAAGGCCACCGGCATAGACGAGGCTGCCCAGCATGTCCGGCTGGAAGCGCGATCCTTCCTCGTCAGTGAAGTAGGTGACCGCCAGCGGCCGTTTGGTGACAATGCCGGCATCGTTCAACGTTTCGACCACTTCGAGGCCGCCGAGCACTCCGAGACAGCCGTCGTAAATGCCGCCGGTGCGAACCGTGTCGATGTGGCTGCCGATCATCACCGGCGGGCCGTCTTGCGTTCCCTTGCGCAGGCCGGTCACGTTGCCGATGGCATCGATCGAGACCGCCAACCCCAGCTCACGCATCCATTCGACCACGAGGTCCCGGCCGGCCTTGTCTTCATCGGTCAGGGCGAGCCGGCAACAACCGCCGCCGGGTAGAGCGCCGACCTCCGCGAGCCGCGCAAGGCGCAACGAGAGCCGCGCGCCGTCGATCCTGAGATTCTGTTGCATATTCATGTCCTTGCCGGAATTGCTGCGGGCAGGTTGCGGCGCCAGTTCATGTATTCATGAAACACTGATTTCATCATTGCGTCCAGATGAAATTCATGTTTCATTTCGGCATGACCTCGGTCGCCCAGAGCATTCGCGCGCAATACGACCAGCTTCCGCTCGGCGAGCGGAAGATCGCTGATATCCTGCTGGAAATCCAAGGTGAAATGGCGTCGTACTCGGCCACCGAACTGGCCGCGCGCGCCGGCGTATCCAAGGCGACGGCCACGCGTCTCGTGCGTCGGCTGGGATTCGATGACTATCTGCAAATGCGCCAGCAGGCGCGTGAGAGCGGGCGCAGCGGCTCGCCGCTTGCCGCGCTTCCCGGGCTCTCCGGCCAAAGCGGAAGGCTGGGAGCGCATCTCGAACATGACGTGACGTGTCTCGTGCAGACATTGGAAGGGATGTCCGCCGATCATGTTCGTCGTGCGATCGAAATCCTGACCGCCGCGCATCGCATCTGGGTCATCGGATTTCGCAACAGCCATGTGCTCGCCCGCTATGCCCACGAACTCCTGGTGCAGGTCAAGCCCGACGTGCGGCTGCTGCCGGCACCCGGTCAGACGCTTGCCGAGGAACTGTCGGCGCTGCATGATCGCGATGCGGTCCTCGTGCTCGGCTTTCGGCGGCGGCCGCCGATCCTTGCGAGGGTCGTGCGTGCGGCAAGCCGGGCTGGGGCGCCCGTGGTGTTGCTCGCCGATCCGTCGATCGGCGGTGGCGAGGAATTATTGGCGCAGGTGACGCTTCGCTGCTTCAGCCGCGGGGCGAGCCTGTTCGATTCCTATGTGGCTCCCATCAGTTTGCTCAATTACCTTTGCGCGGGAGTGGCGACGGCGTTGGACGAGTCTGCGCAGGCCCGTCTGCGGCGGACCGAGCAACTGCACGAAGAACTCGCCGAGTTGTGAGCACGGAGTTCCGGCGTGATGGAGACAGTGAGCTTCCAACTCAACGGCGAGGCGCAGCAGGTGACGGCGCCGCCGGATCAGCCGCTGCTCGAAGCGTTGCGAGACACGTTCAGGCTCACCTCTCTCAAGGAGGGCTGTGGGCCACAAAAGGAATGCGGATGCTGCCTCGCCCTGATCGACGGACGGCCCAGGGTGACCTGTTCGGTGAAGATCGCGGACGTGCAGGGGCGTTCGATCCTCACCCTCGAAGGCGTCTCCGATAACGAGCGACAGCTCTACGCCGACGCTTTTCAAGCCGCCGCCGGCCTGCAATGCGGCTTCTGCACGCCGGGCCTGGTGTTGCGAATCAAGTATCTCACCGACAGGCACCGCGGCCTGTCGCGCAGCGAGATCGCAAAGGCCCTCGACAGTCACCTGTGCCGCTGCACCGGCTATGTGAAGATCATCGACGCGGTGGAGAGGATTTTTGCGGCCAAGCATGGCGGGATGCTGCCGGCCGTGGTGGAGAGCGGCGGCGTCGGCCAGCGCCTGAAGCGCTACCAAGGCGCCGAACTCGCCATCGGCGCCCGGCCGTTCGTCGCCGATATTGGTGTTCCTGATCTGTTGCATGGGATCGTCGTGCTATCGCCGCATGCGCGCGCTCGGGTGCTCCGGATCGATACCGGAAAAGCGCAGGCGCTGCCCGGCGTACGCGCGATCGCAACCGCGAAGGACGTCCCCGGCGATCGCTGGGTTGGCCAAATCTATAAGGACTGGCCATGCTTCGTCGCCGAAGGCGAGGAGGTGCGGTGCGTGGGCGATGTTTTGGCCGCTGTTGCCGCGGACACAAGGCGCATCGCGCGCGAAGCGGGTGCGCTCGTCGAGGTCGAATATGAGGTGCTGCCGCCGGTGCTCGATCCGGCCGAAGCGATCAAGCCGGATGCGCCACAGGTCAATCCCAGGCACGCGAACATCCTGTCGACGACGCAGTTCAGTCGCGGCGATGTCGATGGCGCGCTCGCCGCATCCGCGCATGTCATCACCGAGACATGGACAACCCAACGCATCGAGCATCTGTTCCTCGAACCGGAGGCGGCCCTCGCAGTGCCGCTGTCCGACGGGCGTCTGCATCTCTACAGCCAGGGGCAGGGAATTTTTGAAGATCGCCGGCACGTCGCCGCCGTGCTTGGCGAACCGGAGGATCGGGTTTTCGTCGAGCTCGTGCCGAATGGCGGGGCCTTCGGCGGCAAGGAGGACTTGACCATTCAGGCGCAGACCGCGCTGCTCGCGCGCATCACCGGACGCCCGGTTCGGATTGTGCTCAATCGCGAGGAGTCGATCCGCATGCATCCCAAGCGTCATCCATTCACCATGACCTACACCGTTGGATGCGACGCGGATGGGCGGCTGACCGCGGCCAAGATCGCCATTCTTGGGGATTCCGGCGCCTACGCCTCGGTCGGCGGCAAAGTGCTCGAGCGCGCCGCGGGCCATGCCTGCGGGCCGTACAAGGTGCCGGCGCTCGCCGTCGAATCGATAGCGGCCTATACCAACAACCCGCCATGCGGCGCCATGCGCGGCTTCGGCGTCAATCAGACGAGCTTTGCCATCGAGGGCTGTCTCGATCTCCTGGCGGCCAAAGCCGGGCTCGACAGCTGGGAGATGCGCTGGCGAAATATCGTGCGCATCGGCGATCTCTACACGACCGGCCAGGTCCTAGAGACGTCGGTCGGTATCGAGAAGACAATGCTTGCGGTGAAGGACGACTACTATGCCGCGCGCTCGCGCGGCCGGGCCGTCGGCATCGCATGCGCCCTGAAGAACAGCGGCCTCGGGAACGGCGCGATTGAGTTCGGAAAGTGCCGTTTGGAAGTGAACAATGATGGGATGATCGATCTTTATTCCGGCTACACGGAAATGGGGCAAGGGCTGTTCACGATCCTGATCCAATGTGCGGTGGAAGTGACCGGGCTTGCTGCCGGCATTTTCCGGCCCAAGGTCGATTCCCGTTTCGAATTGGGGACCGGTCAAACCACCGGCTCGCGCGGGACACTCCTTGCCGGACGCGCGACTGTGGACGCGGCGCAAAAACTCAAGGCCGATCTCGATCGCGGCGCTTCGTTGCCCGATCTTGCTGGTCGAGTCTATGCAGGCGAGGTGCGGATCGATGACACCACGCCGCCGGGCGTGACGAAGAATGGCAAGATCAAGACGCACACGACCTTCGGGTGGGCAACACAGGTCGTGGTGCTGGATGAGAACGGCGCCGTCGATCAGGTTATCGCCGCCCATGATGTCGGGCATGCAATCAATCCGCAGCAATGCGAAGCGCAGATCGAAGGCGCCATCGTCATGGGGCTCGGCTACGCCCTGTCTGAGGAACTCCCCTGCAAGGATGGCATGCCCGTCACCTTCAAGCTGCGCGAAATCGGCGCGCTGCGCGCGCAACACACGCCGAAGATCAAGGTCTTGCTGGTCGAAGAGCACGAACCGGAGGGTCCGTTCGGCGCCAAAGGCGTCGGAGAGATTGGCCTCGTACCGACCGCCGGTGCGGTCGCCGGCGCGCTCGAGACGTTCGACGGCATCCGCCGCCTACGCCTGCCGATGAAGGATTCACCCGCCGCGCGCGCCATCAATCTCGGACGCATTCCCGACACCGAGCGCGATCAATGGCATTGACGGGGTCGCTCCTGATCGGGCCGGACCGCTACGGCCGCACGGTTGCGATCGTCGACGGCATCGTCGCTGCGGGCGTTCCGGCAGGTACAGCGCAACTGAGCTGTCCGGATGCGGAGATCTGTCCTGGCGCCGTGTGCGGACACACGCATATCTATAGCGCGCTCGCGCCCTACGGGATGCCGCAGCCGACGACGCCACCGGAAAACTTCCTGCAGATCCTCGAACGGATTTGGTGGCGGCTCGACCGCGCTATCGACGCCGACACGCTGCGCGCCGCAGCCCGCGATTACATCGCCAGAGCGCTGCTCGCTGGCACCACGACACTGATCGATCACCACGAGTCGCCCAACTCCATCGAGGGCTCGCTCGCAATTCTCGCGGCGGCGTGCCACGAATTCGGGATGCGGGCGCTGCTCTGCTACGGCGCAACGGAACGCAATTTCGGCCGTGACGAAGCGGTCCGCGGCCTTGCCGAATGTCGCCGCGTGGATGCCTCGCCGCTCGTGCGCGGTCTTGTCGGCTTGCATGCGAGCTTCACGGCGGGCGACGAAACCATCGGTGAAGCGGGCGATCTTGCGCGGGAACTGGGCGCCGTGGTTCACATCCATGTCGCCGAGGACAAGGCCGATATCGACGATGCGCGCGCGCGTGGGGCGGCCGGTCCGTTGGAGCGTCTTAAGTCGCTTGGCGCATTGGTGCCCGGTTCGATCCTCGCCCATGGCGTTCACCTGAGTGCGGACCAGGTCCGCCTCGCCGAGGCGCATGGCTGTTGGTTCGTCCACAACCCGCGCTCCAACGAAGGCAATCGTGTCGGCTATGCGTGCAACCTCTCGCAATCGGCGAAGGTCGCGCTCGGGACCGACGGATGGAATGCGGATATGGCCGAAGAGGAACGGGCGCTGGTGCGTCTGGCCGAACAGAACCATGACACCGGTATTGCCGGCCGGTTGGCCGCGGGACACGCGCTCGTGGCGCAACGGTTCGGCACCGACCCACAACCGTTGATGCCGGGCGCCGTCGGCGACCTGGTCGTCAGGGAAAACGGACATGTCCGCCATGTCGTGGTCGGCGGCCGGCTTGCCGTCAGGGACGGCGCGCTGGTGAACGGAAACCTGGAAGCCATTGCGGATGCCGCGCGCACGCAGGCCGCGCGGTTATGGACCCGCATGGCCGAGGCCTGACGGCAGATCGGAAACCGCAGTCAAGAAAGCACAGCTTTGGCCCGTCTCGGACTTGAACGCAGCATCGTCGATACCGCGGTGCATGAGCGAACGCGGGGCCGGTTCGGCGAGACCGGTGTCGTATTGCCGACCATCAGCCAATTGAAGGACCCGGCCGCTATTCCCGCCGGTATTCATGACAGGCTCGGCGATGTCGATCCCGATGCGCCGCATCCGCTCAATCTGTTCCGCGTGCATTGGTACAACGATGCCCGGCGGCGCGGCCTTGTCGATACGCCCGCCTATGTCGAACTACCGCCGCAGCTCACTGGCGTGCCGGCGCGTATCGTGCTGCTGCTCGGCAACCGCTTTCCGATGATCCAAGCCCACAAGGTGCTCGCCGCTTATGGATGTCTGGTGCCGCGCCTTGTCACCGGCGCGTTCGATCCGACATGGCATCGGGCAATCTGGCCATCCACCGGAAACTATTGCCGTGGCGGCGTTGCCATTTCGCGCATTCTCGGGTGCCGTGGCGTCGCCGTCCTTCCGGAGCACATGAGCAATGAGCGTTTCGACTGGCTCGACAAGTGGGTCGGCGATCCGAGCGACATCATCCGCACGCCGGGGTCCGAGAGCAACGTCAAGGAAATCTACGACGCTTGCGCCGCGCTCGACCGCGATCCGGCCAACATCATTTTCAATCAGTTTTGTGAGTTCGGGAATTATCTCGTTCACCGCATCTGCACGGGCGCGGCGGCGGAGCGGGTCTTTTCCAGCCTGGCGCGCAGCCGTCCCGCGGCTAAGCTCGCAGCTTTCGTCGCGGCCACCGGATCGGCGGGAACGCTCGCTGCAGGCGATCACTTGAAGGAAGCACTCGGCAGCAAGATCGTTACGGTCGAAGCCGTCGAGTGTCCGACACTGCTCTATAACGGATTCGGCGAGCACAACATCCAGGGTATCGGCGACAAGCACGTGCCCTTTATCCATAATGTCATGAATACCGACATGGTTGTTGGCGTCAGCGACCATGCGACGGACACGCTATTCGTGCTGTTCAATACAACGGAGGGGCGGAAGTATCTGGTGGAACGGCGTGGGCTCGGTGTCGAACTGGTCGAACAGCTCGGTCATTTCGGCCTGTCCGGCCTGTGCAACATGCTCGCGGCGATCAAGACCGCGAAGTATTTCGATCTCGGCCCGGACGATGTCGTTCTCACCGTGTCAACCGATGGCGGCGCGATGTATGGCAGCGAGATCGCCAAGGCGCTCGGACGCTATTTTGGACATCGTTTCGATGCGATCAGCGCCGGCGAAACCTGGGGGCAATCGCTTGCGGCGACGACAACCGACCATATGCTCCAACTCGGTCATCTCGATCGCAAGAGGATATTCAATCTCGGCTATTTCACTTGGGTCGAGCAGCAGGGCGTCTCGCTTGAGGAGTTCAATGCACGCACCCGGCAATCGTTCTGGGAGGGTCTCATGGACCTCGCGCCGGCCTGGGATGAGATGATCACTCAGTTCAACACGAGAAGCGGCGTTGTGACCTGAGCGGATGAAGGCGCTCGCACCGAAATTCATCTGCCACGGCTGCGGCGCGGTCGTCGACATGGCCCTGCAACTACCGTTCGCCTGTCCACGGGCGGCTGCCGGGGACGACATCGATCACGTGCTTGCTCCCGAGGATGGGGCCGGTTTTCAGCCGGATCCGCGTTCGCCGGCCGATCCATTCCTGCGCTACCGCGCGCTGTTGTCGCCTTACCGATTGGCGCGTGCTGCGGGCCTGTCCGAGGATGCGTGGGCGGAATTCGTCGGCGAGCTTGGCGAGGCGTTGATCGAAGTGGACGGTCACGGTTTCCGCATCACGCCGATGACGAAAGAAAGCTCTCTCGCGCAGGCCGCCGGCCTCGCCGTCGACCTGTGGGTCAAGGACGAGACCGGCAATGTCGCGGGGTCGCACAAAGCGCGGCATCTGATGGGGGTGGTTCTCTATCTGCGCGTGCTCGCGGCCGGTCGTCTGCCTGCGGGGCAAGGCCTGCGCGAGCGCCGCCTGGCGATCGCCTCGTGCGGCAACGCGGCGCTCGCCGCTGCCGTGATTGCGCGCGCGGCGGAATGGCCGATTGATGTTTTCATTCCGCCCGATGCGCCGGCATCCGTCGTGCGGCGATTGAAGGATCTTGGCGCCACCATTGCGGTCTGCGCAAGGCGCGCCGGCGAAACGGGCGATCCCTGCGTCGTGGCGTTCCGTCACGCTGTCCAAAAAGGCGCGATACCATTCGGTGTGCAGGGTCCCGACAATGGCCTCGCGATCGAAGGCGGGCGCACCTTGGCGTTCGAGATGGCAGACGCGTTACGTGGCGAAGACATCACGCCCGCGGCGGTGTTTGTTCAGGTCGGCGGCGGCGCGCTCGCGAGCGCTGTGTCACAGGGCTTCGCGGTGGCGGCGGCGAACGGCATCATCGCGCAGCGCCCGCGGCTGGTGACGGTGCAGACGGCAGGCTGTGCCCCGCTTGCCCGCGCGTGGAGACAATCGGCTGGCATCGAGTTGTCTGCCCTCGCCCATCGCCGCTCGCAAGCCATGTGGCCGTGGGAGGCGACACCTGCCAGCATCGCCCACGGCATTATTGACGACGAGACCTACGACTGGTGGGACGCCATCAAGGGCATGCGGGAAACCGGCGGCGCGCCGCTGGTCGTGGGCGAGGAAACGCTGGCGCGCGCCTGGGAGCTGGCGCGCACGCATGCCAAGGTCGGTGTTTCGGCTACGGGAAGCGCAGGATTCGCCGGTCCGCTTCAGGCGGGACCGGAAAGCGGGCCGGTCATCGTGATCTTTTCAGGTGCCGAGCGATAGAGCATGATCCCGAAAAATTGGCAGATCGAAAAGAACTGTAGGGTGGGCATGCGAAGCATGCCCACCAATTAGTTTTCGGCGGCCTTGGCCGCGTGGGCACGGCGCGCTCTTGGCAC
>JANQIP010000222.1 GCA_028282095.1 Xanthobacteraceae bacterium | reverse complement strand
CCGCCTCACTGAGACGGCCGCTTTGCGGCCTTCTCGGGATGAGCCTTTCTCAAGAGATCGTAGGGTGGGCATGCAAAGCATGCCCACCAATTCTATTCCGCGGCCTCGATTGCGTGGGCACGGCGCGCTTTGCGCGCCTTTGCCCACCCTACACGGTCGGCATCTCTAAGGATGAGGGAGCCACGATGGGTCCTTCTCAAGAGATCGTAGGGTGGGCATGCAAAGCATGCCCACCAACTCTATTCCGCGGCCTCGATTGCCTTTGCCGTGGCGTCGTTGGTCGCCTAGAGCGCGACCGGCTCGACGGCGTCTTCGTCACGCGGATTCGGCTGAGCGCGGCGGCGCGGACCGCAGCGGGGAATGAACCGGCACATCCCGTCGAGTGTGCTCATCCACCGCTGCCCTTGCGAGAGCGCCCGGTCGAGCGCCGCCATTGTGCGCGCGTGGCCCGGATCGTCATCATCGACAAAGACGCCGAGCACGCGTGCGAAGGCGATCGCAAGTCCCTGCGCCCGAACCATCCCGAGCGGCCCGACGCTCGAAATATCGGCGGCCGCCAGCATCCATTGCTGCGAGCTTACTGAAAGGCTGTTGAGCGCGCAGACGAGCGCCGGATTGGTCCGCGACGAGCGCAGCAGCGAGCGGATCGCCTCGCGGTAGGGCTCCAGCGCCTCCAGGCGCAGCATCAGCACCTCGAACAGGCGCTCGCGCGGCGGCTCTTCGGTTATGTCGGAGCGGTCGGCGGCCAGCACCTCGCGGTCGATTTCCTTGAAGCTCGCGGCGAGGATCGCAAGCTTCGAGCCGAACTCACCCCGCATATCGGCGATCGGTACCCCGGCACGGGCGGCAATATCCGGCAGGTCGATCCGCTCGATCGGCCACTCGCCGAGCAACTCCATAAAGGCTTCGATGATCTTGCCGCGATCGGTCCCGCTGCGGGCCAGCCTTCGACGACTGTGCTCGTCGCCGTTCACAGCCCCGTTTCCCTCACTCCCGCCGTTATGCTCTCCGGCTCTCCGGAATCGTTCGCGCGGCCTGCGGACCATGGCTCAGCTCCTGTCGATGTCGGGCTCGTTGCCGTTGCGCTCTCAAAAAAACGCGCGACTGCTCAAGTTCAATCGATCGCGTTCTAACTCGCCTTGTTCGCTCGCATGACCTTCTCCGAAAAGTCGCCGACTTAACGGGATCGTCCTCCAACATCTAGTTCTTTGAGACCGGTCGCACCAGAGCGGAACAACAAGCGGAAAGCCGGCGCGCCGCGGCGCCCGATACCGGTCCCTTGGGGTGGGATCAAGCAAGCTCGCGCGAGCGCTGCGTTGCCGCCGCGACCGCCTTTGCCAGCAGGGCGTCGAGCCCCTCGCTATGCATCAGCACCTCGAGTGCGGCTGCCGTCGTACCGCCGGGCGAGGTGACGTGTTGGCGAAGCGTTGCCGGATCATGTGGCGAGCGGTGCATCAGCTCTCCGGCGCCCGCGACCGTATGGTGAGCAAGCCGCACCGCAAGCTCCGCCGGGAGCCCGGCGGCAACGCCGGCCCGTGCCAGACTTTCCGCCAGAAGAAACACATAAGCCGGGCCCGACCCGGATACGGCCGTCACCGCATCGAGCAGGACTTCGTCCTCGATCCATTCCACCGCTCCGGTCGCCGCAAGCAAGCGGTGCGCAAGATCACGCTGCAGCGGCGAGACCTTGGCATTCGCCACCGCCACCGTGATGCCGCGACCGATTGCCGCGGGCGTGTTGGGCATCGCGCGCACCGCCGGGGTTGCCTCGCCGAGCGCGTCCGCGAGGAAACCGAGCGTGCGCCCGGCCATGACCGAAATGACGACGGCGTCGCCGACGAGGCCTGCCAATGCAGGCATGACCTCCGGTGCGGTCTGCGGCTTGACGGCGAGGACGATGGCGACCGGGCGCAGCGTCGCCGGGTCGGGGTTGAGGCGCAGCCCGCCGATCGCGTGCGCCGCGATGTCCGGCGAGAGCTGCGGCTCGAACACGGCAACCTTGTGGGGGTCGAGGCCGAGTGCGAGCCATCCGTCGAGCAGGGCTCCGCCCATCTTGCCGGCACCCACCAACAGGATCTGGCCGGTGGTGTCACGTAGGGACGGTTTTTCTTCGGTCATGCGCTTTAACATGGCAATTCGTTGGTCCTTTGGCAGTGCGGGGGCTCTGCGCGGGGCCCGCTCGTCTTAATCAATTGACCTTGCGTCTTGTGCTCGTCCAAAAGCGGGCGCGGATCAATTCATGGATAAGATTGGGGCAAGTATGGCCAAAGCGGTATTGGGTGTCATCGGCGGCTCGGGCATCTACGAGTTGCCCGGCCTTGAGAACGTGGTCGAGAAGCAGATCGCGAGCCCCTGGGGCGAACCGTCGGCGCCGCTGAAGATCGGCGAGATCGCGGGGCTGCCGATCGTTTTTCTGTCCCGCCACCGTGCCGGTCATCAACTGTCGCCGTCCGGCATCAACTACCGCGCCAATATCGATGTGCTCAAGCGCGCGGGCGTGACCGATCTCGTCTCGCTGTCGGCCTGCGGTTCGTTCAAGGAGGAGTTGCTGCCCGGCACCTTCGTGCTGGTCGACCAGTTCATCGACCGGACCCACAACCGCGCGAGCTCATTCTTCGGCAATGGGTGCGTCGCCCATGTGTCGATGGCGCATCCGGTGTCGCCGCGCCTGCGAATCTACCTCGCCGAGGCCGCCGCCGCCGAAGACATCCCGATCGCGCGCAGCGGCACCTATGTGTGCATGGAGGGGCCGCAATTCTCCACCCTTGCCGAGAGCCTCACCTATAAGCAGCTCGGCTATTCCGTGATCGGCATGACCAACATGCCGGAGGCCAAGCTCGCCCGCGAGGCGGAGATCTGCTACGCGACGGTCGCCATGGTGACCGATTTCGACTGCTGGCACCCCGACCACGACGCCGTCACCGTGCAGGACATCATCCGGGTATTGACCGCCAATGCGGACAAGGCAAAGCGTCTGGTCGCGCGGCTTGCGCGCGATTTCCCGCGCGAGCACGAGCCTTGCCCGATCGGCTCGGACCGCGCCCTCGAAACGGCGATCATCACCGCGCCGGAGGCACGCGATCCGGACGTGCTGAAAAAGCTCGATGCCGTCGCCGGACGCGTGCTCAAGCAATAGGCGCGAGCAAGCCTGTCGGACTGAAGCAACCGTGCGCTCCGCATGCGGCGGCAAGAGATGAAATCAACTCATATGGTCCCGCGCCGTATCATGACATCCATCGGGATCCCGAACAGGCCTGCCACAACCATTGAGACGAGGAAGCCGAGAAACAGGAGGATGATCGTCGCCGGGATGGCGGCGAGCGAGAGTTTGACGAGGAACAGGACAAGACGAAGAAACGGAATCCGTAGGTCGACGACGACAATCGATTGGGAAGGCGTATCCATGGCTCAGGTCTCCGTGGGCTCGGTTCGTTGTTGCGATCCCGAAAAGTTGCAGACTTTTCGGACCAGATCATGCGACCACGTGAAGAGAATTGCATGATCCCGAAAAGTTGCAGACTTTTCGGACCAGATCATGCGAAAAGATAATGGGAAAAGGGCGCGATTGATTCAGCCTGAAGCGATCGCGCTCGCGGGCCACGCTTTGCCACTGTGGCCGATCCCGCAAGCGACCAAAACGCCCCTTCTAGTCACCCCCTGACGGCGTCCCAAAATGATGATGAGTCCTTCCTTAGAGTGTGACCTTAAGCAGGCAATCCGCGACATTCCGGATTATCCGAAGCCGGGAATCATGTTCCGCGACATCACCACGCTTCTCGGGGATGCGCGCGCCTTCCGCCGCGCGGTCGACGAGATGGTGCAGCCTTGGGCCGGCATGAAGATCGACAAGGTCGCGGGCATCGAAGCCCGTGGTTTCATCCTCGGCGGCGCGGTGGCGCATCAGGTGTCGGCCGGTTTCGTGCCGATCCGCAAGAAAGGCAAGCTGCCGCACAACCGGGTGAGCATCGCCTATACGCTCGAATACGGCCTCGACGAGATCGAGATGCATGAAGATGCCATCGCCCCGCATGATCGCGTCATCCTGGTCGACGATCTGATCGCGACCGGCGGCACGGCCGAGGGTGCGGTCAAGCTGATACGCCAGCTCGGGGCGGAGCTGCTCGCCGCCGTTTTCATCGTCGATCTTCCGGACCTCGGCGGGTCCGACAAGCTACGCAAGCTCGACGTGCCGGTGCGCACCCTCGTTTCCTTCGAAGGGCATTGAAGCGTTTTCCGGCGAAGTGGAACCCGGTTCGCCGTAGAAAACGCGACGAGCAAACAAGCCTGATCCCGAGACGTGAGTGGTCCTCTTTCGGCTAAGACCGCGCGACCAGACGAAAGGAACTGAGCGCGATTGATTCAATCTGGTTGAATCGCGCTCCAAAGTGCCCCTCACCCGGATTGCCGAAAGGCGTTTCGGCAATCCGACCTCTCCCCGCAAGCGGGGAGAGGTAATGTGACCTAACCCAGAACCATCGCGCTTTGAGCTGGAGCGATCGCGGTGCTGCGCGAATTTCACGCGCGAGGCGGACTGAAGTCGGGCGGGGCGAGCTCAAAACCCTCAAAGGAGAAGCCTGGCGCGACGGTGCAGCCGACCAGCGTCCAGTCGCCGAGGCTCTCGGCCGCCTGCCAGGCGTGGGCCGGAACCACCGCCTGCGGCTCTTCGCCCGCCGCAAGATCGGGCCCAAGCCGCCACCTTGCCACCGGCTGGCCCTGTGCGGCGATGGAAAGTTCGAGCGGCGCGCCGGCATACCAGTGCCAGACTTCGGCGGCATCGACGCGGTGCCAGTGCGAACGCTCGCCGCGCGCGAGCAGGAAATAGATCGCCGTCGAGGCCGCGCGCGCGGCTCCGCTCTTTGCCTCATCGCGAAAGGTCTCGCGGAAATGTCCGCCCTCGGGGTGCGGCGCAAGCCGCAGCAAGCGAATCACTTCGGCGGCGCTCAGCGCGGCGTGTCGATCAAGGGGCATGCGTGGCAGGCTTTCCGGGGATCAGTTCGGTGACGAACTATGCGGTGACTTGAGGGCCTTGCTCTCCCGGCTTGCGGGTGAAGGTTAGGGAGAGGGCTATTTCGTCCGGCCAATTCCGTTCATTCCCGCGAAAGCGGGAAACCAGTTTACTTGCGTGATCCTGGGTCCCCGCTTGCGCGGGGACGAACGGATCAACACCCCACAGGACTCTGTGGCGTACGGTCAGAATCTATCCTTGCGGTGGCGCAGCTCGCCAAAAACCTGCGCGGCGGGCTTGCCGGCAAGCCGCACGGCGGCGGCGACCTCGGGCACGTCCGCACGCAGGAACGGATTGGCGAGTTTTTCCTGACCGAGCAGCGAGGGAACGGTCGGCTTGCCGGCGGCGCGCAGGCGGTTCGCTTCCTCGGCCCGGCGCTTGAGCGCCGCGTTGTCGGGCTCGATGGTCAGGGCGAAACGGATATTCGAGAGCGTGTATTCATGGCCGCAATAGATAAGCGTGTCGTCGGGCAGCGCGCGCAGCTTGAGCAGCGAGTTCCACATCGTCTCGGCCGTGCTCTCGAACAGCCGGCCGCAGCCGATCGAGAACAGCGTGTCGCCGACGAAGGCGATCTCGCTGTCGGGAAACCAGTAGGCGATGTGGCCGATGGTGTGGCCGGGCGTTGCGATCACCTTGGCGTTGAGCGAGCCGACCCTGACCGGGTCGCCTTCGCCGACCGAGACATCGACATCGGCGATCGGGCTCTTCTCGTGGGCCGGGGCGGTGACACGGCAGCCATACCGGGCCTTCAGTTCGGGAACCCCGGCGGTGTGGTCGCCGTGATGATGGGTGATCAGGATGTCGGTGAGCTTCCAACCGGTCGCGTCAAGCGCGGCGCTGACGGCGCCCGCCTCCGGCGCGTCGATCGCAGCGGTCGCACCGGTTGCGGGATCATGGATGAGAACACCGTAATTATCGCTCAGGCAAAGAAAAAGGTGTGTTTGCGCCGGCACGGCTGGTTCCTCAGCTCGAGTTGGACGGGAAGGCGCGGCCCTCGCTGCGCAGCACGGCCGCGAGTGCGGTCAGCCGGTCGTGCTCAAGGAAATCCTCCAACGCGATCGGAAGCCGACGCCGCCAGTTGGGATGCTCATTGATCGTGCCAGGAACATTGACCTGGTCTTTCTCATCGAACACGTCCTCGGCCGCCACCACCAAGAGCCGGCTCGGCGTGCGGGCGAGAAAGCGAATCATTTCGAGGACCGACGATTCTTCGGCGCCGTTTTCGCGCGCGAGCGCTTCTGCCAGCGCCCGATGGGCATCGGCGCGCTCGTCCTCGCTCTCGCCCGGATCGAGGCCGAGGCCGTGCTTGACCGTGAGGTCATGTCCGGAAAGCCAGCCGGAAAAGGTCGGCAGGTCGTGCGTGCCGAACGAGACCAGCGCCTGCGCCGGATAGCTCGACGGTCCCCTGAAGGCGCCGTCATGCTCCCGCTCGAACATCATGACGCGATAGGACCACACGTTCCACTCGGCGAGCGTCTCGCGGAAACCGTCGGGAACCGTTCCAAGGTCCTCGCCGATGACGACGCAGTGCTCCGCCTGGCTCGTCTGCGCGAGAACGGCCAGCATGGCCTCGAGCGGAAAGCGCACATAGGTCCCCTCGTCGGGCTTGTAGCCGCGAGGAACGAGATAGAGCCGGTTGAACCCCAAGACGTGGTCGATGCGGATCGCGCCAGCATAGCGCATGATGGCCCGCAAGGTCTCGCGCATCAGGCGGAAGTCGGTGTTGGCGAGCACGCCCGGATGGAATGAGGCGAGCCCCCAATCCTGTCCCGCCGTGTTCAGCAGGTCGGGCGGGGCGCCGGCGGACAATTCGCGCACATAGGCGCCCTGGTTGCTCCACACATCGGCGCCGTCCTGCGCCGCACCGACCGCGACGTCCAGATAAAGGCCGATCGGCATGTGGAGCTTCTTGGTCAGGCTATGACATTCCTTGAGCTGCCGGTCGGCGAGCCATTGCACGAAGGCATGGAAGTCCATCTCCACCGGTTCGCTGCGCCACAGCGATTCGATCGTCTCCGGGGTTGGACTGCGCCATTCCTGCGGCCACTCCCACCAGGGCGGGCCGAAGCGCTGGTGCAGCGTCGAGAAGGCGGCAAAACCGTCGATCAGCGGGGCGCGCTCGGCCTTGAACGCGGCGAAATCGTCGCGCCGTTTCGCGCTCGCGCGCTCGCGGAAGCGGTCATAGGCAAGCCTGAGCCCCTTCACCTTGGCGGCAATGATTCCGGCATAATCGACGCGATCGCTCGCCCGCAGGCGCTCCACCTCGTCTTCAAGCCCGGCTGCTTTGAGGCCGGGAAACTCGCGCACGGCGTCGAGATCGATATAGAGCGGATTGAGAAACAGGCGGCTGATCGGCGAATAGGGGCTGATCATCGCCGGATCGTCGAGACTGATCGCGTGCAGCGGATTGAGCCCGATGCCGGCCGCGCCGAGATCGGCGGCAATCCGCACCAGGTTCTTAAGGTCGGTGAAGTCGCCTATGCCCCAATTGCGGCGCGAGCGGACCGAGTAGAGCTGCACCGAGAGCGCCCAGACGCGGCCGCCCTCATCGAAATGGGCGGGCTGATAGGATTGCGCCGGTGCGACAATCGCCGTCTGCGCCATGCCCTCCGGTTCCGGGACATCGAACTCGAGCCGATAGGACCCGACCCGGAGCCTTGCCGGCAGCGTGATCGAGTTCGCCTGGCAGGTCCCGGCGGCGACCGTGTGGCCATCTGCGATCAGCCGCCAGCCCACGCCGTCGGCGCTGGGATTGTCCAGCCGATTGCCGCGCCCTTTGCGCAGGGCCTGGACCGTTGTTACGCCGTCAATTCCTGCCGCGCGTGCATGCTCCGCCAGCACGCCGACAACCGTGGCGAGGGCCCCTTCGCTTGGCGTTCGCTGGTCCCCGCGCGCGTCGATATAGGTCGTCTCAATGCCCAAGGCTTGCGCCTCGCGGCTGAGCTGGTCTTGGTCCACCATGCTTTGGATGTCGTCACTCATCATTGATCGACTTGATCGGGGGCCACCGATTCGCCGGGGGTATCGCTGCCGGACAGCCTTTGCCGGCCGCCGCGGCGGAAGGATCGGTCATGACGGGAACCGACGATCGAGGCCCTCCGAGGAGGTCCACGGAGCTGGCGAACCATAGCGGGGCGGGCAAAGCGCGCAACATTTTCGTCAAAGCCCAAAGGCGGGCATCCGCCCGTCCTTCCAAGCTCCTTTAGGGCATCAACTTTAAGAGAGCCACTGGCCGGACCGAGGCCCGCGGGAATTCCAATTTCCGGCTCAATTCCTTCGTCAACGCGCCATCATCCTCCGGTCGTATCGGTGACGAGGGGGCGCTGCACACTGGACGAAAATCCATGAACGTCCATCTTTGTCCACCCTCATCGGGGCCGCGACGAAAAGGCGCCGGTCCCGCAACATACCAATAGGCGACCCCGAACGTGCTCCAGCGGACAAAACCTAGCGATCAGTTCTTAACGGTGTTGGTCGGAAGCCCCTGCGCGCCGGCCGTGATGATGCAAGCCTAGTTGCGCTTGCGGGGTCGTGATCGTATGAATCCTTAGTTCCCATTTGGTGATCTTTGGATCGCGCCGGAGGGCGGGCTGCGTCCTGTGCGCGCGGGTGAGAGGCTTGTCATCGACATACGGCACATGATCGAATGGTATAATGTGCGCTTGTCGATCGGTCTGCGTCATGTCCCCGCTATCGAAACCTGCCGCCTCGCCTGAAACGGGTCGTCCATGAATATCGTTTCCGACATCGTGGCCGCGACCACGGCCGCCGAGACCAGCGATCCGCTGTGGTACAAGGACGCGATCATCTATCAGCTGCACGTCAAGGCTTTCTTCGACAGCAATGACGACGGCATCGGCGACTTCAACGGCCTGACCCAGCGGCTCGACTATCTTCAGGACCTCGGCGTCACCACGCTGTGGCTGCTGCCGTTCTATCCCAGTCCGGGTCGCGACGACGGCTACGACATTGCCGATTATCGCCGCATCAATCCCGATTTCGGCACGATCAAGGATTTCCGGCGCTTCATCAGCGAGGCGAAGCGGCGCGGCTTGCGGGTGATCACCGAGCTCGTGATCAACCACACCTCGGACCAGCATACCTGGTTCAGGCGCGCGCGCCGCAGCAAGCCGGGGTCGGACGCGCGCAACTGGTATGTCTGGAGCGATACCGACCAGAAATACCTCGACACCCGCATCATCTTCACCGATACGGAAAAATCGAACTGGACCTGGGATCCGGAGGCCGGCGCCTATTTCTGGCACCGCTTCTTCTCCCATCAGCCCGATCTCAATTACGACAATCCGCAGGTGTTCCGGGCCATGGTGCAGGTGATGCGCCGCTGGCTCGACTTTGGCGTCGACGGCTTCCGGCTCGACGCCATTCCCTATCTGTGCGAGCGCGAGGGGACCAACAACGAGAACCTCCCGGAGACGCATGCGGTCATCAAACGGCTGCGCGCCGAGATCGACGCCTATGCGCCGAATACCTTTCTGCTCGCGGAAGCGAACCAGTGGCCGGAAGACGTCCGCGCCTATTTCGGCGACGGCGACGAATGCCATATGGCCTATCACTTCCCGCTCATGCCGCGCATCTACATGGCGATCGCGCAGGAAGACCGTTTTCCCATCATGGACATCCTGCGGCAGACGCCGGACATCCCGCCGAACTGCCAGTGGGCGCTGTTTCTGCGCAATCACGACGAGCTGACGCTCGAAATGGTGACCGACGCCGAGCGCGATTATCTGTGGTCAACCTATGCGGCCGAACCGCGCGCCCGCCTCAATCTCGGCATCCGCCGGCGGCTGGCCCCGCTGATGGACAATGACCGGCGCAAGATCGAGCTCATGAAGAGCCTGATGCTCTCGCTGCCGGGAACGCCGATCTTCTATTACGGCGACGAGATCGGCATGGGCGACAACATCTATCTCGGCGACCGCAATGGCGTGCGCACGCCGATGCAATGGACCTCCGACCGCAATGGCGGATTCTCCCGCTGCGATCCGGCAAAGCTCTTTCTGCCGCCGATCATGGATCCGGTCTACGGCTATCAGTCGGTCAATGTCGAGGCGCAGTCCCGCAGCATCTCCTCGCTCCTCAACTGGATGAAGCGGATGATCGCGGTGCGCAAGACCAGCAAGGTCTTCGGCCGCGGCACCATGACCATGTTGCGGCCGACCAATCGCGCCGTGATGGCCTATCTGCGCCAATACGGGCATGAGGTCCTCCTGTGCGTCGCCAATCTCTCCCGCGCCGCCCAATCGACCGAGATCGATCTGTCGCAATGGCGCGGCCGCGTTCCGGTCGAGATGCTCGGACGGTCGCGATTTCGGCGGATCGACGAGTTTCCCTTCGTCGTTACGCTCGGACCTTACGGGTTCTTCTGGTTCCTGCTGACCGAGGAGGCCGGCATGGCGCCCTCGGAGGTCTCGACCACGCGCGAGTGGGCCACGGTCGTCATGGATAAAGGCTGGCGGTCGCTTTCGGCGGGCCCCACGGCGCAGCATTTCGAACGCGAGGTTCTGCCGGCCTTTCTCGCGACCCGCCGCTGGTTCGCCGCCAAGGGGTCGGAAGCCGGCGGCGCGCGCGTGAGCTCCGTCGTCCCGCTCGGGGAGGGGGACCTTGCGCCGGTCGTCGCTTTGATCGACCACGCGTCGCCGCGCGGCGCCATGCGCTACGCCATGCCGCTGATCGTGAGCTGGGAGGAGGTCGATCGCACCACCGCCCCGCCGGCCTCCGTCATCGCCCCGGTGCGCCGCCACAACCGGGAAGGCGTGCTGAGCGATGCCTTCTCCGACCGGGATTTCGTGTCGTCGATCGTCCGCGATGTCCATGCCCAGCGGCAGGTGTCCGCCGCGTCCGGCCTGAGGCTGGAAATGCGGCCGACCGCCCGCTTTGCTTCGCTTGAGCTGCCGCCGGTCACCGAGATCCGCGCGAGCGGGGCGGAGCAGTCGAATTCCACCGTCATCATCAACTCCTCCTTCGTGCTGAAATTCTACCGGCGGCTGTTGCCGGGAACCAACCCGGAGGTGGAGATCGGACGGTTCCTGACGGATGTCGCGGACTTTGAGAACTCGCCGCCGCTGATGGGGACGGTCGAATTGGTCGAGCGCGGCGGCGAGCGCTCGACCGTTGCGATCCTTCACCGATTCGTTGAAAACCAGGGCGACGCCTGGGCGCATACGGCGAGCTATCTCAACCGCTTCCTGGAAGAAGCCACCATCCTGCCGATCGTGCCTGCTCTCGCCGAGGCGCACTCCGTCTATCTCAATCGCATGCGCCAGATCGGCCGCCGCATCGGCGAATTGCATCTGGCGCTCGCAAGCCGTTCCGACATCGCTGCCTTCGCCCCGGAGCCGGTGACCGCCGAAGATGTGGCAGCTTGGACGGCAAAACTCGTGACCTCGGCCGAAGCGATGTTCGAGGAACTCGCCCGGCGCTACGACCGGCTCGGCAAGCAGGCAAAGCCGACCGCTCGCGCGCTGCTGGCGCGACGCTGGCAGGCGGTTGAAATGATGCAGGACCTGCTGCCGCGCACCATCGATGTCGACAAGGTGCGACAACATGGCGACCTCCATCTCGGGCAGGTCCTCATCGTCAAGGACGACGTGCACATCGTCGATTTCGAAGGCGAGCCGGAGCGTCCCTACCATGACCGGCGGCGCAAATACCCGTCAGCGCGGGATGCTGCGGGCCTCGTCCGTTCGCTCGACTATGCGGCGACCGACGCCCTGCATCGGATCGTGGAAACGGCAGTCGAAGACCCCGAGCCTCTGTTGCGGGCACTTGACTCTTGGCGCAATGCAGCAACGGATGCATTCCTTGTGAGCATGCGCAATACGGCCGGCGCGAGCAGGCTGTGGCCGCAGGATGTCGCCATGGCCGACCGGTTGCTGCGTTTCTTTGTTTTGGAAAAGGCCGTTTACGAGGTGGGGTATGAATTTGCTAACCGTCCCGACTGGGTCCATGTGCCGCTGTCCGGGCTCTGGCGGACGCTCTTTCCCGTGGAGAGCGTCCAGCCATGACTGATGTAACACCCGAAGCACTTGCCATTATCGGTGGTTATCATGCTGACCCGTTTCGTTATCTCGGTCCGCATTTTGACCACGGCACGCACGTTGTGCGGGCTTTCCTCCCCGGCGCACGCGCGGTTGTCGTCGTGTACAAAGACGGTCAGGAAATCGAGCTCAGACGCATTCACGAGGCCGGCCTTTTCATCGGCCCGGTTCCGTCCGGTGCGCGCGACTATTCGCTGAGAGCGCGCTACCATAGCGCGGACTTCATTGAGTTCGATGATCCGTACCGTTTCTCGCAGGTGTTCTCGGATCTCGACATTCACTTGATGGGCGAAGGCAACCATCTGCAAATCTACGACAAGCTCGGCGCCCATCCGATGGTGCATGAGGGCATCGCGGGCGTCGCCTTCGGCGTCTGGGCGCCGAATGCCCGCCGCGTCAGCGTAGTGGGGGACTGGAATTACTGGGATGGCCGCTGCCACGCCATGCGCGTTCGCGGCAATGGTATTTGGGAGATATTCCTCCCGGCCGTTCGGGCTGGGCAGCACTACAAGTTCGAGATTTTCGGCAATGACGGTCGCCTGCATGTCAAGGCTGATCCTTACGCCTTCGCTGCCGAGCTGCGACCCAAGACCGCTTCGATTATCGTCGATCCGGCAAGTCTCCCGGAGATCACCCCGGCCCCCCCGGGGATCAACCGGTGGGATGGGCCGATGTCGATCTATGAGGTTCACCTCGGCTCGTGGCGGCGCAATCCGTATGTGGCAAATAGCTGGCTGACCTACCGGGAACTCGCCGAGCAGCTTCCGAGCTATGTCAGCTCCATGGGCTTCACCCATGTGGAGCTGCTACCGATCTCCGAGCATCCCTTCGATGCATCATGGGGCTACCAGCCGACCGGACTTTACGCGCCCACCAGCCGGTTCGGCCCGCCGGAGGATTTCTGCATTCTCGTCGATGCCTTCCATCGCGCCGGCATCGGAGTGGTTCTCGACTGGGTGCCGGGGCACTTTCCCGATGACGACCACGGCCTTGCCCAGTTCGACGGCACCGCGGTGTACGAGCATGCCAATGCTATGCAGGGCCGCCATCTCGACTGGAACACCCTGATCTACAATTACGGGCGGCGCGAGGTCACCAACTTCCTGCTCGCCAATGCGCTGTTCTGGCTCGATCGGTATCGTATCGACGGGTTGCGCGTCGATGCCGTCGCCTCGATGCTCTATCTCGATTACAGCCGGCCGGAGGGCGCCTGGATTCCCAACCGCTTCGGCGGGCGAGAGAACCTCGAAGCAATCGATTTCCTGCGCCGGTTCAACACCGAAGTGTTCGCGCGCTATCCCAACGCCACCACCATGGCCGAGGAATCGACCGCCTGGCCGCTGGTCTCGCGGCCGACCGATGTCGGCGGGCTCGGCTTCGGCTACAAATGGAACATGGGGTGGATGCACGACACGCTGCGGTATATTTCGAAGGAGGCGGTCCACCGAAAGCACCACCACAACGACGTGACCTTCGCCATGCTCTATGCATGGTACGAGAATTTCGTCCTGCCGCTGTCGCATGACGAAGTGGTGCACGGAAAGGGGTCGATCATCGGCCGTATGCCGGGCGATCGCTGGCAGCGCTTCGCCAATCTGCGTGCCTATTACACCTTCATGTTCGGGCACCCGGGCAAGAAGCTGCTATTCATGGGCGACGAATTCGGGCACGAGCGCGAATGGCACCATGATCACAGCCTCGACTGGCACCTGCTCGAATATGGCGAGTACAAGGGCATCCAGTCGCTGGTGCGCGATCTCAATCATCTCTACCGCTCGACGCCGGCGCTCTACCAGCTCGACTCCGAGCCGGCGGGCTTTGAGTGGTTGATTGTCGACGATGTCGAGAACAGCGTGTTCGCCTGGCTGCGGCGCGGCCGCGACGGCTCGGTTTGCCTCGTCGCGCTCAACTTCACGCCGGTGGTGCGTGAGGAATACCGCATCCGCGTGCCGTTCGCCGGGGGCTGGCGCGAGGTGCTCAACAGCGATTCAGGGGTTTATGGCGGCGGCAATGTCGGCAATGGCGGCCGGCTCGAGGCCGAAGATACCGGCGCGGGCGGCGTCCTCAGCCTGACGCTTCCCCCGCTTGCCGGGATTATCCTCGTGCCGGAGTTCTGATGCAGGTCAGGCCAGGCTCTCCCTATCCGCTCGGTGCGACTTGGGACGGGCGCGGCACCAACTTCGCCATCTTCTCGGCCCATGCCGAGAAGATCGAGTTATGCCTGTTCGATCGGTTCGGCCGCCGCGAGACCGATCGGATCGCGCTCCCGGAAGTCACCGACGATGTCTGGCACGTTTATCTGCCGGAGGTCGTGCCCGGCCAGGTCTATGGTTACCGGGTTTACGGCCCCTATGAGCCCGACCGCGGCCATCGCTTCAACAACAACAAGCTGCTGCTCGATCCCTATGCCAAGCGGATAACCGGGCATTTCGTCTGGACCGACGCCCATTTCGCCTATCGCACCCGCAGCGCCCGGGCGGACCTGTCGTTCGACAAACGTGACAATTCACGCAGCATGCTCAAGGCCGTCGTCGTCGACGATGCCTTCACCTGGGGCGATGATCGCAGCCCGCGCGTGCCCTGGCACGATACGGTCATCTACGAGGCGCATGTGCGCGGCCTGACCATGCAGCGCAAGGACGTTGCGCCCGCATGGCGCGGCACCTTTCGCGGGCTGGGCTCCCCGCAGATGATCGAGCATCTGCACCGCCTCGGCGTGACCACCATCGAGCTGTTGCCGATTCACGGCCATGTCGACGAGCATATGCTGGTCGACAAGGGCCTGCGCAACTATTGGGGCTACAGCTCAATCGCCTTCTTTGCCCCCCAGCCGCACTATGGCGCCGCCGATTCTACGCTCGAAGACTTCAAGGCGACCGTCGCCCAGCTGCATCAAGCGGGAATCGAGGTTCTGCTCGATGTCGTCTACAATCACACCTGCGAGGGCAACCATCTCGGCCCGACCTTGTGCTTTCGCGGGATCGATAACGCGTCCTATTACTGGCTGCGGCCGAACGCGGCGCGCTACTACGACGACTTCACCGGCTGCGGCAACTCGCTCAACCTGACCCATCCGCGCGTGCTGCAGATGGTGATGGATTCGTTGCGCTATTGGGTCGAGACGTGCCATGTCGACGGTTTCCGCTTCGACCTTGCGACGACGCTCGGCCGTGGGCCCAACGGCTTCGATCCGAATGCCGGCTTCTTCGCCGCGGTCAACCAGGATCCGGTGCTCTCGCGGGTCAAGCTGATCGCCGAACCATGGGATGTCGGCTGGGGCGGTTATCAGCTCGGCGGCTTCCCGCAGGGCTGGTCGGAATGGAACGATGCGTTCCGGCGCACCGTCCGTCGCTACTGGCGGAGCGAGCGCGACCAGATCCGCGACCTCGCCGGCCGCATGAGCGGCTCGGCCGACCATTTTCGCTATCGGCGCCGGCCGCCGCGCGCGAGCATCAATCACGTGACCGTCCATGACGGTTTCACGCTCGCCGATCTCGTCAGCTATTCGAGCAAGCACAACGCCGCCAATGGCGAGGACAATCGTGACGGGTCCAACGACAATCAGAGCACCAATTGGGGCGTGGAAGGTCCGACCGGCGACAAGGCCATCCTTGAAGCGCGCCGCCGCGCCAAACGCGGCATGCTTGCAACGCTGTTCCTCGCCCATGGCGTTCCATTGATGCTGGCCGGTGACGAGGTCGGCAACAGCCAGAACGGCAACAACAACGCCTATTGCCAGGACAACGAAACCGGCTGGGTCGACTGGTCCGGCATCGGGCGCAAGGGCGACGACCTGACCGAGCTTGTCTCCCAGCTCACCGCGTTACGGCGGTCCTTTCCGCAATTGCAGGGCCGGCATTGGCTGGTCGGCCATCGCAGCGACGGCAGTCACGACGTCAAGTGGATGACCCCGCGCGGAACCGAGATGACTCAGGCGGATTGGTTTGTGAACGAGGCTCGCTTCCTGTCCTATGTGCTGGGGCCGATCGACTCCGCGGGCGTTCCTTTGTACGTTGTTCTCAATGCGGGGACCGAGGCGGTCGACTTCGTCTTGCCGAATTGGCCGGGCTGCGTCACCTGGGCGCGGATGCTGGCGACGGTCGTCGGGGACGATCGGCACGCCGACGGAAAGTTCAAGATCGACGCGTTCAAAGAAGGGTCGAAGCATGTCGCGCCGGCCCAGTCCGTCACCGTTTTCGCGGGGACTTCATGACGGCTTCGCCCTTGTTGACCACCCGACTGTTCGGGCCCCAGCTCGATGCAAAGGGCACGACGTTCCGGCTATGGGCGCCGGCCGCCGCCTCGGTCGATCTCGTCATGCGCGACGAGGTGCAGCCGATGCGCCGGCGCAACGAGGGATGGTATGATCTGCGCCTGCCGGACGTCGGCGCCGGTGCGCGTTACCGGTTCCGCATCGACGGCGAGCTCGATGTTCCCGATCCCGCCGCGGCATTCCAGCCCGACGATGTCAACGGCCCGAGCGAGGTCATCGACCACGCTTTCGCGTGGACGGCGCATGAGTGGCGCGGACGCCCTTGGCGCGAGGCGGCGTTTCTCGAACTGCATGTCGGCAGTTTCACGCCGGCGGGCACCTTCCGCGCGGCGATCGAAAAGCTCGACGACGTCGCTGCCGCCGGCTTCACCGCGATCGAGCTGATGCCGGTCGCCGATTTCCCCGGTCGGCGCAACTGGGGCTATGACGGCGTCCTGCTTTTTGCACCCGATTCGGCCTATGGGCGGCCGGAGGATCTCAAGGCGCTGATCGATGCCGCCCATCAGCGCGGCCTGATGGTCTTTCTCGACGTCGTCTACAATCACTTCGGACCGGAAGGAAACTATCTCGGCCGCTACGCACCGCAGTTCTTCACGACGGAGGTTCATACGCCCTGGGGCGCGGCGATCAATTACGACGTTCCGGAAGTGCGTGCCTTCGCCATCGAAAACGCGCTCTATTGGATCGCGAACTATCGCTTCGACGGGCTGCGGCTCGACGCCGTCCACGCGATCAAGAAGCGGGGCCACCCCAGCATTCTCAGCGAGCTCAGCCGGGCGGTCGGCGCCTTTGCCGACGCGAACAATCGCCTCGTGCATCTCGTCCTTGAGAACGACGACAATGCCGCCGCCCTGATCGATCCGCACGCGCCCGCCGCCGCGGGCAAGTATCGGGCGCAATGGAACGACGACTACCATCACGCCTGGCACGTGCTGCTGACCGGCGAGACGCGCAGCTACTATCGCGATTATGCCGACGACCCGTTTCGCCACATCGCGCGCACGCTGGCCTCGGGTTTTGCCTATCAGGGAGAGAGCTCGCCGCATCGCGAGGGCGCGGCGCGCGGGGAGCCGAGCGCGCATCTGCCGCCGACGGCCTTCGTCTCCTTTCTGCAGAACCACGATCAGATCGGCAATCGCGCGCGCGGCGAGCGGATCGACCAGCTTGCGACGGATGAAAGGGCGATCGAAGCCGCACTCGCCGTCATGTTGCTCGCCCCGATGCCGCCCTTGATGTTCATGGGCGAGGAATGGGGCGCCGAGGAACCCTTCCCGTTCTTTTGCGATTTTGCCGGCGATCTCGGCGCGGCGGTCCGCAAAGGCCGCCAGAATGAGTACAAAGCAGGCCATCTCGGCGGCTCGATCACCGGCGGCATGCTCGATCCGCTCGCCGAGGAGACCTTTCGATCCGCCGTGCTCGACTGGTCGGCGCGCGAGCAACCGCGCCACCGCCGCCGGCTCGACCTCGTCACGCGGCTATTCCAGGCACGGCGCGAGCACGTCGTGCCAAAGCTCGGCGGTGCGCTCTCGCCGGGCAAGGCGCACTGCGACGGCGCCGTGTTGAGCGCGCATTGGCAACTCGGCGGCGGGCGTCTTGCGCTCCTTGCCAATCTGTCGTCCGCACCCGTGCGCCACAAGGCTGAACCTGAGGGCCAGCCGATCTGGGGCGGTCTCGCGCCGGACGATCTGCCGCCTTGGAGTGTCTTCTGGTCGTGGACCGAGGCCTGATGCCGCCCGCCATCCCGATCGCGACCTATCGATTGCAGCTCTCGGCGAAATTCGGCTTCTCGGCCGCTGCGGCGCTCGTTCCCTATCTCGCCGCGCTCGGGGTCAGCCATCTTTATGCCTCGCCCTTTCTGAAGGCGCGCGCCGGCAGCGCCCATGGCTATGACATCGTCGATCACAATTCGCTCAACCCCGAATTCGGCGGGGACGAAGGATTCGCCGAGCTGTCGAAGGCCCTCGCCGAGGCCGATATGGGCCTCATCCTCGACTTCGTGCCGAACCATATGGGGGTGGGCCACGCCGACAATGCGTGGTGGCTCGACGTGCTGGAATGGGGGCCGCGCTCGCCTCACGCCGCGTCCTTCGATATCGATTGGGAAACTTTGCCCTATCGCAGTTCCGGCGGCCTGCTCTTGCCGATCCTCGGCAAGTCGTATGGCGATGCGCTGGAGGACGGCGACCTTGCGCTGAAATACGACGCAAGCGAGGGCAGCTTTTCCGTTTGGTATTACGATAATCGCCTGCCGATCCGCCCCAACCGTTACGGTGAAATCCTCAAGAGTGTCGTTGCCGAGGCGGGTGCGGCCGAAGAGGAGGCAGGACGCCGCCTGCTCGCGTTAGCCGGTCGTTATCCCGATCCCAACGAGCCGACCCGCGAGCATGCGCCCGAATACAAAGCCGATCTTGCGGCGATCGCGGGCGGGGCGGAAGTGATCGAGCGCGGACTTGCAGCCTATCGCCCGAATGCGGACGATCCGGGACGTATTGCGCTGCTCCACCGCCTGCTCGAACGCCAGCATTACCGCGTCGCCTATTGGCGTGTTGCCTTCACCGAGATCAACTACCGGCGTTTCTTCGACGTCAACGACCTTGCCGGGATAAGGGTCGAGGACCTGCCGACCTTCGAAGCGGTGCACCGCCGCGTGATGGCGTTGATTACGAGCGGGCAATTGCATGGGCTGCGCCTCGATCACATCGATGGCCTGTCCGATCCCATGCAGTACACGCGCCGGCTGTCGCGGCTCGTGCGCGCTGCGCGCGAGCCGGGGGCGCGGGCCCGCCCCTTCTATATCGTGGTCGAGAAGATCCTCGGCGATTCCGAGCCGATGCCCGATTTTCCCGGCGTTGCCGGCACCACCGGCTACGAAGCGCTCAACGTCATCGCCCGCGTCCTGCTCGACGATGGCGGTCTGCTGCAGCTCGAAAAATTCTACGACACCGCTATCGGGCGCGTGGAGTATTTCAGCGACATCGTGCGTGAGAGCAAATTGCGTGTGCTCGAAACCATGCTGGCGAGCGAGTTCACCGTGCTATGCCGCCTTTTGGCGCGCATCGCGGCAGGCCATTGGCGCACCCGCGACTTCACCTTCGAGCGATTGCGCAACGCGTTGCGCGCCTATATCGTGCATTTCCCCATCTACCGCACCTATATCGGCGGTGGCCATATCACGGCGGAGGACCGTGAAACCATCGTCGAGACCCTTGCCACGGTGCGCTCGCGCTGGTTCGGTCCGGACGCGGATATTCTCGACTTTCTCCAGGAGGTGCTGACGCTCGATCTGATCGGGCCGGATCGCACCGGCTACAGCAATGCGCGGGTCAAGCGCTTTGCCAGCAAAGTGCAGCAACTGACCGGTCCGGTTATGGCCAAGGCGATGGAGGACACGACCTTCTATCGCTATCAGCGGCTGATCGCCTTGAACGAAGTGGGCGGCGATCCGGCGCTACCCGGGCTTTCGGTCGGCGAGTTTCACCGCCGCATGCGCACGCGCACCGCCTTTCCGCATGCAATGACCACGACCGCAACGCACGACACGAAGCGTGGCGAGGATGCGCGCATGCGCATTCTGGCAATCGCCGAGCTCGCGGAGGAATGGTGCGCGGCGGTGCCGGAATGGCGGGCATTGAACGAGCCGCTCATTTCCGGCGACTGGCTCCGCGCGCCCTCTCTCGCCCACGAGTATATGTTGTATCAGGCGCTGATCGGGGCCTGGCCGGCCGAGAGCGGATCCGATCAAGGTTTTGTCGAGCGCATGCAGAATTATGCGGTCAAAGCGTTGCGCGAGGGCAAGCAGGAAACGAGCTGGTACATGCCGAACGAGGCTTATGAAACGGCGACCACGACGTTTCTCGGCCGCCTCCTTGATCGCGAGCAATCACCGGATTTTCTTGCAAGCTTCGAGGCGTTCGCCGCGCGTACGCGTCTGCTCGGTGCGATCAACGGCCTCGCCCAGCTCACCCTCAAGGCGACCATTCCCGGCGTACCCGATTTCTATCAAGGCAGCGAATGCTGGGAGCTCTCGCTGGTCGATCCCGACAACCGCCGCCCGGTCGACTTCGCCAAGCGGCAGGAAGCGCTCAATCAGTTGATGCCGAATCCGGACTGGGAGGCGCTGACCAATCACTACGCCAACGGGCTCGTCAAGTTCACGCTGACCCGCCGTCTGCTCGCGCTTCGCGCGCAAATGCGCGACCTGTTCAGGGACGGAAACTACGAGCCGATCGAAGTCGAAGGGCGGCATGCCCGGCATTTCATCGCCTTCGTGCGCACGCTGCGGCGCGACGCCGTCGTCGTTGCGGTCGGACGGCAATTCGCGCCGCTGACCGATGGCGGGCGGCGCTGGCCGCAAGCGCATGAGCTCGACGCGTCGATCAAGCTCAACGGCTACACGATCACCGACAATTGCATCGGCGAGAACCTGCCGGGCGCCATGCGGGGTACGGTCTCGATCAGTCCGCTGATCGGGCCGCTGCCGGTCGCGGTCATGCGTGCCGTTCGCCGCCGCTGAGTTCGGCTAGAGTGCGATCCACTCAGGTTGAATCGATCGCACGCCATTTCTCTTTGTTTTACCGCATGATCTTGTCCGAAAGGCCTGCAGCTTTTCGGGATCATGCTCTAGCCCGATCAGAACGGCGTCCCGATTTCTTCTGATTGGCTCGTGTTCCGTTCATTCCCGCGAAAGCGGGAATCCAGTTCTTGGGCTTCCTGGGTTTCCGCTTTCGCGGGAACGGACGGACGAAATATCCCAGATCCACAGTCGACGCAGCGGACATACACCAAGGCCCGCGCTGGTTCAGTCGAGCCAGGCGAGCGGCCGCGAGATGCTCTCGAGCGGGCGGCGTTCGGCCGCGATGCCGTACCGCCATTGGATAGTTGCAGCCCCAACCATCAACGCAGCGCCGAGGAGATAGCCGCCGAGAATGCTGGTGCGCGATCCGGAATCGATCAGTACGCCGAACAGCCAGGGGCCGGCCACCCCGCCGATGCCGGTACCGATCGCATAGAAGAGTGCGATAGTGAGCGCGCGCATTTCGAGTGGAAAGGTTTCGCTGACGGTGAGGTAAGCCGAGCTCGCCGCTGCCGAAGCGAAGAAGAAGACGATGGTCCAGGCCATGGTCTGCTGTTCGACCGTGATCAGCTCTTGCTGGAACAGATAGCCGGCCGCCGCCAGAAGAATGCCGGATGTCGCGTAGGTGAAGGTGATCATCGGCCGCCGGCCGATCGTGTCGAACAAGCGGCCGAGAACCAAGGGCCCGAGGAAGTTGCCGGCAGCAAAAGGAAGGATGTACCAGCCGACGCCGTGCGCCGGAATATCGTAGAAGTCGGTCAGGATCAGCGCATAGGTGAAGAAGATCGCGTTGTAGAAGAAGGCCTGCGAGGCCATCAGCGCGAGGCCGACCAGCGAGCGGGTGCGATAGGTCTTGAACAGGACGGACGCGACCTCGCCGAGCGGCGTCGAGCGCCGCGAGCGCAGCCGGATGGTCGGCAGAGCGGTCCGCGGCGGGGGATTGCCGCTTTGCCCGTAGGCCCTGCGCTCGATCGAGGCGACCACGGCCTCGGCCTCCGCGGCGCGGCCATGCGTCATGAGCCAACGCGGGCTTTCCGGAATCCACATCCGCATGAGAAAGATCACGACGCCGATGCCGCCGCCGATGAGGAAGGCGAGCCGCCAGCCATATTCCGGATCCAGCACCGTCGGATCGAGCACGATGATGGAGCCGGCCGCGCCCGCCGCCGCGCCGATCCAGAAGCTGCCGTTGATGACCAAGTCGGTCCAGCCGCGCACGCGCGCGGGAATCAGCTCCTGGATGGTGGAGTTGATCGCGGTGTATTCGCCGCCAATCCCCGCCCCGGTGAGAAAGCGCAAAATGGCAAAGCTCCACAAATCCCATGAGAAAGCAGTTGCGGCCGTCGCCGTCAGATAAACGCTGAGCGTGATGAAGAACAGCTTCTTGCGGCCGAGCCGGTCGGTCAGCCAACCGAAGAAGATGGCCCCGAGCACGGCGCCGGCGAGATAGGCACTGGTTGCAAACCCGATATCGGAGTTGGAAAAGCGCAGGACCGGGCTTTCCTTCAGCGCTCCGGCGAGCGTGCCCGCGAGCGTGACCTCGAGCCCGTCGAGAATCCATGTGATCCCGAGCGCGACCACGACGAGCGTGTGGAAGCGGCACCAAGGCAGGCGATCGAGCCGCGCCGGGATGTCGGTTTCAACAACCGACGGGTCTGAGGAAAGATCGGCGCGGTGCTCGCGATCGGGCGGCGGTTCCTCTTGTGTTTGCTGTTCTCCGGAAGGCATCCGGCTTGGAGGATCGTTGTTCACGCCTGTTCCGTCCGCCTCTTTCTGCGTAGGGAAGATCGCGGCTAGAGTTCCGACTCTGACGGTCCGACCCCGGACCGTCAGTCCGGAACACTAGAGCATGATCCCGAAGAGTTGCAGACTTTTCGGACAAGATCATGCGACCAAACAAGGAGAAATAGAGCGCGATCGATTCAATCTGAATGGATCGCGCTCTAGGTAACTCGACGCTTTATGATGCGGCACCAACACAATGAGACGGGCTCAAGCGTTGGTGCCGCATCACTAGAGCACGATCCCGAAAAGTTGCAGGCCTTTCGGACAAGATCATACGGCAAACAAAGAGAAATGGAGTGCGATCGATTCAACCTGAATTGGTCGCACTCTTAGGTTTTACCTTCTATTGCGCATCCGCCTGATCAGGTTTGGCGTCGGATAGGAGTCGGCGGGCAGTCCCAGATCGAGCTGCGCCTTCTTGACGGCGGCGCGCGTCTGCGCGCCGATCTTGCCATCCACCGGGCCGACGTCATAGCCCGCCCGCGCCAGCAGCCGCTGCAACTCCTTGGTCTGCTCGTACGAGATCGAGGGAATGTTCCTCGCCCCGCGATTCATCTTCGGGGCCCCGTCGAGCCGCGTCGCATAATAGGCGGCGGTGAGCGCGTAGGTGAGCGAGTTGTTCCACTTGATGTACATCCGGAAATTCGGATAGGCGAGAAAGGCGGGGCCGCGCCGGCCCATCGGCAACAGCAGCGCGGCGCGAAGATCATCCTGAGGCAGCGGCTCGCCGTTGCGCTGTGTCACGCCCCACTGCGCCCATTGCGAGCGCGGATGCTCGATCGCCAAATCCGCCTGCTTCCAGTCAAGGTTTCCGGGAACCCGCACCTCCTCCAGCCACGGCTCGCCCCGCCGCCATCCGAGGCTGCGCAGGAAATTGCCGGCCGAGCCGATCACGTCGGTCTTGCTGCGCAAGAGATTGCGGTGGCCGTCGCCGTCATAGTCGATCGCGTGTTTTAGGTACTCTGACGGCATCATTTGAATCTGGCCGAGTTCGCCCGCCCAGGAGCCGATCATCTGTCGCGCGCTGAGGTCGCCGCGCTCGATCAGACGCAGGGCATTGAACAGATGGCCGCGGAACATCTCCCCGCGTCGACAGTCATAGGCGAGCGTGGCGAGCGAGCGGATGGTCCGGTCCTTTCCCATATTGGATCCGAAATCGCTCTCGAGCCCCCAGAAACCGACGATGACCGGCGCCGGCACGCCGAATTCCCGCTCGACCCGCGCAAACAGCGCGGCATGTTTCTTGATCAGCTTGCGGCCTTGCGACAGCCGATAGGGCATGATCAGCTTTTTGGAGAATTGCAGGAAGTTCTGAGCGAAGAAGCGCTGCCCGCGATCGATCCTGATAATGCGGTGCTCGTAGGCGAGATAGGGTGACGCTTCCGCGATCGCCTTGCGCGAGATGCCTTGCGCGAGCGCCTCCTTCTTGAAATCGGCGAGCCAGTTGTCAAAGCGCTCGGTGTTGCGACAGGGCGCAGCGGCGTGTGCAGTAGAGACCGCGAGTATCGTGGCCGCGAGCGCGAATGCCGCGGGCGCACCGGTTCGGGCAAGGTCAGCGAGTCGTCCCATGGAGAGCCTCCGTGCATCGGCCTGCGTCGGCGCGTGGCGCGGAGATCGAGCGGCGGAAAGAACCGACCGCACGCGTGCAAGCTCCATCCACGCTATGATGTACGCGTCGGATCACTAGAAGAACCATCTTGGCACAATTCGACCGCGCACCTGTAAAGCATGTTTGACAATGGCATTGCTCATGGGGCGGAATCGACGCTTGAGCTCGTCTCATCGTGTTGGCGCCGCACCACAAGAAAAGGATTGGCTCATATGTCTTCTCAGACGGTTCGGGATCGTATCGTCGGAGAAGGAAAACGAGAAGCGCGACTCATTCAGGTTGAATCGATCGCGCGGTCTTTCTCTTTGTTTTTCTCGCATGATCATGTCCGAAAAATCTGCCGGCCTTTCGGGATCATGCTCTCGTGTTTCCTTCTCTGACGGTCCGCCCGCGGACCGTCAGTGCGGAACACCAGGTCACTCGATGCTTTGCGATGCGACACCAACACAATGAGACGGGCTCAAGCGTTGGTGCCGCATCTCTAGGGTAGTTTGTCGTATCCCTCGCCGAAACCCTTAAGGCTCATCGGAAAACCGATACCCTCCTCGGGAGTCTGAAAGATGAAGAAGGTCGCGGTTTTCCCGGCGCGCAGCTTTTTGATGAGTTCGTCATCCATGACGACCTCGGCATAACAGCCGCGCAAGGTGCAGCGGACGAATCCGGCGCGCCCGACATCGGCCTGATCGACTTTCAACCCCAGCCCGGCCGGCAGCAAGACGCCAAGCGGCACCTGGACGCGCATCAGGCGGGTCTTCTGGTCCGCGGTGCGCAGCACCAGCACGGTCAGTCCGACATTGGCGCGATCCTCGGCAACGACGCTCTGAAACAGCGCGCATTGCTCGCTCTGCGCGCCCGGCGGGGTTTCGCAGCGAATCTGCCAATCCTCGTGGACCGAGCGGACCGCGCCTTGCGCGGCAGCCGCGGAAACGAAGACAATCGCCGCAATGGGAACCAGCACCAATAAGGCGACGAGACGGTGCGTCCGCGCAGACATTCCACGAGAGAATGCGCCAATCATCACGCTCCCTTTCACAACGTTCGACCCTCAAACATCCCGCAAAGTGAACTCCGATTCGTTGGACTCACAATCGGCTCCAACCATTCGTTGGTAGTCGCATTCTCTGCGACGAATGATTCGCGCTTCGCCGCATGCTCTGGACCGGTGCGCGTGCGTTGCTATATATGTCCAACGAACCGCGTCATTCGTAACGCTTGTTGCATCGTTTCGACTGCCGCCTGTGGCGCCGATCATCATCGGGCGGCTTCAAGTCGTTTGTGTTGCGAATCTTTTCGCGCCGAACACGAGGCACATTGCGAGTGAGGCGGAATTGTGGTTTGTGAGGCCCGGATTGTCGGCTGCGTAACCAGTCGATTGAGACCCTCCCATCCGCTCCTGATGCGCTTGGCGGGTCGTTCGGGACGAGGCGCGGTGTGACAGCGCCCAAAAAAGACCGATCGACGATCAAAATTCGGCGAAAGGAGCCTTGACGACGATGCAGTCAGTTTTTCGATTGCTCGCCGCTGTGATGGCTATTGCAGTATTTTTCGGTGCAGCCGATTTCGCCTGGGCCGGTCTCGGCCAACCGTCACCGTGGCAGCTCGGTCTGCAAGAATCGGCGACGCCGGTGATGACGGATGTCATCTGGTTTCACGATCTTCTTCTCTGGATCATCGCCGGTATTGTCATACTTGTCCTTGCTTTACTCGCCACGGTTATTGTTCGCTTCAATGCTCGCGCCAATCCGATACCCTCGCGAACAACCCACAATACCTTGATCGAGGTGATATGGACGGTGGTGCCGGTCATCATTCTGGTTGTCATCGCCGTCCCCTCGTTCCGGCTGATGTTCTTTCAGCTCAATACGCCGCCCGCCGACGTCACGATCAAAGCAACCGGAAAGCAGTGGTTCTGGACCTACGCTTATCCGGATCACGGGAATTTCGAGTTCGACTCGGTGATGCTCCGCGACGATGAGCTCAAGCCCGGTCAGCCGCGGCTGTTGTCGGTCGACAACGAAGTGGTGGTCCCGGTCAACAAGGTTGTGCGGGTACAAACCACTGCGGCCGATGTCATCCATTCGTTCACGGTCCCTTCATTCGGCATCAAGATCGATTCGATCCCCGGTCGCCTGAACGAGACTTGGTTCAAGGCGACGCGCGAGGGGATGTATTACGGCCAATGCTCGGAGTTGTGCGGCCGGGACCATGCCTTCATGCCGATTGCGGTGCGCGTCGTCAGCGAGGAGGCCTTTGCCAAGTGGATCGAGGACGCCAAGCAGAAATACGCCGGCGAGGTGCGCGCGCCGGCGACTGTCGCCGCCAAGGCGCAGGACCGTGGGAGTGAAACGCAGCCGGATCGATAGGAGGGAGGGCAAGAACAAACACAACACGTATTGAGGACTTGATATGGATGCGACGGTAAAGGCCGACGACGCGCACGGTTCGCACGATCATCCAACCGGATGGCGGCGCTATCTGTTCTCGACCAACCACAAAGACATCGGCACGATGTATCTCGTGTTTTCGATCGTCGCTGGGGTGATCGGCGGTGTCCTGTCGATCGGAATGCGCCTCGAACTGCAATATCCGGAAATGCAGGTCTTCGAGAGCGCCGCCATGTTCAACGTGTTCGTGACCGCGCATGGGCTGATCATGGTGTTTTTCATGATCATGCCGGCGTTGATCGGCGGTTTCGGCAACTGGATGGTGCCGCTGATGATCGGAGCGCCCGACATGGCGTTCCCCCGCATGAACAATATTTCGTTTTGGCTGTTGCCGGCATCGTTATTGCTCTTGCTCATGTCCTTGTTCGTGGAAGGCGAGGCCGGCTCCACCGGCGTCGGCACCGGCTGGACGGTTTATGCACCGCTGTCGACCATCGGACATCAGGGACCGGCGGTCGATTTCGCCATTCTCTCGCTGCACCTTGCCGGCGCCTCGTCGGTTCTCGGCGCGATCAATTTCATCACCACCATCCTCAATATGCGCGCTCCCGGCATGACGCTGCACAAGATGCCGCTGTTCGTCTGGTCGATCCTGGTGACCGCCTTCCTGTTGCTGCTGGCGCTTCCGGTGCTTGCGGGCGCGATCACCATGCTGCTGACCGACCGCAATTTCGGCACGACGTTCTTCGCGCCGGAGGGCGGCGGCGATCCGGTGCTGTTCCAGCACCTGTTCTGGTTCTTCGGCCATCCCGAGGTCTACATCCTGATCCTGCCGGCATTCGGCGTGATCAGCCAGATCGTGTCCACCTTCAGCCGCAAGCCGGTATTCGGCTATCTCGGCATGGCCTATGCCATGGTCGCGATCGGGTTCATCGGCTTCATCGTGTGGGCGCACCACATGTACACGGTCGGGCTGTCGACCGGGGCGCAGGCCTATTTCGTCGCTGCAACGATGATCATTGCGGTGCCGACGGGCATCAAGATCTTCTCCTGGATCGCCACCATGTGGGGCGGTTCGATCGAGATGAAGACGCCGATGCTATGGGCGATCGGCTTCATCATTTTGTTCGTCATTGGCGGCGTCACCGGCGTCGTGCTCGCCAACGCCTCGGCCGACCGGGTTTTGCACGACACCTATTACGTCGTCGCGCACTTTCACTACACCATGTCGTTGGGCGCGACCTTCGGCATTTTCGCGGCCTGGTATTACTGGTTCCCGAAGATCACCGGTTATCTCTATTCGGAAACGCTCGGAAAGCTGCATTTCTGGCTGTCCTTCATCGGCGCCAATCTGGTCTTCTTCCCGCAGCATTTCCTCGGGCTCGCCGGCATGCCGCGTCGCATTGCCGACTATCCGGATGCCTATGCCGGCTGGAACTTCGTCTCCTCGCTCGGGTCTTATGTTTTTCTGCTCAGTCTCGCGGTGTTCTTCTTCACCATCTATCGCGCTTTCGCCGTTAAGAAGAAAGCCGGCGACAATCCATGGGGTGTCGGCGCAACGACGCTTGAATGGACCTTGCCGTCGCCGCCACCCTTCCACCAGTTCGAGGTCCTGCCGCGAATCAAATAGAAAGCGCGCATCGGCAGAAAGCAAAGGTTCACCGCGTCTTTCAGGCGCAGGAAACAAAAGATCGACCTAACGACGAAGTGATCTTATGAAGCATTCTGCATTCACTGCCACCGGCAAAGGCGCCGCGCTATCTTCGCCGAGCCAGGTATCGGGGCTCGAGCCTAGTCTGGCCGAGGTCGGCGATTACGTCGCGCTGATGAAGCCGCGCGTCATGTCGCTCGCCGTGTTCACGGCGTTTGTCGGGATGATCGTCGCGCCGGGTGAAGTCCATCCGGTGCTGGCCATTGCGGCTTTGGTTTGTATTGCGGTCGGGGCGGGCGCCGCGGGCGCGCTCAATATGTGGTATGATGCCGACATCGATGGCGTGATGGGACGCACCCGGCGGCGGCCGATTCCGGCGGGACGGGTGACGCCCGGCGAGGCCTTTGCCTTTGGCGTGACGCTCGCGGTGGGGTCCGTTGCGGTACTCGGCCTCGTGGCCGGCTGGCTCGCCGCAGGGCTCCTCGCCTTTACCATCTTCTTCTACATCGTCGTCTACACGATGTGGCTCAAGCGCTGGACGGCGCAGAACATCGTGATCGGGGGCGCCGCCGGCGCGCTGCCGCCAGTCATCGGGTGGGCTGCGGCGACGGGCGATGTCGGGCTCGCGCCGATTCTGCTGTTCCTGATCGTGTTCTTCTGGACGCCGCCGCATTTCTGGGCGCTGTCGCTCCGGCGCACCGATGAATACCGCCGCGCCAATGTGCCGATGCTGCCGGTCGTGTCGGGTGCCGCCGAGACCAAGCGACAGGTCCTTGCGCATGCGCTCCTTTTGGCGCCGATCAGCGTTACGCCGTTCCTGTTTGGCTATGCGGGACTTCTTTATGGGATTGCGGCGACCATCGTCGGGGTCGCGATGGCGGTGCTTGCCGTCCGCCTGAAGATCGCGCGCTCCGACATCGCCGCTTACGAGGCGGGAAAGCGACTGTTCTCCTTCTCGCTCCTTTACCTCTTCATCTTGTTTGCGGTGTTGCTGATCGACGACTGGCTCACGCCATGGATGCCATGGATGCCGCGACTGACCTTCGGGTGATGGTGCCGATGGACGAGAAACACCAGGATGGCAAGGTCGAGGTCGCCGATGGCATCGTGCTCACGGCGGAGCAAAAACGCCGCCGGCGCGCCCGGTCGATCGCAATCGCGCTCGCGCTCGTGGCGCTGGTCCTGCTGTTATACGCGGTTACCGTCGTCAAGATCGGGCCGGAGATTTTCAGGCGACCACTCTAGCGAGCTCAGCCATGGATCAAACTCACGACACAGCCGCCGATAAGCGCCGATCGCCTGATCGATCGGGCGCAGACCGCATGCCGCCGCGACGCGACCTCTTCGTTGCGCTTGCCTGCGGTGCGACCGTCGGCCTGATGGTGGGGGCGGCCTTTGCGGCGGTGCCGCTCTATGACTGGTTCTGCCGGGTGACCGGTTTCGGCGGCACGCCGCAAGTCGCAAGCGTCGGGCCCGAGCAGGTGCTCGACCGTAAAGTCAAGGTGCGGTTCGACGCCAATATCAGCCACGACCTGCCATGGCGATTCGAGCCGGAGGTCAAAGCCGTCGACGTTAGGATCGGCGAGGTGGTGACGGTCTATTACTCGGTCACCAACAAGTCCGCGCACGCGACCGTCGGCACCGCAAGCTACAATGTCACGCCCCCGCAGACCGGCGGTTACTTCGCCAAGGTCAACTGCTTCTGCTTCACCGAGCAGCATCTCGGCCCCGGCGAGAAGCGCGATATGGCGGTCGTGTTCTTTGTCGATCCCTCGCTCGCGGACGATTCCGACCAGCAGGATCTCAACACCATCACGCTGTCCTACACTTTCTTTCCGGTAGACGCGCCGCAGCAGGATGCGGCGAGCAACGAAGGCGTCACCGCGTCGGGGCGCATCTGACGGAGCGAAGGGGAGCGGCGTTCAAGGACGCCGCAGCGGCTGACGACGGAGAACAAGATGGCCGAGGCGTCCGCTAAGAACCACGACTATCACATCGTTGATCCCAGTCCGTGGCCGATCGTCGGCTCGATTTCCGCCTTCGTCATGTCGGTGGGCGCCGTCTTCTGGATGCACGACTCTTTCGCCGTAGCGCCTTACGTGTTCGGGGTCGGCGTGCTCGGCATTCTCTACACCATGTATGGGTGGTGGAGCGATGTCATCCACGAGGCCGAACAGGGCGGCTACCACACGCCCGTCGTGCAAATCTCCCACCGCTACGGAATGATCCTGTTCATCGCCTCCGAGGTGATGTTCTTCGTCGCCTGGTTCTGGGCGTATTTCAATGTGGCGCTGTTTCCATCAGACGCCCAGCAGATGATGCGCGCCGATCTGATCGGCGGCGTATGGCCGCCCAAGGGGATCGAGACCTTCGATCCATGGCACCTGCCGCTGCTCAATACGCTGATCCTCTTGACCTCCGGCACCACGATAACCTGGGCGCACCACGCGCTCCTGGAGAACGATCGACAGGGCCTCAAATGGGGCCTCATCTGCACCGTCGTGCTTGGCCTGCTTTTTTCTGCGGTGCAGGTCTATGAATACACCCACGCGACCTTCGCCTTCAGCGGCAACATCTATGGCGCGACGTTCTTCATGGCGACCGGCTTTCACGGGTTCCATGTGATCGTCGGCACGATCTTCCTCGTCGTTTGCCTGTTGCGCGCCACGGCGGGCCAATTCACCCCCAAGCAGCATCTCGGTTTCGAGTTCGCGGCCTGGTATTGGCACTTTGTCGACGTTGTGTGGCTGTTCCTGTTCGCGGCCATCTATGTTTGGGGCGCCGGCGTCAACTATCCGGCGGTCGTCGGCGGCCAGTAACACATGATCCCGAGAAGTTGGCAGACTTCTCGGGACCATGCTCTAGACGCATCAGGCAATTGTGGTGGTGAAGCCGCGGCGTTCTCGCACGCCTCAGCCCGTTGTCGACAGCTCGGCGGGTTCTACCGCCTTGCGATAGAGATGCCAGGTCGCATGGGCGAGCACCGGCATGGCGACCGCGAGCCCGATAAAGAGCGGCAATGAGCCAAGCGCCAGCGCGGCCGCGACGAACAGGCCCCACACCGCCATGATCATCGGATTGGCGATCATGACCCTGACCGAAGTCTGTAGCGCCACCAATGCGCCGACATCCCGGTCAAGCAGCATCGGGAATGAAATCGCGCCGATCGCCAGCGATGCAACGGCGAAGGCGAGACCAAGCGAGTGTCCGGCAATGATGAGCGTCCAGCCCTCTGGGGTGAAGAAGATCATCGACAGGAACTGGCTGAACGATCCGGGTACGGCTGTGCCGAACAGCGACTGATAGAGCCAGGTTGCGGTTGCGAGCCAGGCGAGGAACACGGCCATCAGCACCAGTCCGAGCGCTCCGATGGCATCGAGCGAGGGGCATCGCAGGGCGCCGAAGGCATCGGTCCACGATACGTCTTGGCCTTGTTCGCGTCGCCGGCTCAACTCGTAAAGGCCGGTGGCCGCGAACGGGCCGATCAGCGCATAACCGGCCACGAGCGGAAACAGCAGCGGCAATACATCGTAGCCGAACGCCAATCGGGCGAAAAAGAAGCCGACCAGCGGATAGATGATCGCGAGAAAACCGAGCTGCGTCGGCGTTGCCAGGAAGTCATCGACCCCCTTGACGACGGCATCGCGTAGATCCGCAAATCCGAGCCTGCGGACAGCGGGATAGGCGGGGATTGCGTTTGCCCCAGATATCGCGTGCAGTTGAGCCATAGCGTTGTCTCCCTAGAACCAACGTCCACCTCGCCCCTGCCACCAGGCCTCCCCGGTAGGGTCACGTGGGATTTTTGCTGTAGTCTTTTTGTCGCGCTTTCGGCGGCGTTAGCCTGAACGATTGCCTTCCCCCGAAGGGCAACGTTTCACCCGGTAGCGGCAAGCTTGCGACGTTATGACGCTTGGCCTGCCTCAAGCCACCTACGCATAGTTACGACTATAGTCGCATGATCGGTGTTTATAGTAAAGTGGTGGTGCTTACCGGTCTATCCTCCGCACAACGGTTCTGAGCTACCGGCTAACGGCAGGGGAAGGCCTGGGTTTTTCCGCGGCGCTGCGGGATGTCATTGTCGGCATTCGCGAACGAGACGCAACTGCGGGCGCGCACCGGCCAGCCGTTTCCATTCTGCAACGAACGCCGCAGTGCACCTTCACCGTAAAGTGTTCTTGTCGTCCAACCGGATCCGGGCCGAGTGCGGATTTTCCGCCACAGATGGCCGGGCACCATGGCCGGCCGGCTGCCTGGCGAACAAGGACTGCGACGCCACCCGATCACCGATCAGTCCTGAATGGCTCGTTCAGCCCGCCGGTGCCTTTGCCTGCCTAATTGTGCCCACCGGTTCCACCACTTTGCGATAGATATGCCAGGTCGCGTGAGCAATGACCGGCAGCACCACGGCAAGCCCGACAAAGAACGGCAGCGAGCCGATCGCCAAGGCCGCGCCAATGAACAGACCGAAAGCCGCCATCGGTAGCGGATTGGCGGCAACGGCGCGCACCGAGGTCTGCAGGGCGACAACCGCTCCGACGTCGCGGTCGAGCAGGAGCGGAAACGACACTACGCCGATGGAAAAGGCCACCACCGCAAACAGGAAGCCTATCGCATGGCCCACGATAATCAGGGTCCACCCCTTGGCGGTCGTGAAAATTTCGGCGAGGAACTGCCCGACAGTGCCCGGCATGCCCGCGCCGAAGACCAAGTTGAACAGCCAAAGCGCGACGCCGAGCCAGATCACGAACACCACCATCAAAACCAATCCGAGCGCGCCGATGGCGCCGAGCGAAGGGCATTTCAGCACGGCGAACGCGTCCATCCAGCTTATCTCCTGGCCCTGCTCGTGCCTGCGGCTCAACTCGTAGAGGCCGATCGCGGCGAACGGACCGATCAGGGCGTAACCGGCGACCAGCGGAAAAAGCAGCGGCAGCACGTCGTAGCCGAATGTCAGACGGGCGAGGAACAGGCCGACGATCGGATAGATGATTGTGAGAAATATCAGTTGAGTCGGCGCCGCCGTGAAATCGTCGACGCCTCTCACCACCGCATCCTTAACATCAGCCAGGCTGATCTTGCGGATAACAGGATTAGCGGGAACGTCGTTTCCACCGGTCACGATATGGAGATTGGACATGGACGAGCCTCCGATCAGTTCGTCGTCCGTCGCGACCAAGGCTCGCTGCCGGCCGCTCGCGATCACGATGGGAAGACTATCGATCGCCGGCATGTCACGCCAGTGGTCGGTCACAAAACCAACGCCGGCGTTCAACTTGCCGAGCGAGAATGTTCGTGTTCAAATTGTGTAAAAATCGCTCAACCGCCACCAGAGCGCGATCCGCTCGGCTTGTATCAATCGTGCCCTATTTCTCTTTTTCTGTCGGAACATCTTTTCCGAAAAGGCGGCGGATTTTTCAAAATGTGGTCATTACGGAAAGACAGATGAAGGCGGAACGACCGCTGTTGATTCAAGCTGAGGCAATCGCATTATTCTAGTGATACGGCACCAACGCTTGAGCCCGTCTCATTGTGGTGGTGCCGCATCGCAAAGCATCGAATTAGCTAGCAGGCTGCTGAAAAAGTCGTTTTGCGATGGGTTTGGGGTGTGATTGCGTTCATGTGGATGATTCCCTTGGAATGAGGCATTGGATGCGCGG
>JANQIP010000118.1 GCA_028282095.1 Xanthobacteraceae bacterium | reverse complement strand
CGCCTTCGAGTCGGTCTACTCCATGGACGGCGACATCGCGCCGATCGAGGAGCTTTGCGACGTCGCCGACGCCCACAACGCCATGACCTATCTCGACGAGGTGCATGCCGTCGGACTATACGGCCCGCGCGGTGGCGGCGTATCCGATCAGCGCGGAATCGCCCACCGGCTCACGATCATCGAGGGCACGCTCGCCAAGGCCTATGACGTGATCGGCGGCTATATCGCCGGTTCCGCAGCGGAATGCGACTTCGTCCGCAGCTTCGCCTCGGGCTTCATCTTCACCACCTCGTTGCCGCCGGCGATCACCGCCGGGGCGCTCAAGAGCGTGAGTCACCTCAAGAACAGCTCGGTCGAGCGCGAACGCCATCAAGAGCGGGTCGCCCTGGTACGCCGCAAGCTCGATGCCGCCGGCCTGCCGCATTTGTCCAATCCGAGCCACATCGTCCCGGTGATGGTCGGCGATCCGGTGCGCTGCAAGGAGATCAGCGACATCCTGCTCACGACCTACGGCATCTATGTGCAGCCGATCAATTATCCGACCGTGCCGCGGGGCACCGAGCGGCTGCGCATTACGCCCTCGCCGCTCCATTCCGATGTCGATATCGATCACCTGGTGGACTCGCTCTCCGCCATCTGGTCACAACTCGGAATGCGCGAGGCCGCGTAGAGCCCGACAAAACGAAGAGAAACGGCGCGCGATTGATTCAAGCTGAGTGAGTCGCGCTCCGGAGCAAACCGTCCGGTCCGAGTAGCGCGCGATTGCTGCGGGTTGCAGCAATCGCGCTTTCTGTTTGTCTTTCTGCATTTCGCATGATCGTGCCCGAGAGGCCTCCGGCTTTTCGCGACGAAACCTCCCACACCAGCACCCTGATAAACCCCGGCACGTCCGCTCGCTTCGACGGCCACGACTCTATTTGGGTCAGTCGTATCGGCCTCAATTGTCGCTGGGGTGGCGTGAGGCTGTGGTAGGCTGCTGGGGCGTCGGCCAATGGTCTCCGCTGCTGCGCGAGGCGCGAACAACATCGGGCAGGTGGACTCGCCGCGCGTGAGGAAGGTGCTCCGCACGGCCTTGACGTAAGCCGCTATGCGCCCGGATGACCCAGTTGAAGAAGCTAAGCCGCGACCTGGCCTCGGCGCCAACGAAACCGTTGGCCGGAAGATTGAGCGTCCTCATGGCGTCCTCCGCTCGTTATTCATGAGCTGGAATTCCGACACACCGAGAATGCTACACTGATGCAAGCGGAGGCGATGTGCGCCGGATCACACTTGCTCGCGCTAGAGCGCGATCCATTCAACCTGAATCGATCGCGCTCTCTTTCTCTTTGTTTTGCCGCATGATCTTGTCCGAAAAGTCTGCCAACTTTTCGGGATCATGCTCTAGAGCGCGATCCAGCTAGATTGAATCGATCGCGCTCTCTTTCTCTTTGTTTTGCCGCATGATCTTGTCCGAAAAGTCTGCCAACTTTTCGGGATCATGCTCTAGAGCGCGATCCATTCAACCTGAATCGATCGCGCTCTCTTTCTCTTTGTTTTGCCGCATGATCTTGTCCGAAAAGTCTGCAACTTTTCGGGATCATGCTCTAGCGTCCCCAGGGAGACCCCCCGGCTCTGCCGGGGTGGCAGTAGCAGTTTGACATTTGCGGGGGTCCATCGACGAAGCTTCCGAATCGTGAGCCGCCAAGCACACGACGGGGAAGTTCATCGATGGACGACGTTGAGAGCCTAAGTCACACGAAATGGGACTGCAAATATCACGTGGTCTTCATTCCCAAGTGCCGAAGGAAGACGCTTTATACGGAGCTGCGGCGCTATCTTGGGGAGGTGTTCCGGAGACTGGCGTTCCAGAAGGAATGTCGGATCGAGGAGGGACATCTGATGGCGGATCATGTGCACATGCTCATCTTGATCCCACCAAAATACGCAGTGTCGCAGGTGGTAGGCTTCATCAAGGGAAAGAGCGCGATCCACCTGGCGCGGGTCTACGGGGAACGGAAACGCAATTTCATAGGCCAACACTTCTGGGCCCGAGGGTACTACGTCTCCACCGTGGGACGAGACGAGCAAGCGATCCGAGAGTACATCAAGAATCAGGAGACGGAGGACAAGCGCCTGGAGCAACTAAATCTGTGGCGCTGATTGCCGCCTTTAGGCGGCGCCTGAACCCGAGGTCGCGTTAGCGACCTCAACCAGCCGCTTTGAGCGGCTCACATCCTAAAGCCCCCGGCTCTGCCGGGGGATATTTACCAGCGCGATCCAGCTAGATTGAATCGATCGCGCTCTCTTTCTCTTTGTTCTGTCGCATGATCTTGTCCGAAAAGTCTGCCAACTTTTCGGGATCA
>JANQIP010000187.1 GCA_028282095.1 Xanthobacteraceae bacterium | reverse complement strand
AATCGCCTTCCAAACCCACACTTCCCGGCAAAATCGATTACTTGGAAACGCCCGTCTTGCGCGAAAAATCAACGGGTTCAAGATTCTTCACAGACGACTAAATCCCAGACTAGAGCGCGATCCATCCAGATTGAATCGATCGCGCTCTATTTCTCTTTGTTTTGCCGCATGATCTTGTCCGAAAAGTCTGCAACTTTTCGGGATCATGCTCTAAACGGCAGTTTTGGTCTGGGGCCGTTGGGGCCCGATCTTGAAATTTGTTTAGTGTCAGGTGTTTAAATGGCGCGCTCGGAGAGATTCGAACTCCCGACCCCCAGATTCGAAGTCTGGTGCTCTATCCGGCTGAGCTACGAGCGCACTGACGTTCCCATTCCGAGGGTCCGGTCCCGGATCGTCAGCCCAACGACGTAATCTAATGCTCAGCCTTCATCAAGCGCGGCGGAAAGCGGAAATTGTGCCCTGTCCCAACCAGCCTTAACGCGGCCGCCCGGCGGAGGGGCTGCTGCCGCTACCCAGTCTCATTGCAGCTCGCCGCCAAATCGCGATGCGGGGCAGCTTGAACTGGTCGATTGGCGCGTACGATGTCTCATTGCAGCTCGTCGCCAAATCGCGATGTGGAGCAGCTTGGACTGGTTGATTGGCGCCTACGATGTCTCATTGCAGCTCGCCGCCAAATCGCGATGCGGAGCAGCTTGAACTGGTCGATTGGCGCGTACGATGTCTCACTGCAGCTCGTCGCCAAATCGCGATGCGGAGCAGCTTGGACTGGTCGATTGGCGCCTACGGTGTCTCATTGCGGCTCGCCGCCAGATCGCGATGCGGAGGCAACCCGGGCTCGGTACGGCCGGCCGGGGAGGGCCTCTGCTGCAAGCCTGGCGTCAGCGCCGCTCCGCCTTGCGTTGCCGTCATGGAAGGCAAGATGCGGACGGACATCGAGAATTCGGAAGTAAAGAAAGGCGGTCAGATCGCGATGCAGACCTTGCCGAAATGGCGGCCGGCCTTGAGATAGTCGAGCGCGGCATGCAGATCGGCGAAAGGAAATACCCGGTCGATCACCGGCGTCACGGTGTGGCGCTCGAACGCCTTGAGCATGGCGGCGAACTGGTCGCGGCTGCCGACAATGACCGGCTGCAGCCTTATATATTTGGCGATCAGGATCGGCACGTGCAGCGCGTATTTGGCGCCGCTCAGGACGCCGATCACGCTGACCGATCCGCCCACGCGCACCGCGCGGAAGGACTGCGACAAGGTCTGCGCGCCGCCGGTGTCGATCACGAGATCGACGCCATCGCCGGTAAGGTCGAAGGCCGTCTGCCCCCAGTTCTGATCCTCGCGGTAATCGATCGTGTGCCGGGCACCGAGCATTCGCAGCCGCTCGAGCTTTTCCGCAGACGACGATGTGGCAACGACCGTCGCGCCCACCAGCGCTGCGATCTGGACGGCGAACAATGCAACGCCGCCGCTGCCTTGCGTGAGCACGGCATGGCCCGGATTGATCGCGTTCTGCTCGATGATCGCGACCCAGGCAGTGAGCGCAGCGCATGGCAAGGTGGCGGCCTGAACGAAATCGAGATGCCCCGGCATCGGCAGGATCGTGTCCTCGTGGAAAACGCGATATTCGCAGGCAACGCCGTCGACCGCGCCGCCGAGCGGGGCGGCAAGGCGTTGCGCGTTCGGCGGCCCGCCCTGCCAGCTCGCGAAGAAGCAGCCGACCACGCAGTCGCCGACGCGCCAGCGCGTCACCCCTTCGCCGATCTCCACGATCTCGCCGGCGCCATCGGAGAGCGGGATCAGGTCGCCACGTTTCTGCTGCGAGCCGTAGCCGCCATTGATGGCGATGAGGTCGCGGTAGTTGAGCGAAGCCGCCCGCAGGCGCACCAGCACTTCGCCCGGGCCCGGCCGCGGCTCCGGCCGTTCGATGATCTTCAGGTGCTCAAGGCCGAGGGGTTCTGCGACAGCGACTTTCACGTGCGATCCATTGATTGGGGTTGGAGCGTTTTTCGCTCAGGTTGATACGATGCGGTCACTCTCAGAAAACGAAAATTGTAGTCCCGCGCATCCGCAAAAAGGCGCCCCCTCCCGGCGAGCACGCAGCCAAGCCTGCGCAGGCTGCGCAAGCTTGCTTCGCCGACCTCCCCCGCAGGCGGGGGAGGATGAGAACTGCATTCCCGCAGGCACCGTGTTCGATGAAGAGAACTTTTGCTGCATACGCCGTATTCAATGCGGAATCGTCGGGTGTCCCGAGATTACAGGTTGCGACTTCGTGTGCAACCGCGCGAATATTCTGGACTTTGCCGCGCGCGCCGGGAAGAGGTCGGCGCGATCGGCGAAGCGAGATACGAATCGGACAAGGGTAGGGTCGCAACGAAGGCCGGCCTTCGGCGCGACTGCTCATGATAAGCGCGGGACGCGCTTCGTGCGTCCGTTTTTTGGTGCATTCGTGTGAAGGAGGACAACGCGTGTTTCCCCCGCAACGGATCGTCTGCCTGACCGAGGAGACCGTCGAGACGCTCTATCTTCTCGGCGAGGATGCGCGCATCGTCGGCGTCTCCGGCTTTGCCGTGCGTCCTGCCCAGGTGCGCCACGAGAAGCCGCGTATATCGCAGTTCACCAATGCCGATATCGACGGCATTCTCGCGCTGTCGCCGGACCTGGTGCTGACCTATTCCGATATGCAGGCCGAAATCGCGGCCCAACTGATCCGCCATGGCGTTGCCGTTCACGCCTTCAATCACGTCGACCTTTCCGGCATATTGGACATGATCCGCATGCTCGGTGCGATGATAGGTGTCGCGGAAAAAGCCGAGCTGCTTGTCCGCGGGTTCGAGCAGCGCCTTACGAGCGTCAGCGCGCGGCACGCACAAAAACGGCCGCTGGTTTACTTCGAGGAATGGAACGAGCCGATCATTGCCGGCGTCCGCTGGGTCTCCGAGCTGATCGAGATCGCTGGCGGCACGGATGTCTTCTCCGAGCGCGCCCGGAACCATGCCGCCAAGGAACGCATCCTCACGCCCGAAGACGTTGTGGCGGCTGCACCCGACATCATCATCGGCTCGTGGTGCGGCAGAAAATTCGTCCCCGCCCAGGTCGAGGCGCGGCCGGGGTTTGAAGCGATCCCGGCGGTGCGGAACGGGCGGCTGCGCGAGATCCACTCGACCCTCATCCTCCAGCCCGGCCCGGCCGCCATAACTGACGGGCTTGATGCGCTCTGTGAGATCATCGCGGAGTTCGGGGAGGCGGCGGCGTGAGCGGCGTGCTTGACGGTGTGCGGGTTGTCGAGTTCGACGCGATCGGTCCTGCGCCGTTCTGCGCGATGATGCTCGCTCACCACGGCGCCTCGGTCGTGCGTATCGCGCGCCCCGGCGGCCAGCCGGACATGCTCGATGCCGGCGAGCATGATCTGCTCTTGCGTAACCGGCTCAATATCGCGCTCGACCTCAAGGCGCCGGCGGACCTTGCCCATGCGCACGCGCTGATCCGCGCTGCCGACATTCTGATCGAGGGCTACCGGCCCGGCGTGATGGAGCGGTTCGGCCTCGGCCCCGACGCGTGCTTTGCAGACAACCCGCGCCTCGTTTATGGCCGGGTCACCGGATACGGCCAAAGCGGACCATTGGCGCAACAGCCCGGCCACGACATCAATTTCCTCGCGCTTTCCGGTGCGCTCCATGCAATGGGCGAACCCGACCGGCCGCCGGCACCGCCGCTCAACCTCGTCGCCGATTTCGCCGGGGGCAGCCTGATGCTTGCCTTCGGCGTGGTCGCCGCGCATCTACAGGCGGTGCGGACGGGGAGGGGGCAGGTCGTCGATGCCGCCATGATCGACGGCACGGCTGTGCTGATGGCGTTGGTCTGCGGCTGGCGCAATGCCGGGATGTGGTCGGCCGGCCGCGGCGATAATCTGATCGATGGCGCCGCCCCATTCTACCGCTGCTATGCGACGCGCGATCACCGCTTCCTTGCCGCTGGCGCGATCGAGCCCCGGTTCTATGCCGCCTTCCGCCGCGCGCTCGGGCTCACCGATCCTTTGTTCGACGAACAGATGGACCGGGCCCGCTGGCCGGCAATGCGCGAGCAGATTGCGGCGGTGATCGCTGGCCGCACGCTTGCCGAATGGCAGCCTGCGATCGATGATCCGGAGGCCTGCCTTTCGCCGGTGCTCAGCATCGAGGAGACGCCGTTTCACCCGCATCTTGCCGCCCGCCGGGTCTTTGAGCACGACGGCGCGGCGGTCACCCCCTCAGCCGCGCCGCGGTTTTTTGGCGGCACAGGCGTTTCGTCGCCGTCGGCGCGGAGCCTGAGCGAGAGGGTCGCGGCGTGGCCGGTCAGCGAGGATTTGCGCGCGCGCCTGCTTGCAGGCGCGGAAGGTAGAGCCGACCCTGGCGTATAGCTTGCACAACGCGTCGGATTTCGGCGGAACCAACGGGCTGGCCAACCGCGTTGACCTTGCCGGTAGGTTAGGCCTAATCGGGAGATGACGATTCGTGCCTTCATCACCGGGCTTTCGGGCCTGCGCGTCACGCCGAATGAGCGAAGCTTCTTGCGGAAGGCGAGGCCGTGGGGGCTGATTCTGTTCGAGCGCAACATCGAAACTCCACGCCAAGTATCTGTCCTGATAGATGAATTTTTCGACGCCCTCGGCTACGAAGCGGCCGTCCTGATCGACCAGGAGGGCGGCCGGGTGCAGCGGCTTGGGCCGCCTTATTGGCGCACCTATCCGTCGGGCGCACATTACGGCTGGCTTTTCGATCGGGATCCCGCCCTCGGGCTTGCCGCGGCGCGGCTCGGCGCCCGGCTGATCGCAGCCGATCTCGCAATCCTCGGCATCAACGTGAACTGCCTGCCGGTCGCCGACGTCCCGACGTCCGGCGCCGATCCGGTGATCGGCGATCGCGCCTATGGCGATTCGCCCGACAAGGTCGCGCAGATCGCCGATGCGATCGCGAGCGGGTTGATCGAGGGCGGCGTGCTTCCGGTGCTCAAGCACCTGCCGGGACACGGCCGGGCGGCTTGCGACAGCCATTTCGACCTGCCCGTCGTCGCCGCCCCGCGCGATGCCCTCGAAGCCACCGATTTCGAGGCCTTTCGCCGCCTCGCGCATCTGCCATTCGGCATGACCGCGCATGTGATGTTCACCGCGATCGATCCGCAATGGCCGGCGACATTGTCCCCGACCATCGTCAATGATGTGATCCGCGGATCGATCGGCTTTTCCGGGGCGTTGATGAGCGACGACGTGTCGATGGGCGCGCTGACCGGCCGTATCGCCGAGCGTACCCGGCAGGCTCTGGCGGCAGGCTGCGACCTCGCCCTCCATTGCAACGGGGATCTCACGGAGATGGAGGAAGTCGCGGCGGGCGCCTGCGAGTTGTCGGGACTGGCGGCTAAGCGGGCGGAGCGCGCGCTTGCCACCCGCCGCAAGGCCGATCCGGTCGATCTTGCCGAGGCGCGAATCACGTTTTCCCGTATGATGGGCGCGACCGCAGCCGCGGGGTAAAGCGCAGATGTCGCCCGATACCGTTCCGTTCCCGAGCCAGGCGGCCGATCGCGCTTCGGACGAGCCGGCCCTGATCGTCGATGTCGAAGGATTCGAGGGGCCGCTCGACCTGCTGCTCACGCTCGCCCGCCAGCAGAAGGTCGACCTCAGCCGTATCTCCATCCTCGCGCTGGCCGACCAGTATCTCGCCTTCATCGAGGCGGCCCGCAAGCTTCGGCTCGAACTGGCCGCCGATTACCTCGTGATGGCCGCATGGCTTGCGTTCCTGAAGTCACGCCTGCTGTTGCCGGAAACTGGCGAAGCCGAAGGCATGAGCGCGGCCGATATGGCCTCGGCGCTGGCGCTTCGTCTGAGGCGGTTGGAGGCGATCCGCGCGGCGGCGGGCAAGCTTATGGACCGGCCGCAGCTCAACCGCGACGTATTCGGCCGCGGCGATCCGGAGCCGATCGAGGCGATCCGGCGACCCGAATGGTCGGCAACGCTCTACGACCTTCTGTCGGCCTATGCCGCAGAGCGCCAGCGGCACGCGCTCGCCCATGTGCGCTTCGCCAAGCGCGCCGTCTGGTCGCTGGCCGAAGCGCGCGTGGCGATGGAACGGCTGATCGGCGAGGCCAGCGACTGGACCGAACTCGATGCGTTTCTCATCGCTTATGCGGTCGAGCCGTCGATGCGCGCGACCGTCTTCGCGTCGAGCTTCGCCGCGGCGCTCGAACTCGTGCTTGAAGGGGTCGTGGACCTCCATCAGGCCGCCGCTTTTAAACCGTTACATGTCCGCAAGCGGCCGAGCGAGCAGGATCGGAACATCGCGGCCGGACAGGCCGCCGGCGATGCCGCCGGTCTTGAAGCATGATCCGAAGAGTTGGCAGGCTGTTCGGATAGATTCATGCGACCAAACAAAGAAGGAGCATGACCCAAAAAGTTGTGAGACTTTTTGGACAAAGTCATGCGATCAGAAAAAAAGAGCATGACCCAAAAAGTTGCGAGACTTTTTGGATAAGATCATGCGATCAAACAGAAAATTGAGTGCGGTTGATTCGGGTTGAAGCGATCGCACTTGAGAAGCGTCGTCCGGCGCAGCCTTCCCGGATTCGTTTCTCGGGAGCGGTCGGTTCGCCGAGGAAAATGCGAGGATAAAGGGACAAATGGAGCGAATTCCGGTTCTGCCGGAACGGATTCGCTTTAAAGCATGATCCCGAAGAGCTGGCAGATCTTTTTGGAATCAGGTCGTGCGGGAGACAACTGAAGTAAGGCGCGGTTGGTTCAGGGAGAAGCAATCGCGCTCGAAGCAGTGAGGATGGGGGACTTTCGACATGAGCCAGACATGGCCGGGGACAAACGGCTCGGCGGAGCGCATTGCGTTTCCCGATCATCCGGAGGCCCCGGAAGAAACGGGGGCACCTGCTTGCGAGCAGCGACCGGAGGAACTGCGTCTGCTCGAAGCGCTGCTGTTCGCCGCTGCCGAGCCGGTCGATGAAAAGACCTTGGCGAAGCGGTTGCCCGCCGGCACCGATGTGCGCGGCAGCCTGAAGCGCCTTGCGCTCGAATATGGTCCGCGCGGTGTGAATCTGGTGCGTCTGGGCAATGCCTGGGCGTTTCGAACGGCAAACGACCTGTCCTGGATCCTCACCCATGAGGCGGTCGAGCCGAAAAAGCTCTCGCGGGCGGCGATTGAGACGCTCGCGATCGTTGCGTACCATCAGCCGGTCACCCGCGCCGAGATCGAGGGCATTCGCGGGGTCGCCGTTGCCAAGGGCACGCTCGACGTTCTGCTCGAAACCGGCTGGATCAGGCCGCGTGGGCGGCGGAAAGTCCCGGGCCGGCCGCTGACTTTCGGCACGACCGAGGCGTTCCTCTCGCATTTCGGGCTGGAGCAGCTCACCGACCTGCCCGGGCTCGATGAGCTGAAAGGGGCAGGCCTGTTCGACGGCCAACTGCCGCCGAACTTCAACGTTCCGGCCCCGTGCGACGATCCGGCGCTGCGCGAGGACGAGGAAGCGCTCGAGCCGGCCGATCTCGACCTCGGCCTTGCGCCGCGGCCCGACCCGCAGGGTTAAGCGCGCGCAACAGGTGCCGCGACGAGCAATGCCGCGACGGAAGCTCCTACTCCCTCGCTTGCGGGAAGTGGCTACACGTCGGCCAAAAATCCCGTTCATTCCCGCGAAAGCGGGAATCCAATCGTGTCATGACATCCTGGGTCCCCGCTTGCGCGGGGACGAACGGATCAATCCTCCTCCCGAGTGGAACCCGAGACGGTTGGTTCAGAAGCGGAGAAACGACAGGCCGGGGAGATCAAAAGCGCGGTGCCGCGGGCGCGGCGGCCGGCCGTGCGGTCGTCCTTGTTTTTCTCGGCGCTGACGCCTAGTTTCGTAGGTGAAACCAACGGCGCGGCCCGGAACCGGCCCGTCGGATCGGAGGATCATCCCGATGGGTTCGTTGAGTATTTGGCACTGGGTCGTCGTCATCGCCGTCGTGCTGCTGCTGTTCGGCCGCGGCAAGATCTCCGAATTGATGGGTGACGTCGCCCAGGGCATCAAGGCGTTCAAGAAGGGCATGAGCGAGGACGAGACGGCGAAGGTCGAGCCGGCGGATCCGGAGTCCATCAAGACCATCGACCACCAGGAGCCGACGCAACCGGTCGGATCGCAGACCGAGAAACAAAAAGTCGGCTGAAAGAAACGCCGCGTCCTTTGCCGGCGGAGCGAGGGCGCTGCGGCCCCTCGGAGTTCGCATGTTCGATATCGGCTGGACCGAGCTCTTTATTCTTGGCGTCATCGCTCTGATCGTGGTCGGGCCGAAGGAGCTTCCAACCGTTCTGCGCACGGTCGGCCAGTGGGCGGGAAAGATCCGCCGCATGGCGGGGGAGTTCCAGGGCCAGTTCAACGAAGCCCTGCGCGAGGCGGAAATGACCGACCTGAAGAAACAGGTCGAGGAGATCAACGACGCCGCGCGCAGCATCGGCCGGTTCGATCCGCTTGCCTATGAGCCCGGCACGTCGGGCGGGACCGCCTCTTCGAGCGGGTCCGGCGCATCGACGGCTGCAGCAGCGCCGCCGGCCGAGACAGCCGCCGCCACGGGGTCGGCGCCAGAGCAAAGCGCGCTGTCGGCGGACACCTCGTCGACCGCGCCGGCCGAACTTTCATCGCCGGAACAAGGCGCGCTCGCGGCACCGGCCGAACCGGCGCACTCGTTGCCAAGCGAGCCATCATCATCGGTCGAAACTTCGCAGGTGGAGCCGTCGGTCCGTGAGACTTCGCCGGCCGAAACGCTCCCGGCCGCGTCCGTGCCGCCGGAGCCCGCCCTGCCGACGGCAAGCGAAGCCGAGACCGGGAAACGGCCGGCATGACGCACGAAGACATCGAGGCGACCAAGGCGCCGTTGATGGAGCACTTGGTCGAGCTGCGCTCGCGGCTGATCAAGTCGCTGGTGGCCTTCTTTGTCACATTCGTTCTGTGCTTCTTCTTCGCCAAGCAGATCTACAATATCCTGGTCTGGCCGTTCGTCTGGGTCGCCGGCGAGGAGAATTCGAAATTCATCTACACGGCGCTGCTCGAATATTTCATCACCCAGATCAAGGTCGCGATGTTCGGCGCCGCTTTCATCGCCTTCCCGGTGATCGCCATCCAGATCTACATGTTCGTCGCGCCCGGCCTCTATCGTCATGAGCGCCAGGCCTTCCTGCCTTATCTCATTGCGACGCCGGCCTTCTTTGTGTTCGGCTCGCTCGTCGTCTACTTTGTGGTCATGCCGATGCTGATCCGCTTCTCGCTCGGCATGCAGCAGCTCGATGGCGAGGGCACCGCTGAGATCGCGCTCCTGCCCAAGGTCGGCGAATATCTCGGGCTGATGATGAATCTGATCTTCGCCTTCGGGATTGCGTTCCAGCTCCCGGTCATTCTCACTTTGCTCGGGCGCATCGGGATCGTCACGTCGCAGCAACTCAAGGACAAGCGGCGCTATTTCATTGTCGGCGCCTTCGTCATCGCCGCCATCCTCACGCCGCCCGATGTGCTGAGCCAATTGTCGCTTGCGCTGCCCTTGATGGGCCTTTACGAGGCCTCGATCTACGCCGTGCGGATCGTGGAACGAAAGGCCCAGGCGCCGCAGGCGCAAGCGACCGGTCCCGCCTAGTCCGTTCGTCCCCGCGAAAGCGGGGAACCAGACATTCTACCAAGGCGGGATTCCCGCTTTCGCGGGAATGAACGGAATCAAGAGCACGACCGCGAAAAGTTGCAGACTTTTCGGGCAAGATCATGCGAAGAACAAAGAGAAAAGAAGCGAGATTGATTCAAGGCCGAAGCAGTCACGCTTGAAAAACTTGCCACATGATCCTCAAGAGCCGCGGCTTCGTACGTGACGCCGACTTGCTATAAACCCGTCCCGATTCTTTTCGAACGAAACGCCAATGTATGATGCCAAATGGATTCGCGAGAACAGCGCCGCCCTTGATCGCGGGCTCGCCCGGCGCGGGCTTGAGCCTTTGGCGCGCGAGCTTCTCAGCATCGACGAGCGCAGGCGGGACGCGATCGGACGGCTGGAAGCGGCGCAGGCACGCCGCAACGCCGCATCCAAGGAGATCGGCGAAGCCAAGCGCAAGCGCGACGAAGCCGGCGCCGAACGACTCAAGCAAGAAGTGGCGACGCTGAAAGAAACGATGCCCGCTCTCGAAGCAGAGGAAAGGGACGCAACGCGCGAGTTCGAGGCGGCGCTGGCGCAGGTGCCGAACCTTCCGCTCGATGACGTCCCGGACGGTATCGACGCCAATGACAATGTCGAGCACCACCGTTTTGGGGCCAAGCGCGACTACGCCTTCACGCCGAAGCAGCATTTCGACCTCGGCGAAGCGCTCGGGCAGATGGATTTCGAGACTGCGGCCAAGCTCTCGGGCGCGCGTTTCGTGGTACTGCGGAGCGGGCTTGCCCGGCTCGAGCGCGCCCTCGGCCAGTTCATGCTCGATCTGCACACGCGCGAGCATGGCTACACCGAAGTGAGTCCCCCGATTCTCGTGCGCGAGAACGTCATGTTCGGCACCGCGCAACTGCCGAAATTCCGGGACGATCAGTTCTCGGCCTATAGTGAGGCGACGATCGCGGAACGCGAGAACCGGGCCGTCGGGCGCATGCTCAAATCCTTGACCGGGCGCGATGCCGGCAAAGCTTGGCTCGCCGACCAATCCGGTCTGCCGCCCGGAGCCGCGCTCCTGATGGCCGAAGCCGAACAGGAGCCGCGCGAAGACCGGTTCTGGCTCATTCCCACCGCCGAGGTGCCGCTGACCAATCTGGTGCGCGAATCGATCCTCGATGAAGGCGCGCTGCCGATGCGGCTCACCGCCTGCACGCCGTGCTTTCGCGCCGAAGCAGGCGCTGCCGGCAAGGACACGCGCGGCATGATTCGCCAGCACCAGTTCACCAAAGTAGAGTTGGTCTCGATTACGACACCGGAGCAAAGCCGCGACGAGCTCGAGCGTATGCTCTCCTGCGCCGAGGAGGTCTTGCGGCGGCTCGGCCTTCACTATCGCGTAATAACGCTGTGCACCGGCGACATGGGGTTTGCGGCGCAAATGACCTACGACATCGAAGTGTGGTTGCCGGGCCAGGAGCTGTATCGCGAGATTTCCTCGTGCTCAACCTGTGGTGAATTCCAGGCCCGCCGCATGGGCGCCCGCTACCGCACCAAGGAGGGCCGGACCATCCGCCCCGTGCACACGCTCAACGGATCAGGCGTGGCGGTCGGCCGCACTCTCATCGCGGTGCTGGAGACGTATCAACAGGCGGACGGGACCATCGTGGTCCCTGACGTGCTGCAGTCATATATGGGCGGCATGAAAACAATCGAACCGGCCGGATGAGACGGACGGAAGACGTCTCCGTCGGTCGGGGTCTTCGTGTGCGCTGCCCGTCGAAGGGGAAGGGCTCGACGGCGGGCGTCGTGCCATCTGCCCGAGTGCGTAAGGTGACAAGAGCATGGTCCCGAGAAGCTGGCAGACTTCTCGGCCAAGATCATGCGAAGAACAAAGAGAAAGGGAGCGCGCTCGATTCAACCCGACGCGATCGCGCTCTGGAAAGAAGGAATGCGGATTCTCGTAACCAATGACGACGGCATCCACGCGCCCGGCCTCGAAGTGGCGGCCGAAATCGCGCGGGTGTTGTCGGATGATGTGTGGGTCGTCGCCCCCGAGCTCGATCAGTCCGGCGTGTCGCATTCGCTTTCGCTCAACGACCCGCTGCGGATGCGCGAGGTGGGCGAGCGGCGCTACGCCATCAAGGGTACGCCGACCGACTGCGTGATCATGGGCGTGCGCTACATCATGAACAGCACACCGCCCGATCTCGTCCTGTCGGGCGTCAACCGTGGATCGAATGTCGGCGAAGACGTTACCTATTCAGGGACGATCGCGGGGGCCATGGAAGGAACGATCCTCGGCATTCCTTCGCTCGCATTGTCGCAGGCCTACAGCGCCGATACGCGCATGCGCCCTTACTGGAAGACCGCGCTGCGCTATTCGCCCGACCTGATCCGCAAGGTGCTCGACGCCGGCATCCCGCGCGACGTTCTGGTCAATATCAATTTTCCCGACTGTCTGCCGGACGAGGTGAACGGCATTGTCGTGACCAGCCAGGGCAAGCGCGCGCAGGAATGGATTCGAATCGAGCCGCGCCATGACGGCCGTGGCATTCCCTATTTCTGGATTGCTTTCACGCGCGGCGAGCAGGCGACCGCTTCGCACGGGACCGATCTCGCCGGAATTGCCGACAAGCGGATCACGGTGACGCCGCTGCGCCTCGACATGACCGACGAGCCGTTCATGACCCGCCTCGCGCAGGTGCTGGACTGAAGCTGATCATGGTCCCGAAGAGTCGGCAGACTTTTCGGGATCATGCTCCAACCCACCCTGCGCGCTACTTTGGTCTGGTCGCCTTCTAGAGTGCGATCCATTAGATTGAATCGATCGCACTCTATTTCTGTTTGTTTTGCCGCATGATCTTGTCCGATAAAGTCCGCAACTTTTCGGGATCATGCTCTAAAGAAAATAGTCGAAAAGCACGGTTTATCTCGGCGTGCAGCAACCGCGCCCGAGAATCATCGCCGCGACTTCAGACAGAGATGCAGCGCTTGCATGGGGCCGGCGGCATGCAGGTCAATCGATACTGGAATTGCTCCAAGAAGCGACGAACTCCAGCAAAAAGCGGGATCGTCGCGCAGACATCAGTTAAGGAGCGAACAGCTCTTTGACTTTGCCCAAAGAGGCTTTGCCCAAAGAGGCTTTGCCCAAAGAGGTCTTGCCCAAAGGGGCTTTCCCGAAAAGGGCTTTGCCGAAAAAAGTCTCCTGCAACCTTAGGCCGCCATCTTCTCGAATGCCAATGAGAGCATACGGCCCAGATTCTCCTGTTGGAACGGCTTCTGCAAAGTCGGCCGGTTGCTGAAGCGCTCCGGCAGGCCGCGCTCGCCATAGCCGGTGGCGAACACGAAAGGCACGCCCCGTTCCTCCAGGATTTCCGCCACCGGGCTGACGGTCTGCCCGTTCAGATTGACGTCGAGGACGGCCGCGTCAAATGCGCCGGTCCGGGCGACCTTGACGGCATCGTCGATGCGGCCCACAGCGGCTGCGATCGTGTAGCCGAGATCGTCGAGCATGTCCTCGAGGAGCAGGCGGATCATGATCTCGTCCTCGACGACAAGAATGTTCTTGCCAGCAGCCACGTCGTTTGCGGTTTGGTCCATCATGACTTAGGTCCGTATTGCCGTTTGATCCCAAGCGCGATCCGTCAAGGCAAGTGATACACGAAACACGATCCCCTCCCAACGGGAACTGAACTGTCGGCCCCCGTCACTGCGCAAGTTATTGTGACCTTCTTGGGGCATTGATCACACCAAGCGCGCGATCGCCCGCAATCCCCACAACCCGACCAACAACGCGGTTTCGGTCCGGCCCGAAGGAACTGGGGGTGCAACTGCTTGGCTGTGAGTGCAAGATGCGCCTTACCAAATGGTCCGATTCGCGATTCGGCTGGGGATATCGCCGTCGGCTGAGGTGACCCATGGCCGCCACGCCCATCGCCGACGATCGAATCGACCGCATGGGATTCCTATTGATGCTGCGACGTCGTGGCATCACCGATCGCGAAGTTCTGCGTGCGATGGACGAGGTGCCGCGCGAACATTTCGTGTCCCCCGAATATGTGGCGACCGCCTATACCGACCGCGCCATGCCGATCGCGTGCGGGCAGACCATAAGCCAGCCTTATGTAGTCGCCTATATGACAGAACGGCTCGCGGTCGGGCGCGATCACCGCGTGCTCGAGATCGGCACCGGCTCCGGCTATCAGGCGGCGGTTCTGTCCCGGCTCGCCCGCGAGGTGGTGACCGTCGAGCGCTTCCGCACGCTTGCGCAAACCGCGCAGATCCGATTCGAGACGCTCGGCTATTCCAATATCGCGTTGGTGGTCGGCGATGGGATGGAGGGCGTTGCCGACCACGCCCCCTTCGACCGAATCATCGTCACCGCGGCGGCGGAGACCGTCCCGCCGGCACTCCTCGAGCAGCTTGCCGAAGGCGGCGTCATGCTACTGCCGCTCGGACCGCTGCGCTCATCGCAGTCGATTATGAGGCTGACCAAAAAAGAAGGCGGGATCCAGAAAGAAAGGTTGATTGCGGTGCGTTTCGTTCCGCTCCTGTCCGGCAAGGCGAAAGAGCTTTGATGTGGCGGCTCGGTATCGCTCTTGCGCCCCGCGGAGACGAACGGGGCCCGACAGGCACGCTTAAGCGACCATGAAATCCTTAAATCAATCTTTACTCGATCGGTGCTTATATCAGTGTGGGATCGGTTATTGGTTGCGTTTGAGTGAGTGGAACGATGCGTGCGGTCTTAGCCTTGCTGCGCCTGCGCCCGTCTGCGCGGGCGTCTGTGTTGCTCATGGTCGGCTTGGCGGCCGCAAACTGCAGTTCCGACTCGACCCGCTTCGACGGCAATCCCTTCGCAAGAGACAACGCGCCCCTGGAGACGACCGGCTCCGTCCCCCGGGGCGGTCGCATCGAGAGGCGCCCGCTGGGCGCGCCGCAAGCGGCTCGCAGGCAGTTGCCCCCATCCCCCGCGCTGGGTCGTCCTGGAACGCTTGCCGGCAACGGCATGTCCGGTGGTGGTCGGGGCATGGGTTCGTTCCGGCCATCGTCCAATGCCGGCCGGCCCGCGGTCGTCGCTCCTGACGTGACCGGCTCGACGTCGCGGCTGCGCACCGATCCGAGACCGCGCGGACGATGGACCTGGGAAGGCGGCACGCCGATAAAGGTTGCTCCCGGCGAAACGCTCACTTCGCTGTCACGTCGCCACAAGGTGCCGGCGTCCGCCATCGCCGAGGCCAACGGCCTGTCCGGCCCGGTCGCGCTGCGATCGGGGCAGCGGCTGGTGATCCCGCGCTATATGAAACCGGACCGGCCCCGTTCAAGCGTGGCTCGGCCGGTCACGACCACGCCGGCGGCAATCGTGAGACGGCCCGCACCGATATCAGGCTCGCACATTGTTGCGCCGGGCGAGACGCTGACCGGCATTGCCCGCCGCTACCGCATCTCGATCACGGCGCTCGCCGCGGCGAACAGGATTCCGCCGCACACCAGGGTGAAGATCGGCGACCGGCTGCTCATTCCGGGGAGAGGGCTGCGCGGCCGGACCGCCGCGATCGAGCCCGAAGCGAAACCCGCCGCGTTGCCCCGGCCGGCGTCCGCGCCGCGCACTGCAACGAAACCCGCTTCGGCCGCGAAGACATATGCCTCGGCTGAACCGACGAGCAGCATACTCGTCGCAAGGCCGACTTCCGAAGAAAAGATCGCTGGGGATAAACCCGCGCTTCGCGGCACGAAGCCGGCCTTCCGCTGGCCGGTGCGCGGGCGGGTCATCGCAGGTTTTGGAGCGAAGACCAATGGCGAGCAGAACGACGGCATCAACCTTGCCGTCCCAGAGGGCACGGCGGTCCGCGCTGCCGAGGACGGCGTCGTCGCCTATGCCGGCAATGAGCTGAAAGGCTATGGCAATCTGATTCTCGTGCGGCACACCGATGGCTTCGTCACCGCCTATGCGCATGCGAGCAAGATCATGGTCAAGCGCAATGACAAAGTGCGGCGCGGCCAAGTGATTGCCAAGTCGGGGCAGACCGGCAATGTGACGACGCCGCAGCTCCATTTCGAGATCCGCAAGGGATCCTCGCCGGTCGATCCGATGAAGCACCTCGGCACGGGGGCGTGAGCCAGACAGGCTAAGCGCGATGGCTTCATCTTGAACCAATCGCGCTCCCTTTCTCTTTGTCCGTGATCTGGTCCGAAAAGTCTGCCAAGTTTTCGGGATCATGCTCTCTTTGTCTGGTCGCATGATCTTGTCCGAAAAGTCTGCCAAGTTTTCGGGATCATGCTCCAGTGCCTGGTCCGGAAAGCTTCACCTCGAGGCGGCCGGCGAGGTCCTGGACATATTGCCAGGCAACGCGCCCCGAGCGGGCGCCGCGGGTCGCCGCCCATTCGAGCGCCTCGCGGCGTGTCTCTTCCGCGTCGGCGGGGATGCCGAAGAACGACACATAGCCCGCGACCATTGCGAGATATTCGTCCTGGCTGCAGCGGTGAAAGCCGAGCCAGAGGCCGAAGCGGTCCGACAGCGAGACCTTCTCCTCCACGGCTTCGCCCGGATTGATCGCGGTCGAGCGCTCGTTCTCCATGATGTCACGCGACATCAGATGGCGCCGGTTCGAGGTGGCGTAGAGTATGACGTTTTCCGGTCGCCCCTCGATCCCGCCTTCGAGCACCGCTTTCAGCGATTTGTAGGACGTGTCGGCGGCATCGAAAGAAAGATCGTCGCAGAACACGATGAAGCGGTCGGCGGCGCCGCGCAGCAGCGTCATCAATTCGGGCAGGCCGTCGATGTCCTCGCGGTGGATTTCGACGAGCTTGAGCGCGCCCGCCTGCGCGCCGAGGCCCGCATTCACCGTCGCATGCACGGCTTTGACGAGCGATGATTTTCCCATGCCGCGCGCGCCCCATAGCAGCGCATTATTGGCGGGGAAGCCGCGCGCGAATCGTTCCGTGTTCTCACGCAAAAGGTCGCGCACCCGGTCGATTCCCTTAAGGAGCGCGAGGTCCACGCGGTTGACGCGGGCAACGGGCGCAAGCCGAGCGTCTTCCGCATGCCAGACGAAGGCATCGGCCGCAGCAAAGTCGGGCGCGACGCCGACCGGCGGCGCCAGCCGGTCGAGCGCATCGGCGATACGGCTCAACGCCTCGGGCTCAAAGGCGATCGGGCTCACGGCCTTTCGCGACTCGGACATTTGCTACTTCTGCTACTTCGCCGATCAAGCATTAACGCGGCACGGCCTGCGCTCGCGCCAGCAAGTTCTTGGCGCGGGACAGGTGGGGAATGTCGAACATCACGCCGTCGATCTGCACCGTCCCGGCGCCGGGCGCGGCGTCGAATGCCGCGACGATCGCTTGCGCATGGGCGATCGCCTCGGGGGTCGGCGTGAGTACCTCGTTGATGATCGGAACCTGCGCCGGGTGAATGGCGAGCTTGCCGGTGAATCCGTCGCGCCGCGCCTCCTCGCACTCCTCGCGCAGCGCCGCCTCGTTGCGGAAATCGACGCTCAGCGTGTCGATCGCCTGCACGCGGGCCGCCGCCGCCGCCGTGAGGCATATGGTGCGGGCGAAGCGGTAGGGCTCGAGGAAACGCCCGTCGGCGCCCCGATTCGCCTCGGCGCCGAGATCGGCGGAAAGGTCTTCCGCGCCCCAGGTCAGTCCGATCAGCCGGTTGCTCGAATCGCGATAGGTCCCGGCCAGGAACAAGGACTGCGCTGTTTCGGTCGCCAGCGCGACGACCGTGACATGGCCGTCGGGCAGGCCGGCCTGCGCTTCGCGCACCGCGAGCTTGGCGTCGAGGTGGATGATCGAGGTGCCGCCCTCCGCCTTTGGCAACATGATCGCGTCCGGCGCGGCCGGCATGACCGCATCGAGATCGGCATCGGCAAGGCCCGTTGTCAGGCCGTTGATGCGGACCAGGATGCGCGGGCGCGGCGAGCCGGCGACGGCGGCCTTGACGAATTCGGCGGCGGCAATGCGTGCCGACGCCTTGCGGTCCGGCACGATCGAATCCTCAAGATCGACGATCAGCGCGTCGGCGCCGCAGGTGAGACCTTTTTCGAGCTTTTTCTGCGAATCGGCAGGAACGAATAGGAGTGAGCGCATGGGAAACCTTCACTTCGGGCGCATGAGCATCAAGGCTTGGCGACGGCACTCGGCCACGAGCTTGCCGTCTTGGTTATAGGCGCGGTGTTCGAACTCGATGATCCCGGCGCCCGGATGCGACTTCGATTCGCGCTTGCCGATGATCTCCGTCGTCGCGTGCACGGTGTCGTTCTCGAACAAAGGATGTGGGAACTTCACATCCGTCATACCGAGATTGGCAACGACCGTGCCGACCGAAAGATCGGACACCGCCATGCCGATCATCAGGCCGAGTGTAAAGAGCGAGTTGATCAGCGGCTGGCCCCATTGCGTCTCCTGTTCGCAGAAATGACGGTCGATATGCAAGGGCTGCGGATTGAGCGTCATATTGGAGAACAGCATATTGTCCATCTGCGTGACAGTCCGGTGGTACCGATGCTCCACGACTTCGCCAATCTCGAAATCCTCAAAGTACATTCCGCCGCGCTTGTGCCGTACTGCCGTTGCGTAGGACATGACATGCTCCCGCCGCCGATAGCGCGATGCTTCATATCGAATCAACCGCGCTCTCTTTCTCTTTAGTTTGAGTTGTGTGATCTTTCCCGAGAAGTCTGCCGACTTCACGGGATTATGCTCTAGTGTTTCCTTCTCTGACGGTCCGACCCCGGACCGTCAGGTAAGGAACGCTAGCTAGTCCGGTGCTTTGTGATGCGGCACCAACACAATGAGACGAGCCCAAGCGTTGGTGCCGCATCACTAGAATCGATGAGGATTGGGCACTTGGCCTCTGCCTCGTCAGACTTCGTTTACCATAATTCGCGAACCTGCCACGCTGACGCAAAACCGCCATTCCGGCCCTTTCGCCGCAGCAAGGTGCACGACTTGCCGATCGAGACCGCCACGCCGCCTCCTGCGACCGGACGGGCCGTCACCCATGCGATCCGCAACGCCGCGCGGACGACCGGAACGAGCTTTGCCTACCTGCTCGCCACTGCCAAGGTCGAGTCCGGCCTCGATCCGAAACAGGCGGCTGCGACATCTTCGGCGCGCGGACTGTACCAATTTGTCGACCAGACCTGGCTCATGATGCTCAAGGAAGCAGGCCCTGCGCTCGGCTATGGCGACTATGCGCGGGCGATCGTTGCGAGCCCGTCGGGCGGTTATGAGGTGGCCGATTCGGCCCATCGGCACGCCGTGATGGCCCTGCGCGACGATCCGGCGGCGAGTGCTGCGCTCGCAGGGGCATTCACCCGGCGTAATGAATCGCAGCTCGAAGCCGCTATTGGCCGCTCGCCCACCGAAGGCGAGCTCTATATCGCGCATTTTCTCGGCGCCGCGGGTGCCGCTCGTCTGATCACGCTCGCCGGGTCGCATCCTCGCGCGAGCGCCGAAAGCGTGTTTCCCGGCGCGGCGCGGGCGAATCGGGCGATTTTCTTCGACGGGGCAGGGCAGGCGCGCACGCTCGCCGAAGTCTACCACGTCGTGGTCGGCCGCTACGACCGCGCCCGTTCCGCCGTTGCCGCGACGACGGAGACTGTCGGGCCGCAACCCTTCGCCGGAGCACCGTTTGCGGCCGTGCCTGCGCAACGCCCGCGCGGGGCAGAGACCCCACCCCTGTTCCATGGCCTGTTCCAGAATGAGCCCGATCGCCGCGGGGTCTCACGCTTCATCACCGAGTTGTGGAGCACCCGCCCGCATGTCGCAGCCGCGCTGAGCGGTGCCGACCCTGCCGCGACCGAACGATCCACCGCGGTGCCGACGGGCCGCCGACGCTAGCGATACGGCACCAACGCTTGAGCTCGTCGCATCGCGTTGGTGCCACATCAAAAAGTAACGGATTAGCTAGTGTTCCGGGCTGACGGTCCGGGATCGGACCGTCAGAGTCGAAACACTAACTCACGGGCCCGCGGAAGCGTTACCTCTCCCCGCTTGCGGGGAGAGGTCGACGCGCGAAGCGCGGCGGGTGAGGGGCGGCAAACCGCCACGCGAAGCGGATGAAGGCCCCTCATCCGGCTCGCGGGAAGCGCCGCTCGCCACCTTCTCCCCGCACGCGGGGAGAAGGTGATTTGTTCTCCGTCGTTGCCGGGCTTGACCAGCCTTTGTCTTGTCGCATGAACTTGTCCGAAAAGTCCGCAACTTTTCGAGATCATGCTCTAGGAGCACAATGGCTTGTCCTTGAAGCAATCGCGCTCTTCTTCTCTTTGTTTTGTCACAGAGTCTTGTCCGAGAAGTCTGCCAACTGTTCGGGATCATGCTCTGATTTGCGCAGCGTCCATCGCCGCGAAGCATCGCCGAAGCGATCGGGTGCATTAATGAATCAGCAATAAATACAAATATTTATGGTGAACCCTTTGTTAACGCCCGATGGTTAATCTGTACCTCATCGGGTCCCCAATCGTCCTTCCTTGTATTGAGGCCCGAGCGTCATCAACCGGCGGTGCCGCCGTCGATCCAGTTCCCTGAAGTGGCGTCGGGTCGAAGCATGATTGTGCGACAGTTCTTGCAGTGGGTTCGCACTGCGCCTCCTGGCGAGCGGGCCGAAGCGGCGAGCGCGCTCGCCCGCGCTTATCTCTTCAGCGATCTCAGCGCTGTGGAGCGGGAGGCCATCGAAGGCGCGATGGTCAAGCTCCTCGACGATGTCTCGCCGCTGGTGCGTGCCGCCCTCGCCGAAGCGCTTGCGGCAAGCGGCAAGGCGCCGACCGTCGTCATTCATGGGCTGGCACAGGACCGGCCCGACATTGCCGCAATCGTGCTTGAGCGCTCGCAACACTTCATCGACGCAGAGCTTGTGGATTTCGTCGCGACCGCCGGCGCGACGGTTCAGTGCGCGATCGCGCGGCGCGTGCCGCTGCAGTGTGCGGTCGCCGCGGCCATCGCCGAGGTCGGCTGCGCCGAGGCCTGCCTCGTGTTGATAAAGAACCGGGACGCGACCATCGCCGATTTATCGTTCAACCGCATGGTCGAACGATTCGGCGACGTCCCAGCGATCCGCGACGCACTGTTCGCGCGCGAAGATGTTTCCATCGTAACCCGTCAGGCGCTGGTGCTCAAACTGTCGTCGACGCTCGCCGACTTCATCGCTTCGCGCGACTGGGTCGAACCCGATCAGGCGCAGCGCGTCGTCCGCGAGGCTTGCGAGAAGGCGACCATAGCGCTTGCCGCTCGCGCACCCGACATCCAGACGCGGCCCTTCGTCCGCCACCTGCGAGTGAGCGGGCAGCTCACTGCGGGTCTGATCCTGCGTGCGCTCCTGTCGGGCAACCTTGCGCTGTTCGAGGAGGCGCTTGCGGAACTGTCCGGGCTTCCGCTCCGCCGCGTGGGCGCGCTCGTTCATGACAAGAGCGGGCTCGGCTTTCGCGCCGTGTTCGACAAAGCGGGGTTGCCGCCATCGACCTTTTCGGCGTTCCGCTATGCGCTCGAGGCCTGGCACGAGGGTGCCGATCATGGTGGCACCAGTCGTCTCAAGCGTCGCATGGTCGAGCGGGTGCTGACCGGATGCGAGCAGGCCCGGATCGGCGAGATCGAGCCGCTGATGGCGCTGCTGCGCCGGTTCGCCACCGAGGCCGCGCGCGAAGAAGCGCGGGCTTATTGCGAGCAGCTCGAAAACGACTGGCTGGACGAGCCGGGTCTTGCCGCGGCCTGAGCGCAAACTCCGGTCGGAGCATGATTGCTTCTCCTTAGAATCAACCGCGCTCCGCTTTCTCTTTGTTTTGTCGCATGATCTTGTCCGAAAAGTCTGCCAACTTTTGGGGATCATGCTCCAAAGCGACCGATTGGGATCGCGCGGCGATCGGGGAGGGCTACGAAACAAGGCCGGTAAGATAACGGGAAAGCGACCGCTCACTTGCCGGCGGCACGAGGTGCCGTCGGCGGACTTGCAATATCTGCACGGCCCATCGCATCTGCACCGCCCGCTGCACTCTCGCCGTTGCTGCGGGACAGGCAGTCGTCGGTCGCCGCGCACAGTCGTTCCGTCAGTTCGTTCGCCATGGTCTCGGCGTCTGGCCGGGCGTGTTCGCGCACGATCGCCTTGATGGCGTCGACGTGCTGTTCGATCAGAACGATCGGGATTGTCCCGGCCGGCGGTATTCCCTCGATCAGGCGACACAGGCTGTCTGCGGCCGCCGCGGCCAGCGGAAAGCCGAACGTTTGGGCCTCGCCCTTGATGTCGTGAGCGGCGCGAAACAACGTCTCGCGCGTATCCTTGTGCCAGCCTTTGCTGCGCGCGTCCCGGCGGGCGGCGTCGAGGCGAGCGCATTCTCCATCCATCCAGTCGGCGAAATGGCTCGACAGCGCGGCAAGGGCCTGTTCGGCCCGCGCGACCGGGTCGCCATTGTCGGACGCGGCGTCAGCCCAGGCCTTGCGCAACGTGTTGGGCGGCACGATCACCTCGTGATCGTCAAACACCGTGACCGCAGGCTCCTCGCGTTTGCCGATCCTCATGACCCACTCCACCGGTTCATTCGGCGACTTTCACGCGCTCGAACAGCGACTGCTGCGGAATGACCTCGGCCTTGCCCCCCTTGCGACGTTCGACCCCGACATAGTTCGGATTGACGAGGCGGCGCCGGTCGGGACCGAAATAGCTCTTGGTCTTGATGAACGGGCGTGGATTGATGATGACATTGAGAATGCGTTGGTAAAGGGCGTTCGCCGAGACCGGCTTGGCGAGGAATTCGGTCACCCCGCAGTCGCGCGCCGCTATTACCCGCTTCTTTTCGGCATGTCCGGTCAGCATGATGATCGGCACATAGGGATTGGCGTTGGCGCCCGGCTGGCGGATCATCTGCGTCAGTTCGAGGCCGTCGAAGATCGGCATCGCCCAGTCGGTGATGACGATGTCCGGGATATTGTGGGTGAAGGCTTCGAGGCCGGCCGCCCCGTCCTCGGCCTCGTAGACTTCACGCGTGCCGTAGCCATGCAGGAGTGTGCGCAGGATACGCCGCATATGCGCGTTGTCGTCGATGACGAGAAACCGCAACCGGTTGAAATCGATGCGGATCATGCTGCGATCCGGATGGCTGCTGCAAACAGCGGCAAAGCTCGGACTGGTGGTGCAATGCCCATGGCTCGCCTCATGGCGTCGGCATGGCACCGTTCAACTCGCTAAAGCGCGATTCATCCAGCTTGAATCAACCGCGCTCTCTCTTTCTCTTCATTCTGTCACATGATCTTCTCCGAAAAGTCTGCCAACTTTTCCGGATCATGCGCTGACCTTGGATAGAAGCCGTTAAGGAAGGGTTTAGGATAAACCGGACACGCGGTCGGGCTCGGTCGCGAACTGCTCGCGCAATATCCGCTCGTCGAGCGAATGGCCGGGGTCGAACAGCAACCGCATATCGACGCTGCGGTCCATGCGCACGTCGACCTGGCGTATCGAACGCACCTCGTCGTGATCGGCGACGGCATTGACCGGCCGCTTGTCGGCTTCAAGCACTTCGATCGTGACCACGGCGCTGTCGGGAAGAAGCGCGCCGCGCCAGCGTCGCGGACGGAACGGGCTGATCGGGGTCAGCGCGAGCAGGGGGGTGCCGATTGGGATGATCGGGCCCATTGCCGAGAGATTATAGGCGGTGGAGCCGGCGGGGGTCGCGACCATGATGCCGTCCGCCTGTAACTCCTTCATCCGCTCTTTGTGGTCGACGAGGATGCGCAGGCGCGCGACCTGATGGGTCTGCCGGTACACCGACACTTCGTTGATCGCGCGGTGCTCGAATTGCTGACCCCTGGCATCGACGGCATGCATCAGCAGCGGGTGGATGACCGTGGTCTCGGCAGCGCGCAGGCGTTCCTTCAGTCCCTCCTCGCGATAGTCGTTCATCAGGAAGCCGACGGTCCCCCGATGCATTCCATAGATCGGCTTGCCCGAGCCCATGTAATTGTGCAGGGTCTGCAGCATCAGGCCGTCGCCGCCGAGCGCGACGATGACCTGCGCGTCCTCGGCGGGCGCCCCGCCGTAACGCTTGACGAGTGCCGCCATTGCGGTCTGGGCGTCGCGCGTGCTGCTGGCGACGAACGCGATCCGGTCGATTTCGGGGGGCAAGACCATGATTGCTCGAAAGGGTGGAAAGGGTTGGCGCCGCACCGGCATTGCCTGAAGCCGGAAGGAGGGACAGTAAGATGGAGCGGGCGGTTTTCGTCTATACGACCTACCCCGGTATTGTCGAGGCGGAGACGGCGGGAAAGACGCTGGTCGAGCTCCGGCTCGCGGCCTGCGTGAACATCCTGCCGCGCATGATCTCGTACTATGCCTGGGAGGGCGCCGTCGAGTGCGCCGAGGAGGTGGTCATGATCGTCAAGACCCGCGCCTCGCTCGCCGAGAAGGTGCGCGCCAAAGTGAAAGACATGCATCCATTCGACACGCCTGCGATCCTCGTCGTTCCGCTCGAGAGCGTCGACGCGTCCTATCTGCGCTGGCTGTTCGATGTCACCGAGGGCCTATCGGAGCAGTGAAGAGCGGCCAGAGCCGTGATCAGCACGTTCGCACGCGGCGTGCCGTGCGGCCGATACTTTTTGCTCCGGCTGGACCGGTCTAGAACGGCCGGCTGGCCCGGATGCCGGCCAATTGCTGCCTGGTGTCTTTGCCGAATTGGCCCTCATAAAAGGCCTTGAGGACGGTGCCGTTGGGCGTCAACAGGTCGAGCCCGACCGCAACCTTGCCGACCACATCATCCGTGCCCATCACGGTGCGGAAGTCCGGGCTGCCGGCCGGCGCGGCGGCAAAGCGGGAGGTGAGCGCCAGCTCGGGATCATCGAACACCGTCACCCCGGCACGGACATAGGGCCTGAACAGCGTGCCATCCGCAACCCGGTGCTGCCAGCCGAACTCGAGCGCCGGTGAAGCGCTGAGCACGGTCTCATCGCTACGGTCGACGACCAGCGCCGCACCGTTCCCGCCGCTCTCGGTGAAGCCATCAATGCCGATCCAGCTCACATTGAGGTCGACCAGAGGCTTCACATAGTACACGCCGTTGGTGAAGGCGTAGGCACCGCGGAGGCGGCCGGTCAGATGGCTGATGCCATGGGAGGCGGTGGCCTGCGCGGAAAAACCGCCGAAGTCAAAGTTGCGGCTGCTGTCATACCAGCCATGGCCGCCGCTGACGGCTGCGGCAAGCAGCGCATCGCCGAACAGATATTTGAGCACGGCGCCGCCATGCAGGGTGTCGGCCTCGCTGTCTTGCCGCCCGTTAAGGGCTTCGAGATTGCTGCGCTGATAGCCGAACGCCATGCCGAACCGCCAGTCCGGTGCCAAGGCCGCCTGGAATCCGCCGGCAATGCGCGGTGCAGTCTGATCGAAGTCGACGGTCTCGCTGGTGCGGTCCTGATCGAACCAGTTGCCGGTGGCTTCAGCCCACATGCACTGGCCCTCGCGAATGAACACATTGCCGCCCTCGCGCACCTCGCAGCTCATCAGATCGTCGGTGAAGCCGAGGCTTGAGAATAGGGTGGCGATGCCGTTGCCGAGATAGGCCCCCGGACCGAGCTGGTCATAGGCGTCGGCGAGGCTGGCGAGATCGGGAACCTTCAACAGGGCGCCGACCACCGGCGCGAAGGCCGCCGAGCCGCCGGCCGCCTGAATGGCGCTCACCGCCTCGGCCACCGAGGTCTGGTTCTGGTTGAGGCCGGCGGGGACGAAATCGATGAAGGCAGTCAGGACCACGGTGTCGAAGTCGGGGAACAGCAGCGTATAATCCGCCACCGCCGTGTCTTGGGCCGTGATCCCGATATTGGTCACCCCGTCGCCCGTGGTGGTGAGGATCGTCACTTCCCCTTGCTGGCCGGGTGTCACGGCCTGGGGATTGAAGAAGTTGCCGACGACGAGCCCGTTGAGCATGGCAGTGCCGGGGGCGAGGACGGCGAGCCGGTCGCTGACAAGATTGGTGAGGTCCACGTCGACGTTGAAGATGCCGGACGCCGATTGCTGGTAATTGCCGGTCAGCTCGGTGGTCAGGACCGCGTTCAGCCCGCCGGGCGATAGCGTGCCGGCGTTGCTCAAGAGATGGGCACCGCCGAGATTGACGGTCCGGCCGGCATTGAACAGGCCCCCGCCCATATTGTTGAAGGCATTGGTCCCGGTGCCAAGGGCCACATCGCCGGTCACCGTGCCGGCATTATTGACCGTGTCGTCGCCGGGGCCACCCTCAACGGCGTTGTCGCCGAGCGTCGTGACCGTGGCGCCGGCAAACACATTCAGCGTGCCAATGGCTCCAGCCACATTGTACAGCTCAACACCGTCGCCGTCGCCGGTGCCGCCCTGCACCAGGCCGCCATGGAGACTGATGGTGACCGGCGTGGTGACATCTGCGGCCGATGCGAAAATGCCGTCGGCGTCCGCGCCGGTCGCGATCACATTGGCCCAGTTGTTGAGGGTGATCAGGCTATTGGCGCCGGTGGCCCCCACAGTTATGCCGCTGGCACCACTGCCCTGAGTGGTGATCTCTCCCCAGTTGGTCAGGTCGATCATGCTGTCGGGCCCAGGGGCACTCGCAATGATGCCGAAGGCATTACTGGCCTGGGTGGTAATTGCCCCATGGTTGGTGAGGTCGATCGTGCTGTTAGAATCATCAGATGTCTGAGCAGCGATGCCGAAGGCACTACCGGCCCGGGTGGTGATTGCCCCATGGTTGGTGAGGTCGATCATGCTGTCGGAATCAAATGTCTGAGCAATGATGCCGTAGGCGCTTAGGCCCTGGGTGGTGATTGCCCCATGGTTGATGATGTCGATCATGCTGTCGGTTTTGCTTGTCTGAGCAGCGATGCCGAAGGCACTACCGGCCTGGGTGGTGATTGCCCCATGGTTGGTGAGGTCGATCGTGCTGCTGGAATCTAATGTCTGAGCAAGGATGCCGTAGGCACCAAGGGCGTGGGTCGTGATTGCCCCGTGGTTGGTGAGGTCGATCGTGCTGCTGGAATCTAATGTCTGAGCAAGGATGCCGTAGGCACCACTGCCGTGGGTGGTTATCGCCGTCCAGTTTATGAGGGTGATGTCGCTGCCGACACCCGAAGTCCGCGCATAGATGCCGTAGGCATTCTCAGTGATGATCTCAAACGGCGCGATATCGATGAAGATGCTCAGCGGGCTGTCGTCGCCGGTCGTCCGAGCATCAATACCGTTGGTGCCGTCCACCGGCGCGATGTTGCCGGTGATGTTGAAGACATTGATGTTCGGGGCCGGCGCGGGATTGAGTTCAATGCCGTCGGTGATCGTGCCGTTGCCGGTGCAATTGGTGGTGTTGCCCACGGTCACGCATTCCGCTTGAACCGGGCTGCCCAGCGAGGTCAGCGCCGCGGCGACCAGCGCGCTGCCGGCGAGCAGCCGCGCAGCGAGGTTCCTAAGGTATCCCCGGCGCGCCGCGCCTGCCGGATGAGACCGATGCTCAATCGTCCCATGCATTTCTACATGCCCCTTCGCCAGTTTGTCGCGGGGTCGATATCTTGGTAGCTCAGGCCATGCAGTAGGCGGTGCGAATGGTTAAGCCTGATGCTAATAAAACGAGTATCTTTCGCGAATCTCAAATCAAGGTGGTAATGCGATAATACTATTCAGCGAATCCTTCCGCCCTGTGGCCGAAAGGTCTCAGTCGGAAGGCGAACGATTCTGGATATTCACCTTTGGCAAAATCTGGCGTGGGCTTTCCAAAAGCATGATCCCGAAATACTGGGAGACTTTTCGGACAAGATCATGCGGCAAAACAAAGAGTAATAGAATGCGATCGATTCAAGCTGAATGGATCGAACTCTCTAAGCCGCGCCTTCGAGCTTGAAGCGCTCGCGCACGAATTGCGTCAGCGCAAGATTGTCGACCTTGCCGGAGCCCAGCAGCGGCAGTTTCTCGACCACGATGAACTCGGCCGGGATCATCATCTCGGAAGCGCCTTTGCCGCGGGCGAAGGCGATGAACTCCGAACGCGTCGGCGTGCCATGCGTCGTGACGAGGATCAGCCGCTCGCCCTTGCGAGCATCGGGGATGGTGGCAACGCCCGACATCGCGTCCGCCCACAGCTCGGCGGCAAGCGTCTCCACGGCGGCGAGCGAGACCATCTCGCCGCCGACCTTGGCAAAGCGCTTCGCCCGCCCCTTGATCGCGATGAAACCCTGCGGGTCGATCGCGACAATGTCGCCGGTGTCGTGCCAGCCGTCGACCGGCGGCTCGACGACGCCCGGATCCTCGACCCGCAGATAGCCCATCATGATATTGGGGCCGCGCACGAACAGCCTTCCGCCCTCGTCGACGCCGGGTACCGGTTCGAGCCGTGTCTCCATTCCAGGCAGGAGCCGGCCGACCGTGCCGAACTTGTTGAACATCGGCGTATTGAGCGAAACCACCGGAGCGGCCTCGGTCACGCCATAGCCTTCGAGAATCCGGATGCCGAATTTCTCCATGTAGATGCGGCGGGTCGATTCGCGCACCGGCTCGGCGCCGGCGACGATGTAGCGCAGAGAGCGGAAATCATAGTCATTGGCCATACGCGCATAGCCGGCAAGGAAGGTATCGGTGCCGAACAGAATGGTCGCATTGGTGCCGTAGACCATCTCCGGCACGATCCGGTAGTGCAGGGGGGACGGATACATAAACACCCGCACGCCATACACCATGGGGAGAATCACCCCGGCGGTCAGCCCGAAGGAGTGGAACACCGGCAGCACGTTGAACACCGTATCGCGGCGCCCGAAATCGATCCGCGCCTCGGCCTGCGCGGTATTGGCGAGGATGTTGCGATGGGAGAGCATCACGCCTTTCGGCACGCCCTCCGATCCTGAGGTGAAGAGGATGACGGCGGCATCGTCGGGCTTGCGGGCAACGAGCGGGCGCTTGCTCTCGCGCATCCCGCGCAGCTTGTCGCCAAAACCGATGGTCGCGCGCAGGTCTTCGAGATAGATGATGCGATAATCGGGCGCGAGCGCCTCGATGAGTTTTTCCAGGTGAGCCCTCTCGATGAAGGCGCGCGAGGTCAGGATCGTGTTGAGCGCGGCGGCGCGGCAGGCGGCCCTAAGGTTTGCCGGTCCGGCGCTGAAATTGAGCATGGCGGGAACCCGGCCCGCCGACATCAGCGCGAGCGTGGTAACGACCGCGCCATTGGCGTTCGGCAGCATCACGCCGATCGCCTGGCCTTCCGCGGCAAGCGGCAGCAGCTTGCGGCCGAGCACGGCCATGCCGATGAGCAGGCGGCCGTAGGAGAGTTGCCCCGTTACCGTGTCCTCGACGGCGATCCAGCCCTTTCCATTCTGGCGTGCCGCCTCGATCATCGCATCGGGGATCGTGCGGTCGATCGAGGTCGTGCGGAATATGAGGTCGGACATCACCTCGTAGAGCGCGGCGCCCGCCGCGATGCGCCGTTTCTTCCCGACGAGATCGGGATCGACGTGGAGCTTCACCGGCTCGAGGATCGACACACTGACCTCAGGGAACAGCTTGCGTTGCACCAGGCCCGGTTCCATGCGCGAGAACGGCGTCTGTTCGAGGCCCTTGATCCGCACCGGCACGACCATCGCGCCGGACTTGTCGGCGATGAGCCCGGCGCCGTCATAGACCTTCATCAGGCTGCCGGTGACGGTGATGCGCCCTTCCGGAAAGATGATCAGCGTCTCGCCGGCCTGCACCGCGCGGATCAGCGTGCGCGTGCCCCAGGGCTTGGTCGGATCGAGCGGCATTGCGCGGGTAAAGCGCAGGAACGGCTTGACCCACCAGCGCTGCGCGATGCTGCTGTCGATAGCGAAGACCGGGTCCTTGTCGAGCATCGACAGAGCGAGCGGCGCATCGAGGAAGCTCACATGGTTCAGCGCGATGATCGCGTTGGGACCGGCCGCGGCGATGTTCTCCTCGCCCTGCACCTTGAGCCGGAAAAAGGCGCGGAACACGATCGAGAGGAAGTCGCGCACAGGGTTGGTCGGAAGCGTGCGGAACACGGCGACGGCAACGGCGAAATTGGCAATGCCGAGGAACATGAACAGGACCGCAGGCGTTACGCCGGCGAACTGGATCAACGCTATTGCAGTTGAGCCCACCACCATGAAGGCGGCGTTGAGCACATTGTTAGCGGCAATGACGCGGGCACGACGGTCGGGCCCGGCCCAGGCCTGTAAGGCCGCGAAGGCCGGCACGATGAACAGGCCGCCGGCAATCGCCATTCCGGCAAGGCCGAAAGCGATATGATAGCCGCGGAACGTGCCGAACACCTCCGATAGGCCGCGATCCGTCTCGGTGCTGGTCACGCCCCAAAGCCACCAGCCGAGATCGACGCAGAACACGCCCAGGAGCAGCGCGCCCAAGACGGTCGGCAACAGCACGATGCGCCCACTCGCAAGCCAGGCGGCGAGGGCCGAGCCGATCGCGATCCCGATCGTGAAGACTGCGAGGTAGGCGGTGATCACCTCTTCGGACGCGCCGAGCGCATTCTTGATGAGCGGCGGCATCAGGGACAGCGCAACGGCGCCGACAAGCCAGAACCAGCTCACCACCAACGCGGCCCACCAGAGCTGACGCTCTTTTTTCAGATAGACGAGAAGGTTGCTGGTCGAGCGGACGATATTCCCGTCGATCACAAGGTCCGGCGCACCCTCACCGGTACGCGGGATGAACAAGGCCGCCACCCAGCATAGGATGGCGAGTCCGATAATCAGGCCACCAAAGGAGGCCGGATCGCCACCGTCCCGTGCCGCGAGCCCGCCGACAATCGTGCCGAGCAGGATGGCGACGAAGGTCGCGCCTTCGACCAGCGCATTGCCGGCCGGAAGCTCGGACCGGGCGAGATGATCGGGCAGGATGCCGTATTTGATCGGCCCGAACAGCGATGAGACGACCCCGAAAAAGAACAGCGCGACGAACAGCAGCGGGATGGAATGCAGCCAGAAGCCCAGCACCGCCACCAATGCGACCGAAATCTCGACGAGCTTGAGCCGTTGGGCGATGATCGATTTGTCGAACCGGTCGGCAACCTCGCCACCGAGCGCGGAGAGAACGAAATAGGGGAGAATGAAGGTCGCGGTCGCGAGCGTGATCAACCCTTCCGAGCCCGATCCGGACAGCTTGAACAGAATGAGGAAAACGAGCGAGGTTTTCAGGAAATTGTCGTTGAAAGCGCTGAAGAACTGGCACCAGAACAATGGCGCGAAACGCCTTGCCAGCATCAGGTGGGAGAACATGCGCGGCCCCGCTGCAGGTTCGACGGCCACCGCTTTCGTGATCGCGCCGGCCGAAAGGTCTTCGTATGGCAATTACAGCATTTCCGCCTGGAGCGCACAGCGTTTCGGCGACACGGAGCCTTGTTCGGCCCAGCCGGTCGGCGCACTGCGCAGGCAACTCGCAACCTAGTGTTCCGACTCTGACGGTCGGACCGTCAGAGTCGGAACACTAGCTAATCCGATGCTTTGTGATGCGGCACCAACACATTGAGACGAGCCCAAGCGTTGGTGCCGCATCACTGAGCATGATCCCGAAAAGCTGGCAGACTTTTCGGACAAGATCATGCGACAAAACAAAGACAAAGAGAGCGCGACCGATTCAACCTGAGTGGATCGCGCTCTAAGAGCAACCTAAGAATAGTGGTTCGATCACGACAATACGGCGACTAGTGTTTCCTTCTCTGACGGTCCGACCCCAGACCGTCAGCCCGGAACACTAGCTAATCCGATGCTTTGTGATGCGGCGCCAACACAATGAGACGGCTCAAGCGTTGGTGCCGCATCACCACAGCCCAGGCTGCGGCGAACAGCGCATGCCGGGTTATCGGTCGCGGTGCGAACCGTCGACCCTCCTGTTCGATGGACGTCCGATTGCCGACGACCGATAAGGAAAGCGCATGCGGCCCTTAGAGCATGATCCCGAAAAGTGGCAGACTTTTCGGACAAGATCATGCGACCAAACAAAGAGAAGCAGAGTGCGATCGATTCAATCTGAATGGATCGCACTCTAGAAGCGCGATCCTAAGAAGCCGCAGATTTTTCGGGCGAGATCATGCGGCAAAACGAAGAGAGGTAGAGCGCGATCAAGCTGAATGAACCGCGCTCTAAGCGACGCCGCATCGATTCCAATGAGAGGGCGGGATGCTACGGCAAATCTGTCAGTGTGTTGCCGCGCGATTTTGAAGCCGGCGTTTCATGCGCCGGCAACGGAACGGCAGGACTGCCGCCGCCGAAGGCTAACCGTCGTTGTGAATTCCGTTCCGCAGCATTCGCATGACCATTGGTGTTTGATCACGTGCTCGCTGACATACTGAGATGCGTCGGGGGCCACCAGCGTATGCGCACATTCCGGGCACTGCTGCCGCCCGAATACGCTGGTGGCGAGGGCGCTCGCTGTCTCTGGGGCCGGACTCTCCATACGACTTCCTCCCTATGATCCTCCGCCCCTTGCCTTCTGGCGCTTATTTCAAATGCGACATCCTCGCCGCGGATACCTGAATTGGCATCCGTTTCAAGTATTTGGCAGAGACGCGGTGCGCGGCTCCGCCCGATTCTCACGGACCTGTAGGATTATGACCGCCGGCCGGAGTCAACCAGTTTCCGCCAGTCGAAATCCTTATACACCGAAAGTCGTAGACGACGCCAGCAGATTATTACCGCGCGGCAACGAATCTCTTGCCGGGTTCACCCCAGATTAACCCGAATTTGCGCGATTTAAGGTTGCAAAAATGAGACTATCTCAACCGATACGGTTTCCGGTGATGGTCAGGTTCGGAAAACTCGCAGCGCCATCGCGGGACAAATCGCCGGTCACGGCCAAGCGCCGTTCCATCCCGACGATCGCGCCACGCCGAGAGCCGGTGATAACGTTGGACGCGATCAGCGCCGTGCTCGCTCCCTCTGCGACCGACACCCCGATCCCGATCCCGGCATCGCGCACCACATTGCCGGAGACCACGACATCGCGCAGATACCGGCCCCATCCGACGCCGATGCCCACGGCGGTTGCCCGCTCGACCACATTGCCGGTCACCGCCGTGTCCGCCTCCACATAAAGGCCGATACCGTGAAGGAACTCGGGATCGGGATTGGACGGGCGCGGGCTTAGGTTACGCACGACATTGCCCTGGACAGTCGCGATCCGGCCGCCCTCGTTGAAATTGGTGACGGACACGCCGGTCTGCGCCCCGTCGACAATGTTGTTGGCGATAACCGCGCCCTCGAAGCTGAACTCGGAATAGATCGCGGTCTCGCCGGCCTCGGTGATGGTGTTGCCGACAATCTGGATGTTGGAGGCGGAGTTGCCGCGCACCCCCGAAAACGTGCAACGGTCGATCCGATTGCCGCGCACGATCACGTTCGCGCCGCGAAAGGCGTTGATGGCGTTGCCGTACTGGCCGTTGCCGCCCGACCGGTTGAGCACCTCGGTGATGCGGTTATCGACGACCAGCGTCGAGTCGTCGCCCAGCTCCCAACGGATGAGCTGAATACCATTGTTGCCGGCCCGCTGGATCACGTTGCGGGCGATGAGAAGGCCGTTGCCATTAAAGGACTGCAGCGCGACGTCCGTCGTATCCGTGATTGCATTGCCGGATACCTCGCCCGAAACCGCGATGAATAGAAGCCCGTGTCCGCCCGAGGCCGTGATCTCGCAATCGCTGACCTTGAGTTGATCGACATGCTCGAGATGAACGAGCCCGCGCTTTTCGGGCAGGTTTTTCTTGCCGCCGTCGATGGTGAGGCCCGACAGCGTGATCCGTTCGGCATGCTCGGCGGAAAGAAGCGAGGACCCACCGGAGAACGCAAGCCGGCATGCCCCGCGCGGCGCCACGAGATGCGCACCGCTCGGGAGCTTGAGTCCGCTGACTCTGTAAACGCCGGGTGCGAAGGCAAGCGGCGTTCCGGTTGCGGCGGTCCGCTCAATGGCACGCTGGACGGCGGCCGACTGATCGCTGGTGCGACCCGGGCGCACGCCGAAATCCGCCGCATCGACGCCGAGGGCTGAAACAGGTCCGGCCCGCGCGGCCGCGAGCGGCGTTGCGACAACGCAAGTGCCCGCGCCCGCCATGCCGGCGGCAAGGCCGAGGATCGTCCGTCGGTTCATACCCATGGTGGTCACCACGTCGATCTTATCGGCAGCGGGTTCCCGAATTGCTAAAGCGAAACGAAGAAACGGTTTGCTTGATCGGCGCCGGCCCGCAATGGCTTTAGGTTGAATCGATCGCGCTTCCTGTTTCTTTGCTTTGTCGCATGATCTTTTCCGAGACGTCTGCCAACATTCGGGATCATGCTCTAGTAGTGCGGCACCAACGCTTGAGCTCGTCTCATCGTGTTGGTGCCGCATCACATGGCATATGGATCAGCTAGTGTTCCTTCTCTGACGGTTCGGGGGCGGACCGTCAGAGAAGGAAACACTAGCCCCGTCGGCTGATACGCCCAGTGCGTTTCCCGTCCGAATCTCGCAAGCAATTGGGGACCAGACCAATTCCAACGAGACTTAGATTCGCGCTTGCAATAGCGGCGAGAGCGCCAGGGTCTCGCGGCGCTCCAGCGCCGCGGTGTTTGACATCGATCAAGGACGCTCCAACGCGATCACTGTGAAATTAGTTAAAGTTCTAACTATCGGCGATGCGATTTCCCGGCAGCGCAGATCTCTCGGATCAAGGAAACAACTCGACGCCCAGGCCCGCGCGCAAGTGGCAGCGACCGGGCCGGGTAGGGCGATGCGCTTCATCGTCGCCATGGGTCGCATACTGCCTGGAGTCATGGGGGAGGCCCGCCGGACAACACGCGATCGAGCGAAAAACAACAACAGCTTTCAGCCCCCGGCGGCGATGATCGCATCCGTCGCCGATCGGGAATCGTTGAAACAGGGGGGAAACATGAAAAAGTTGCTAGTGGCTTCGATCTTGGCGGCTGCGCCGCCGGTGGTCGCGGCGGCGCAGGACCCGGTGAAGATCGGCTTCATCTCGACGTTCTCGGGGCCGAGCGGTGGCCTCGGCCAGGAACTGCTGGATGGATTCAAGCTCGGGCTCAAGACGCTCGACAACAAGCTCGGCGGCCGGCCGGTCGAACTGATCCAGGGCGACGACGAGGCCAATCCCGATGTCGGGCGCCAGATCGCCGACAAGATGATCGAGCGCGACCGCGTCCACATCATCACCGGGATCAATTACTCCAACGTGCTGCTGGCGCTCGCCAAGCCGGTGCTCGACTCGGGAACCTTCATCGTCAATGTGAATGCCGGGCCGTCGCAATATGCTGGCCGGCTGTGCCATCCGCATTTCTTCTCGGTGTCGTTCCAGAACGATACCTCGGCCGAGGCGATGGGAATCTACCTGCAGCGCCGGGACCTCAAGCGAATCTACCTGATGGCGCCGAATTACCCCGCCGGGAAGGACTTCCTCAAAGGGTTCAAGCGCTATTTCAAAGGCGAGGTCGTGGGCGAAATCTACACCGCCTTCGGTCAGCTCGATTACGCGGCCGAGATCGCCCAGTTGCGGGACAAGAAGCCGGATGCCTTGTTCTTCTTCTATCCCGGCGGAATGGGCATCAATTTTGTCAAGCAATACTCCCAAGCCGGACTGAAGGCGGATGTCCCGATGTATGCCCCGTCGTTTTCGCTCGACCAGACCGTGCTGCCGGCGATCGGCGACGCGGCGACCGGAGCCTTCGCAGCCACCCATTGGAGCGAAAGATTCGACAATCCCAAGAGCAAGGCGTTCGTCGCCGACTTCGAAAAAGAACACGGCCGCATTCCCTCGCCCAATGCGGCGCAGGCCTATGACGGGGCCTTCATCATCAATGCGGCGCTTGAGGCGATCGGCGGCAGGATCGAGGACAAGGCGGCGTTCCGCAAGGCGCTGGAAGACGTGGAATTCGACTCGCTGCGCGGCAGCTTCAGGTTCAACACCAACCACTATCCGATCCAGGACTTCTATCTGGTCGAGATCGTCAAGGACGCGAAGGGGCGACCGGTGATGGGCATGCGCGGCGTTATCGTGCGCGACCATGCCGATTCCTATGCCAAGGACTGCAAGATGCCGGCGGCCGCGGACTGATCGGAGCACAAGACGTCTCGAGCATGATCCCGAAAAGTTGACAGACTTTTCGGACAAGATCATGCGAACAGACAAAGAGCATGATCCCGAAAAGTTGACAGACGTTTCGGACAAGATCATGCGACCAGATGAAGAGAGAGCATGATCCCGAAAAGTTGGCAGATTTTTCGGACAAGATCATGCGACCAGATGAAGAGAGAGCATGATCCCGAAAAGCTGGCCGGCTTCTCGGACAAGATCATGCTCTAGTGTTCCGACTCCGACGGCCCGATCCTGGACCGTCAGGTAAGGAACACTAGCTAATCCGTTACTTTGTGATGCGGCACCAACACAATGAGACGAGCCCAAGCGTTGCCGCATCACTAGTTTGCCGCGAGCGTCTTAAGGGGTGCACCCGACGGATAAGGCAAATCCGCCACCGGCATCCGAACGGACTTTTTTTGTGCCAACACGCTCTTGAGGTCGATCGTCAGGTAATTGGTTCGGTTGTTGTAGTCGGCGATCATCATGCGATCGTTGGAGAGATCCTTGATAACCACCCACTGCGTGTAGTCGGTGATGGCCTGGCCACCCTCATCGCTGCGCACCACACCATGGGGAATGTCCACCGTGTTGAGGATATGGCCGGCGATCGACACCGCCTCCGCGGCGTTCTTGGGCTCCGTCGCGAAATATCGGAGATATGTCGTCCTCACGAAGCGGGACGGCGGTGTGTAGTCGGCAGGAACGCCGAGCAGACCGCCGCCTTGCCCGAGTGCCGTCACGTTGGTCGTCCCGATATTGACCGAGCTCACGGCCACCGAGCGCAAGTCGAGGTAGTTCCTGAGGTTGTTGAGGTGCCAATCGTAAGTTGGCGCATTGGTCAGTACGCCAACTTCGTTCTTGTGAATGCTCTTCTCGCCGTCCACAAACTCGACAATGATGCTCTCACCGGTCTTGTCCGTGAAGACAAAGTGCAGGTCCGGTGGAGCACCGCCAATCTTCTGACCATCCCACCACACCTTGACGTCGGCGAGGCCGTCGCGCAGCTCGGAAACACGTGCGAACATTCCGAGCGCCCACGTGCCAAACGCGTAGATGGATACATACTGCTTGTCGTCGGCCGAGACGTCTTGATAGGTCGTGAAGCCCGGAAGAAAGTTGGCGCTCATCGTCAACCCGGCGGCATTGGTGCCGTCAAGGAGGGCGTTGCCTTCCACCAGTTCGGTCGTGATCCCGAGAATCGCATGCGCGGTTTTGACGGTCTTCGACGGCAGCTTGAGGTTTTCCGGCGCGGCCATCTCAACGGGCGAGCCTTTCGGGATGTTGACGAGGGCCCACTTCATGTCGGCGGCCCATTCCATGGTCCGGGCCGCAACCATACTGCTGTCTGCGGCAGCGATGTTCACGGCTGTGCAACCAAGTGCGATGGACGCGCTGGTCAGCAGTGCGACTGTTGCGCCTGTGATCTGCTTCAACATCAGCCACCTCACTTCAGTGAGTGCATTCTGATTTCGAGAATGCATCGTGACGTCTAGAGTGCGATCCATTCAGATTGAATCGATCGCACTCTGTTTCTCTTTGTTTTTCCGCATGATCTTGTCCGAAAAGTCTGCAACTTTTCGGGATCATG